>JBHJNX010000081.1:0-44467 GCA_050330335.1 Pleurocapsa sp. | reverse complement strand
CGCGATCGCGTGATGAAAATGGGATTGCAACTATTACAATTAACTTATCAAGAAGAAACTAAAAAATTGCCACAAACAATACGAGAATTCTTAAGTGATCGCGAATTCCTGAAAATTTAAAATGCGACCGTTTTATCTTAATGCTCAATAAATTAAACTAAAAAATATGCCATTGGAACATCGAACGAAAATCCAAACCATTAAGTAGTACAAGTGGACGTTCTGGGGGTGCAATTTGTCTCAACTTACTCAGATCTGCACCTTGTACCTGATCGCGTCTGTAATTTCAGTTTTTCGCCATGGTGCAGTACGCAGCCGAGGCAATTCTATAAAGCAATAAGAATCCTTTCCTAAGTAAAAGACTTTCTCTTAGTTAATAATTTTTGATTTATTTAAGCTAATTACCGCCACAAACCCAGATAATAAAATCTGTTATCTGTTGAGATTAGAGTAAGCAATGATTATCGATCAAGTTAACAACCCCATTAAAGTAGGTGTTTTAGGTTTTGGTGGTTTAGGGCAAGCCGCAGCCAAAATGTTAGCTGCCAGAAGAGAAATGATTTTAGTAGCAGCAGCAGACCAAAAAGGCTATGCTTATTCACCAGAAGGACTCGATGTAGACACGTCTATTCAAACCTATCGAGATTGCCAGTCTTTAGGATATTTACCAGACTGTGGAACTCTCAGTAACAATAGTATTTCAGATTTATTAGCCCAACAGTCTGTAGAGGGATATTTTCTAGCACTACCCAATTTACCTAATACCTTTGTGGCAGATGTTGCCAGACAGTTCATCCTCTCAGGATGGCAGGGGGTATTAGTAGATGCCCTCAAACGCACCAGTGCCATGGAACAATTGTTAGATTTACAGGCAGAATTACAGCAAGCAGGAATTACTTATTTAACTGGTTGTGGCGCAACCCCAGGTTTACTAACTGCCGCCGCCGCCATTGCCGCCCAAAGCTATAGCGAGATACATAGCGTTAAAATTACCTTTGGTGTGGGAATTGCCAACTGGGAAGCCTATCGTGCTACTATTCGCGAAGATATCGCCCATATGCCGGGATACGACCTAGAAACTGCCAGGGCAATGAGTGACGAAGAAGTCGCCCAACTATTAGATCTAACTAACGGCATTATCTCTTTAGAAAATATGGAACACGCCGATGATATCATGCTGGAATTAGCAGGAATTTGTAGTCGCGATCGCGTTACCGTTGGTGGTGTAGTGGATACTCGCAACCCTAAAAAACCCCTCAGCACCAATGTTAAAATTACCGGGCGCACTTTTGAAGGTAAAATTTCCACCCATACTTTTACTCTAGGAGATGAAACTAGCATGGCAGCTAATGTTTGCGGCCCTGCCTTTGGTTATCTCAAAGCCGGTATTGCTTTAAACAGTCGGGGAATATATGGTTTATTTACCGCCGCCGAAATCATGCCTCAGTTCGTGAAATAAGTTGATTAAAGTTGAACCAAGCAAGAATCCCTGCCTCTTTAGGGCAGGGGTGCGACTCATTGTTAGATCTGTTTATTTAACCTTCATCCCTCATCTTTCTGTATTTCTTCAACTACATCCCAAGCAACTTCACATTCTTGATCGATCTGTTCTTGGGGATTAAATCCCACGCGACTGTGTAATAAAGCCTCGTGAATCTTAGCTGATAGGCGATCGCGCTGAAGTTTTTGCTTTACCTCTAGTTTCATAATCAGATCGGTAATGGAAATCATTCCCAAAAGCTGTCCTTGAATTACTGGCGCTCTTTGAATTCCAGTTTCGGCAAATAAGCGAGCCACATTTTCTAAACTGAGGTCGGGATTGACTACAATGCAAGGCTTAGTCATGATTTGATAAACCATAACTGCTTCGGGTTGTTTTTCTTTCGCCGTAACCTTATAAACAATATCTGTTTCTGTCAGAATGCCATAAGCTTCATCATTGTTACTGGGTTCGACAATTAACGAACGTACTTTTCGCTCCTGCATCATTGCGATCGCGTCGGCTACTGTTGCCAAACTATGAATCGTCACTACTTTCGTAGTCATGATCTCCGATGCTTTCATTGTTTTTCTCCCTGCCTGTGTTAAATCTGCCTGACTCAAGACACCTGTATTTTACTTATAAAAGAATAACTTGAGAAACTCGTGAAGGTAGTGGTCTGTCAACTTTGAAATGATGGGTTTTGGCAAGCAGAGGAGGTACAAGAAGTTTATTACTTATTACTTAATTACCCATTCTTTTGCTGACTGTATAATTGCTTAAATTTCCGTTGTTGCACTTTATGATCGACAATTGGTTGGGGATAATCGCAGCTAGCTCGGTCTAACTCTGGAATTTTACCTGTTACTAGAGGTTCTGTATCGAGCGATCGCAATTCGGGCAGCCATTGACGGATATACTCGGCTTCGGGGTCGTATTTTCCTGCTTGGGATGCGGGATTAAAGATACGCAGGGGTTTGGGATCCATGCCGCTAGAAGCACTCCACTGCCAACCGCCATTATTAGCAGATAAGTCCCCGTCGAATAGTTTCTGCATGAAATATTTTTCTCCCCATCGCCAATCAATAATTAAATCTTTAGTTAAAAAACTGGCGACGATCATGCGGCATCGGTTGTGCATCCAGCCAATTTCGTTTAGCTGTCGCATGGCTGCATCGACAATAGGATATCCTGTTTTGCCTTCGCACCAAGCCTGAAAATATTTTTCGTTATTTTCCCAAGGAAAGTCTTGAAATTCTTTGCGATACGGGCCTGTTTCTAATTCGGGAAAGAAATATATACAGTGTTGATAAAATTCTCGCCAAGCTAATTCTTGTTGCCAAGTTTGAATATTATCCCTGGCTTCATCACTGCGACAGTTTTCCATTGCTTCTTCAGTAGTTTGCCAGACGGTACGAATTCCGATCGCGCCAAATTTAAGAGCAGCACTTAATTGAGATGTACCATTGATCGCAGGAAAATTTCGCTGTTCGTCATAGCTATAAATATCGCGATCGCAATAAGCCTCTAATCTATCTTTGGCGGCGGTTTCTCCTGGTTCTAATAATAGGGGATTTTCCCATTCATAACCTAAATCCTTAGCTGTAGGTAAATCGATCGCACCTGCTTGTTTAGCTGTGGCTAATTCTTGTTTAGTTAAACCCTGTAACTTATATTCTGCTTCAATTGCCGCTTGTTTATTAGTAGCGTTCCAACTGCGCCAAAAGGGAGTATAAACTTTATAGGGTTCGTTAGAAGATTTGGTTTTAATTTCTCCTGGTGCGTGGAGTAACTGATCCCAATAATTTTTACTCTCAATTCCTTGTTCTTTTAAAGCCTCAGTACAAGTGCGATCGCGTTCTCTGGCATAGGGTTCGACATCTAAATTCCAAAATACTGCTTTGGCATTTAATTCTGCTGCTAATTGGGGAATTGCTTGACTGGGTTTACCTTGAATAATTAATAATTGGGAACCTAGTTTTTGGTAACTTTGTTGTAACTCCTGCAAACAACCAATCATATAGGTTACCCTGGCTGGTGCAAGATCATCTCTTTCTAAGATATTAGGATCGAGGCAAAACAAACCTACTACCTTAGAGCTTTCTTGAATGGCTGCATTTAAACCAACGTTATCGGAAACTCTTAAATCGCGACGATGCCAAAAAATGATTAAATCAGACATAAGTAAAAGTCAGAAGTCAGAAGTCAGAAGTCAACCATTAACCATCAACAATATTTTTATCTTACAGGGTTATAGGTCTAATGAACTAATTAAGGAAATTGATTCATAAATTTGCGGTCAATATAGTCTTTAAGATACCAAAATAAGGGCGATCGCGCGCCAAAATTACCCCATGAGGCGATCGCGCTTTTGTCTCCCGTACTAATTAATGCCAGATATTTACTTTGGGGATAGTAGGGTTTGAGGGGTTTTCCTGCAATAATGCGCCGCCAGTTTTCTACCAGGGGTTTACCTTGACGTACTGCAAAAACGCCTGCTTTGGGACGTGGATAATTAATGATAGTGGCATTATCTCCTGCGGCGAAGATTTGGGGATGAGAGACAGACTGAAGGGTGTTGGAAACTAAAATAAAGCCGCGATCGTCGGTAGTTAAGGAAGATTTTCTAATCCAAGGGGGTACGCTAGCTTGAGTTATCCAAAAAGTGCAATCGCATCTAATAGTTAAACCAGATTCACAAATAATTTTATCGGGTAATACTTCAATTACGTTTTGTTGTAGGTGTAATTTTATCTGGCGATCGCGCAACAGTTTTTCGAGAATCTTGCTGACTCGATGGTTATGATTTGATAATAATTCTGTTCCTCGATGAATTAAATTAATTTCGATATTTTCTCCCCCTTCTCGTTTGAATCTGGCTTGCATATTGAGAGCTAATTCAACTCCCCCTGCACCACCACCTATAATCGCAATAGATCGGGATTTGGCAGAATTTTGTCTAATTTCTCCTAATAATTCCGACCAACCAGCCAGAAATATAGGTACGGGTTTGGCAGGAATGGCATATTCTTTTGCACCAGGCACGTTAATAGCTTGGGGAATACTGCCGATATCAAGGGATAAATAATCAAAAGCGATCGCATTTTTACTCTGACAGATAACTCGATGGTTAGCTAAATCTAATTTAACGGCGCGATCAATAACTAAATTTACTCTCGCAAATTCTGCCAAACGACGCAGATCGATATGAGTTTCTTCATAACTATAAAAACCTGCTACATGACCCGGCAACATTCCCGAATAGGGAGTTTGTGCTACATCACTAATTAGAGTTATATTTATGTCCGATATGGGATTGACTCCCAAAGATTGTAGCGCGATCGCATGGGAATGACCGCCACCAATTAGTACTAAGCTTTTACTCATAATTTATTTGTGTTAAAAACTCAAGTAAGTATTGTTGTATGTGAGATCTCTCAAAGAGAGCTATAAAAATGGATAAGGAAGAACTAATTAAACGTGCAAAAAATCCCAAGTATATTTCTGGCATTTACAATCATTGCGATCGATGGTGTGAAAGATGCCAATTCACCAACGGTCACGGACATCTCACGCATCTGAGGAAACCTCAGATGACGTGTCCTTACCCGCAAGCCCCGTCTTTTCAAGACGGGGAACGGGTGACTTCTCGCTGTTTAAATCATTCGATAGAAGAAGAGCAAAATTCTCAATTGGAGTTAATCGATCAAGCAAATGAAAGATTTTGGAATAGTATCGAGGATTCTTTTAAATTAGCATTGAGTCTTATTAAAGATTTAGCGAAAGAAAAGGGAGTTGACCTCGAATCAATTGAAATTGATGAAGATGAGGAAATAGATAATAAAGTACACCTGTTAACCCATATATCAATGAATTATGCCAATCTGGTGGATGAATGGTTTAAAAATAATCAGAACATAATAGAAAATGAGCTTTTAGAGTCAAAAAAGCGCACCGCGAAGCAGCTTTCGAGAGCAAATTTGAAATTGATTTACCCCCATAGTACTGAGATTTCTATTTCTCTTAAAGAAGTTATAGAAGTTATTCAATATTATCAATATGCAATAACAGTTAAATTATCAAGAGCTATAAATAGCAAAGATAACGAAGCAAAAATCAGATTAGAAAATATTTCAAAAGATTCAGATGGTTCGGCAAAAATTGCTTTGATTGAAATAGATCGTTCAATTAATGCCTGGAGCGAGTTATTGAAATACTTTGAAGGCGAAAAAAAAGGTATATTAAAAATTATCAATTATCTCAAACAAATTCGAGAGATTGCAGAAAAAGAATTTCCCAATGCTAGATCGTTTATCAGACCAGGCTTTGATGAAATATCTCAAAATGGCTAATCAAAGCTGGCGATCGCCCTTACTAATTAACTATTAATAAATTTATCTAAATCTGGTACATTTACCCAACTATTACTTTGATGGGATTGATGGGTTAAATCCATTAGTAGTTGTGAATATATTCCCTCTTTTAAAGAAGGAACTAAAGACTGTTTGGCAGCAATAGATTCAATAAAGCGATCGATAACCCGAATAAAGGGGGCAAGTCTGCCATCGGTATATACCCTAGAAAAATCCAGTCTTTTGGGAATAGATACCTTTTTCAGAGATTTTCCAGCAGGTGCGGCAAATAATTCAAAACCATGCACGTAATCTTTTAAATTATTACTACCTAAAACTAACGTGCCATCTTCCCCATAAACTTCTACCCAGTGTCCCCTACCTGCATAAGTTACAGAACTAATGGATAATTGTACTGGCGTACCGTCGGCTAATTCCAGCATAATCAAACAAGTATCGTCAGCATCAACGGGTTTCATTTTCCCCTCATCTTGATGGTCGGGACGTTGGGAAATAGCACAATTGAGATAACCACACAAACGAGCCACAGGCCCAAATAACCAGCTAATATAGTCAAAAGCGTGGGATGCAACTGCACCTAAAGCACCACCACCCAGATCTTTTACAGAATACCAATTCCAAGTACGCCCGGCATCGGCACGACTGGTAACCAACCAATCGATTTTAATCAGTCTTTTCTTACCAACATAGCCATCTTTTAAATGTTCTGCCAATAATTGCCAAGCAGGAACATAACGAAATTCAAAGTCGGCGATCGCTACTAATCCTTGCTTCTCTGCCAAATGATACAATTCTCGCACTTCTAAGGCATTCATCGCCATTGGCTTTTCTAATAACAAATGCTTTCCCGCTTCTAGTACAGATTTTGCCATTTCATAATGCAAAAACGGCGGCGTAGAAATACTGACTGCATCTACTTCTGGTAGAGGTAAAATCTTGTTGAGGTCGTTATAGGCATAAAAAATTTTATTAGCATCAGCAATTTCTTTAGCCTTTCCCAAATCTCGGTTGTAAACAGCTACTACTTCAGTGCAGGGATGTTCTTGAAAACCTGGAAGGTGTATTTTTTGTCCAAAACCCGTTCCTACCACGGCTACCCCGATTCGGTTGACTGAAGACACCATAAGCAGCTAAATACCAATTACCAACAAAAATCATCATACCGTTAATTGTCAGTCGTTAGTCGTTAGTCGTTAGTCGTTAGTCAAAAAAACTAAGAATTTATCAACCAAAAGTTGAACCATTCCACCCCCACATATACCCTTTAGCATCGGCAAATTCAATATAAATACGATTTTTAGCTATTCCTAATTTGTCGCTAATTTGCTGACAGAAATCTTGACTCATAGCTGAAGTTTGAGATGAACTCATACTACCAACACTTTTAATCTCTACGTAACAAACAGGATCGAAAGTACCCGCAAAACTCATAGGTACATCAGATTCAAAAGCAGTCATGACATAAGATTCTGGTTTGCCCAGGTGTTTGGCTAAATTGGCAGAAAGGTTTTTCAGCAAGCCTTCAATAGTAGATGTTTCTGGCGCGCTAACAGATGATTGAACTTTAATTAGAGGCATGATCACAACTTAAGAACCTACAATTTTGATTATTAACAAAAACGGAATTTAATACAAGTTGCGATCGCGATCGCCCTCATAACAATCAGGGGAAATTTAATTGCATATAAGTATGAGGTACTCCTGTGGTAGCAGAAGGATGTTCCGTTCCCAGTATTTTTTGAAAGCCTAATTGTCGATAAAAATTAAGAGCAGAAATTCTAGCATCTAAAATAATTTGATTGGCATTTTTTTGTTGTGCGATCGCAATCAACTCGGTTAAGAGAGTTTTTCCTAATCCCTGTCTTTGACGTTCAGGGCGTACCACCATTTGAGCAATTTGATACTCTCGCTCGTTTTTTTCAGTCAATTGACCATAAGCCACTAAACAATTGCGATCGATTATCCCCAAATGAATACTGTCAGTTTCTTGATTATTAAAAACACTATCAAAAGATAAACCATGGGGTTGATAAAAAAGCTGATATCGAAGTTGACAGGCTTGCTGATATTCTTCACTATTTAATTCGATGTTTTTAATTAACATAAATCATGTTTTTTAACTTTTAGCAATTTTCCTTACTTGAATTAATTAACATTGAGCTATTTAATTGTGTACCACATTGTTTGCAAAACTTTGCGTCGGGATCGTGGCGAGATAAACCACAATTATGACATTTTTCTTCGACAGAACTAGCTGTTTTAACTATTTGAGCAATTAATTCACTGAGTTGCCAGGGAATAAATAATACTCCCGTAAAAATCATTAATAAAGTCATCGCCCTACCTGCTTGAGATAGGGGGGTAACATCTCCATAACCTACAGTAGTCATGGTTACGACAACAAAATAAAAAGCATCAAAAAAGTTGTGCAACCCACCATCATTAACTTCATGTTCCACTTGATAAATTAAACCTGCATAGACAAAAATCAGTGAAAATAAAGTTAAAAATATTCGAGCTAAAACAATACCATCTTGAGCTTTAATGCCAAATAATTTAGTTTCAAATTTCCAAAATCTAACTATTCTTAAAATTCTAAACCAGCGAAATATACGAATAAAACGTAAATCCATCCACCCCAAAAACAAGGGTAAAATTGCAACTAGATCGATGATTGAAAAAAAATTAAAGACAAATTTGGTTTTATTATTTGCTGACCAAAAACGCAGAGTATATTCGATAGTAAAAATAATTAATATTGCTAAATCTAGAATGTCTAAAGTTGCTTGTAAATTAGAGCTAATAGTATAAGTTTGAGCAACAAAAATAGCCGAAGAGACTAATATTAACCCTAAAATAATCAAATTAAACCACAAGCCAATATTGGTTTCTGTATCTTCTAAATAAAAAGCTACTTTTTGTCTTAATGCAGTAAAGTTTAAACTCAAGGTATCTGTTGAAAATAAGTGGTTGTCAGACACATTCTTTTTAAGAAGTTAATGAAAATAAATCAATATATTATTGTTATAGTGGTCATTAACTATATTTTACAAGTTAAATTAACATCCAAAAATAATATCTTAAAAATTAATTTATTAGCTCCTAGATTATGAGTATCAAAATACCAAGGATTTTTTTTAAAGTTTTGTTAAAAAATAATTATTTTTCAATATCTTGTTAACTTACCTTACAAAATTTTGTGTTAACAAAAAATTACGTTTAAATGTTAGAGTGTAAGCTGTGCCAAAAGACAGGTAGATATAACAAATTATCCCACTACAATACATTTTTTTAGATTTACCCAAAAATACTAATTATCTTAAGAATTCTACCGAATGATGCGATCGCACGAAACATTGCAACTGTAAATCTAGCTTCCATTTACCGTCCTTCTAATTAATTACTAACAATATTATGGTATCTACAAGCGATAAAAATACTGTTTCCGCAGCTAAATCAGGTGAAATCACTGTGTATCCTGATTCTGAGGTTACCTGCCAATCCCGAAGTACTAAAACTATCAAAAACGACCCCATCAAAACTGCCAAGGGAGTTTATATTACTATTCACGGTCACTTTTACCAGCCACCCAGAGAAAATCCTTATTTAAATACTATTGAAAGACAGCCTAGCGCACAACCATTTCACGATTGGAACGAACGCATCCACTACGAATGTTACCGTCCTAATGCCTTTGCCAGAATTCTCAATCACAACCAAGAATTAATTGGGATCGTCAACAACTATGAATATCTCAGCTTTAATATTGGTGCAACCTTGATGTCGTGGCTAGAAAAACATGACCCCGAAGTTTACCAAAAAATAATCGAAGCAGATAAAAAAAGTTGTAAAAGACTCAACGGACACGGAAATGCGATCGCTCAAGTTTATAATCATATTATCTTACCCCTAGCCAATCAACGGGATAAATACACGCAAATTCGTTGGGGTAAAGCCGATTTTCGTTCTCGGTTTAGTAGAGAACCAGAGGGGATGTGGCTGGCTGAAACTGCCGTAGATTATCCTACTATTGAGGCACTAATTAACGAAAATATTCGGTTTATCATTCTTGCCCCTTCTCAAGCACAACGTTGTCGTCCGATCCCCACAGAAAATAATCTCGAACCAGAATGGCATGAAGTAGGAGGTTCACAAATCGATCCCACTCGTCCCTATCGCTGCTTTATTGCTGATGGTCGCCATATCGATATTTTCTTTTATGACGGCCCGATCTCCCGCGATTTGGGCTTTAATGATGTTCTGAAAACCGCCGATAATCTGGTAGGAAGATTGGGACAGGCAGTAAAAGGCGATCGCCGTAAATCTCAATTAATCAACATTGCTACAGATGGGGAAACTTTTGGTCATCATAAAGGCGGTACAGAAAAATGTATTGCCTATGCCTTCAGCGAACAATTTGCCCATAATAACTGGACAGTGACTAATTATGCTCACTATCTCAGTATCAGTCCTCCCACTTGGGAAGTTGTTTTAAAACCAGTTACAGCTTGGAGTTGCTCTCACGGAGTTGATCGCTGGCAAGATGATTGTGGCTGTGGTGGTGGTGGTTTGTGGCACCAAAAATGGCGCAGACCCCTGAGAGATGCTTTAAATTGGTTGCGAGATCGATTAGTTAGTGTTTACGAAGAGCAAGGCAGTCAATTGTTCCGCGATCCCTGGTTGGCAAGAGATGAATATGTCCAAGTCATTCGCGATCGCTCTATTGATAAACTGGATAATTTCTTCAAAATTCACCAACTTCAAGAATTATCGCCGCCAGAACGCATCGATGCTCTGCGTCTATTAGAAATGCAGCGTCACTCTCTATTGATGTTCACTAGCTGTGGTTGGTTTTTTGAAGAGATTTCTCGCCCTGAAGGAGTACAGATTCTCCGTTACGCTGCCAGAGCAATAGAATTAGCAGGAGAAGTAGCGGGAGTACAGTTAAAACAAGAGTTTATTAGTCTTTTAGCCAAAGCTCCCAGTAATGTCGAGTTATTTGGCAATGGTTCTAAAATTTATCACGAGTTGGTAGTATCAGCCCAAATTAGTTTCGAGCAAATAGCAGCACATTATGCCATTAGCTCTTTATTTAATAACTATCTGCCACAAGAAAGAATTTATTGCTACGAAGCACAGCAGCTAGATTACCAAAAACAACAGATGGGAGTATTGACTCTGGCTTTGGGACAGGTAGTTCTAACTTCAGAAATTACCGAAGAAAGCAAGCATTTTGTCTTTGCGGTAATCCATTTGGGAGGTTGGGATTTTTATTGCTGTATCAAACCCTTTACCAGTCGTTTGGCTTATGTAGAATTGAAACAACAATTATTTAATGAGATTGAGCAAGCTAGTGCAGCACAAACTATTGTTACTATGAATCGTCTGTTTGGCGATCGCTCCTTTAATCTACAACATCTATTTGCTGAAGAAAGACATCGCATTGTGCGTCTTTTAGCTGCTAAAACTAAAAAACATCTCGACCAACTATACACCCAAGTTTATCGTGAAAATTACAGTATTTTAGCTGCTTTTCAAAGAGAGGAATTACCAGTCCCTCAAGAATTAAAAGTAGCTGCCGAAGTCGCTTTATCTTATCACTGTCAACAAGCTATTAATGCTTTAGAAAAAGCGGTGGACAATTCCCAAGAAATGGATACTTATTTAGCCGAATTAGAGGCCACAGCTACCGAAGCCGAATACTTACAATGCTCTCTCAACTTCCAAGATGCCAAAACCACTTTAGAACAATTAATTTTGCGGCTATTGTGGCAACTTCTGTATGATGGCGATCCCGCATCTTTAACTACAGATATCGCCAGAATAGAAAAAATTATCGCTTTCGGAGAAAAATTAGATCTTGGTTTATCCCTAGACCGCGCTCAAGAAATTTATTATAGTTGTCTCAAACAGCGTATCGTACCAGATTGCTTGATTACTCCTGTCAATGGTTCAACTAATAATTGTCGTTGGAATATACCCCAATTAAAACCACTGTTAAAATTAGGTCAAAAACTAGCGATCGATGTGAGCGTTTGGCTAAATTAGCAATCATTCTAAAAGGGTGGGTGATCTAGCACTGATTCACCATCCACCACTATTTCATTTTCTAGCAATTAGCTATTCTACCGACATTACTTGACTAATAGTTGCTAATAACTCTGGTTCGGGGCAGGGTTTAACTAAATAAGCTGCTGCACCCAACTCTAAAGCCAATTTGCGATGTTTGTCACTATCTCTAGAAGTCAAAATAATTACGGGAATATGATTATAATTTTGATTTTGACGCAGAGCCTTTAAAAATTGGAAACCATTCATTAACGGCATCTCTAGATCGCAAACTACTAATTCAACTTCTCCCGATTTTTTCAATTCTGTTAAGGCATTAATACCATTATCAGCTTGAATTACTTTCCGACTGGCTTTTTCTAGAGACATGGCAATAGTTTTTCTCAAACTTGTAGAATCATCAACTACTAACAAAGTCTGAGGTATTGAAGATGTTGGCGAATTATGAGCAGGAGGAAGTTGTTGGGTTTGAGATTGGCTGGGTAAAGCTTTAAAAGAAGTTAAATCGGATAAAAATGCTTGCTGACTCATCGCATTGCTACGATATTGAGCATCTTTGAGCAAAACCGTACCGTCAATTACCAAAGTTAAACTACTATCTTTTAAAACGCTACAACCATATACATAACGAGGAGGAATAATCGCACTACCTAAAGGACGAATTACTAATTCTTGTTCTCCTAAAATTTTATCTACTTCTAACCCTACCCAACTACCCTGACGGCGCAGTAATAAAATCGGATTGTTCAAGTCAGATTCAGATGGTGTCATCTGAGAAATTGTGCGCGGATATTCAATCATTCCAGACAGTTGACGTACCGGAATCATTTCCACATCATTTTCCGTTTGCCAATGTAAGATTTTGTGTCCTTCAAAAACTTGAACTTGATTAGAAGTTGGCAGAACAATTCTTTCGATGGCATCAATTAAAATTGCATAAGTCATTCCCGCCGCTTGAGTTAACATCAATTTGGCGATGGTTAAAGTTAAGGGTATTTGTAAGGCAAAGGTCGTTCCCCTACCCGGAACAGATTCAATAGATATTGTGCCATTTAATTCTTCTATCTGAGCGCGAACTACATCCATTCCCACCCCTCTGCCGGATAGATCACTAACTTTATCAGCAGTGGAAAATCCCGGTTCAAATAATAATTCTAGTAGTTGAGATGGGGAAAGACGATCTGCCTGTTGGGGAGTAATGAGATTTTTTTCGATGCCAGTTTGTTTGATTTTTTCAATATTAATACCCTTACCATCATCGCCAACTTCAATAATAGTTTGACTACCCTGATAATACGCTCTCAAAAAGACCGTTCCAGTATCTGATTTACCAGCTTGCAGTCGTTCTGTTGGTTTTTCTAAACCATGATCGAAAGAATTACGTACTAAATGTAATAAGGGATCGTAGAGTTTTTCTTCGATTGTTTTATCAATTAAAATATGGCTACCATTAATATTTAGTTCGGCTTTTTTATCATGAGTAATTGAGAGTTGTTGCAGTAACCGAGGGAAACGATTGAATAATCTACCAATAGGAGACATTCTAGTTTCAATTAATTCATCTCTCATGTTAAGCAACATTCTTTGTTGCTTTTTAGTGTCAACTCTAGCTTGTTTATTATAATTTTTAATTTTTTCAGCTACTGCTGACAATTCTGAATTACTAACCAGTGCTAATTCTAGTAATTTATTTAATTGAGCATCTTTACTTTGTGTAGATACTGACTCTAATAAAAATTGGGGACTAAAAGTTTTAGTAGGCTTAGAAATGATAGTTTGTAGTTTTCCTGGTAATTCTTGTAAAATCTGTTGCTGATGTGGAGACAAACAAACTTCGTCTACAACTTCGATTAATTCACTAACTATTTGTTCGTTATAATTGATTTTTTCGAGTAATTCTTGGACAAAATTATAGATTTGCTCATCTTTTAAAATATTTTTGTTTTGATTGATTAATAATTCTCCTACTAAATCATTTAATCTTTCTAAAGACTCTAAATTAACCCTAACA
Source organism: Pleurocapsa sp. (assembly GCA_050330335.1). Lineage (GTDB taxonomy): Bacteria > Cyanobacteriota > Cyanobacteriia > Cyanobacteriales > Xenococcaceae > Waterburya. The sequence continues at coordinate 30,534 of JBHJNX010000081.1, read as the reverse complement.
GTTTTACTAACATTGGGTTGAGCTTTAGATTTGTTATTAGTTTGTTTTGGTGAAGAACTAAATCTTGATTTTCTAACCTCTCTGGTAATGATTCCCGATTGAGATGTAGTTTTAGGGGTAGTTACTTCTGAACGAATCATTGAAGACTCAGTTGACTCGTTTACCGCTACAATTGCTTCGGAGCTTGGAGAAGATTGAGAAGTTTGTGGAGAACCAGATTGAGTAAGGTGAATGGGTTGATCGCTAAAAACAGTTTCTTCTCCCCAAATTTCGCTCATCAATTCACTTGGTTCTTCATCATCCGCTTCAGAATCAAAAAAGTCAGGTTCTTCAAAATTAGATTCTTCTGATACGGAAGCCGAACCAAACATATCATCTACGGTTTCAGTATTCTCAATCGGCGTGCTAAATAGAGGTTCTTCAGTAAGAGAATCTGAATCAACTATCGACTCTGATGATGATTCTGCTATTTCTCCGCTAAATTCTACTGATTCAGCCTCCCAAGTCATTTCTGTTTCTGAAACTTCAATTGCCTCAGAAGTATTCGATGAATTAACGATACCAGCCAATTGTTTTAATTCTAAAGAAGGCTCGCCACCTCGTTCGCGATCGCCCTCCATTACTTGTTGTTGTGCTTGTTGCAAGTTAGCGATCGCTGCCTGAGTAATTTCTGTAACGCGATCGCCATTACTATTTAAAGCAGTAATAATGGTTTGAGCGATTTCCCCTAACCCAGGTAAATTGAGAGATTGTGCCAAACCATCAAAAATTTCAGCCTGAGAGCGTAATACCTCAGCAATACTAGAGTTATCGCCAGTTGCTAAAACTGTGGACAATTCCTGAATTCTTTCTGGTACAACTGACTCAAAAAAGGATTCGACCACATCTAAACCCAACTCTTCTGATGTAGGAAAAGCATCTTGACCTTGGAGGTAATCACCAAATATTTCTTGTAATTTGGCAAAAATCCCCGCCGCACGGTCTAAAATTTCATCGCGATCGAAAGGAGCTTTGCTAAATTCTGCGGTTAAAGGAACTTGTAAACAGTCATAACTAGCATAAAGTAATTTTTTAGTTTCATGGTCGATTTCCAATTCGGGGTTATAAAGTGCCTTAAACAGATCCTCCATAGAGTGAGCGACGGTTTTGATCGTCTCTAGCCCCACATTGGCTGCCCCTCCTTTAAGAGTATGAGTAGCTCGCATCAGCTTATTAACTCTTAGAGGTCTTTCACTCAGTTCAATTTCACCATCAATAATCGTAAATAATTCTTGTTCGATAGTTTCTAGTAATTCAGGAGCTTCTTCCAAAAAATACTGATAGGCTTGGTCGCGAATTGTGGGGTCGGTAATCATCGTCGAATAATTCTCTAATATATAATTACAAATTTTGTTATAAAAAATCTGAATTCTGAAACAGAAAGGCTCTATTTCAGAATTCCATCCATTCAGACCCTTACTTGACTTTGAATTGAGAAACGCGGGCTTGTAGATTTTGTGCCAGTTGTTCTAAATCTCGGAATGAGGCAGAAATTTTATCAGAACCGATAACAGTTTCATTAGCAATTTCTGCTACTTGTCCCATCACTTGAGTGACAGACTCGGCTTCTTGGGTTTGAGCATTAGCTGCACTGGTAATACTTTGAACTAAGCCACGAATTTCGGCTGTAGCCGTCACAATTTCGTTCAAGCTTTCACGGGTGGTATTGACTAAATTTGTACCTTCTGCCACCTGTTCAACTCCGGCTTCCATAGCCGCAGCAACTTCTTTAGTTTCTTCTTGAATTTCTCGAACTAATTTTTCGATTTCAGTCGTCGCTTCACTAGATTGCAGTGATAAGTTTCTGACTTCGTCTGCTACTACAGCAAAGCCTTTACCGTATTCTCCTGCACGAGTTGCTTCTAAAGCAGCATTTAGTGCTAACAGGTTTGTTTGAGTGGCAAAAGTACTAATCAAACTGACTACTTTAGAAATTTTCTGAGAAGAATCGCTGAGTCGTTTAACCCGCTTACCAGCATCGGCTACAGTTTCGCGAATACTAACAATACTATCTACAGTATCGTTCATGGCGCGATCGCCTGTCTGTACTGTTTGATTGGCTTGTTCGATTGCTGCTTCTACTTTTTGAGCATTTTCTGTAGTAACCGTCGAAGCATTAATCATTGCCTGAACTCGGTCTAATGCTTGATTTAGCTCCTCTAGCTGTCTTTGGGACTGCATAGACAAACCTTCAATCGCAATACTACTATTTCCCGTAGTTTGAGCTACTTGTTCGGTAGCAGCCTGTACTTGTTGTACGATATCTTTTAACGAATCTAGAGTGGTATTATAAGCCCCTGCGATCGTACCAATTTCGTTTTCGGTAACGTTGGCGCGAACCGTTAAGTCTCCTTTGAATGCAGGTCGGACAGTTTTTAACATTTCGACTGCTTGTTTTTGCAGTTCCTCTTTAGCAGCACGTTCGCGCTCTAAGGTTTGGGATAAATTCTCCGATTGAATGCGTAATTGCTCGAAATAGTCAATTTGTTGAATGGCGATCGCCAGTTGATTGGCAATTTGCACCATTTGTTCGGCTTCTGTTTGTTCCCAATTGCGAATTCCAGAGTTTTGATAAACTCCCAACAAACCCCACAATTTATCGTCTTGAAAGATAGGGGTAATAATATAAGCTCTAGCTTGATATTTTTCTAAGGAAGCAAGATAGCAGTCGGGGAATTTTTTACTGTAGATATCATCTACCATAGTAAATTTTTTGCCCCTGATATATTCACCGCCTTTATTGCTCTGTAAATAGGTATCTGTATCGGTAATATCATCAACCGACCATTTACGGAGAATACATCGCTCGCTTTTAGTCCGATTACCACTGAGCATTTTATCGCTTTCTTGTTCGACCAACAAAGAAACCCAACCACTGCCAACAGATTCGGCTACTACCTGACCACTCCAGTCGGGATTGAACTGATAAACTACTGCACGATCTGCTTTTAAAGCATTGCGAACTTCATTAGTAGCAACTTTAAAGATGTCATCTACATTCGAGGCTTTACGAATCCGCTCAATAATATTGTTACTGGCTTTTTCTAGTTCGGCTTGTTTTTGTAGGCGATTGATATAGCCGATCTGTTGTAGAGCAATTCCTACTTGTAAGCCAAGCTGTCTGACCACATCTATTTCATAGTTCTGCCAGCGACGCGCGCCAGTATTTTGATAACTACCAATTAAACCCCAGAGCTTTTTACTACCAAACATATTGCTATCAGCAATGAAAATAGGAGCAAGTACATAAGCTCGTGCTTCCATTTGTTCTAATAGCTCTATGTGACATTCTTTGTGACCTGCCAAATAGATATCTTCGACACTAAAGCTTTCACCATTTTTATAGCGTCCACCTTTGGTATTTTGTAAAAAGGTATCTTCAATGAAAGGAATTATTTTAGTTAACTCCGACCATCCAGGGGCAGCAGATTCGGCAATAAAATTACCACTCCAATCATCATTAAAGCGATATATAGCAACACGATCAACATCTAAGATTTTTCTGCCTTCATTAGTGGTAATTTGAAATACTGCTTGTTCATCTTTAGACAAGCGTACTTTTTCTAAAATTTGAGACAGACTTTTCTCACGCTTAAAAGCTAGCTCCATTTGCTTGCTTTGGTATTGAGAGTTACGCCAGAAAGAAGTCTGTTGCAAAGGCTTAATAAAGCGATGGGCATATTCCTTAACTTGCATTACTTCCGATTCTTGCCAATTTCGGGGAGCAGAATTTTGATAAACCCCTAAAACTCCCAAAAGCTGGTTGTTAACATGAACTGGTACGACGATATAAGCTCTAGCTTGCATTTGCTCGAATTTTTCTAATACGGCACGAGCTAAACCTTTAGATTGAACGTCATTGGCAATGTAGTAGGTTTCAAAAGTACCACCTTTGAAATGAAAATCTCGATCCAATACTGAACCTGTAGGATTCCAATTCGAGCCATAAGATTCTGCTAAAACTTCTCCGCTCCAATCTGGATTAAAACCATAAATTACTGCTCTATCTAACTTCATCGAGGAGCGAATTTTATCCAGCCAGCTTTGCATCGACTGTTGTGCTTCTTGATTAATCGAAGTCAGAAAATCTCGGTCTGAACTTTTCTCTAATTGTTTGGCTTGGAATCTTGCAGTACGAATAAAACTGGTTTGTTGCAGAGGATAGCTAAATTTGACAGCATAATTAATCATTAACTGAATTTCCGACTCTTGCCAATTACGAGAGCCAGAATTTTGAAAAACTGTCAACATTCCTAACAAGCGATCGCCAGATTTGACGGAAATGGCAATATAAGCTTTGGCTTCCAGTGCTTCTAGCTCTTCAATCAAGCAAGGAGCAAACCCCTTAGCATAAATATCATTAACTACATATTTAGACTGACAGTTATCGGCAGTGAGAAAACAATCATTATCAAAAGAATTACCAGCTTTGACCCATTTAGCATCTCGTGACTCAGTTAAGACTTCTCCACTTCCATCAGGATTAAAGCCATAAATTAATATTCGATCTGCTTGCATCAATTGACGAATCTGATTCAGCATTCGCTGCATTGACTGTGTTGCTTGTTCTTCAATCACCAAGATAGTATCTTGTCCCTCGAACTTTTCAATTTGCTTGGCTTGAAATTGAGAGTGACGCAGTAAGTTACTTTGTTGTAGAGGTAAACTAAATTTAGCTCCATAATCTTGTATCAGCTGCACTTCTGAGTCTTGCCACTTACGAGTTGAAGAATTTTGATATGCAGCGAGCATTCCAATCAAGCGATCGCCTGATTTGACGGGAATAGTAATATAAGCTTTGGCTTCGAGTGCTTCAAGTGCTGCAACCAGACAGGGAGCAAAATTTTGACTATAAATGTCATTAACGACATATTTAGCTTGATAATTGTCTTGTTTGAGGAAATAATCGCGATCAAAAGAATTGGCAGCTGATGACCATTGAGAATCAACTGACTCAGCTATAATTTCACCGCTCCAGTCAGGATTATAGCTATAAATCAACACTCGATCTACTTTAATTGACTGACGAATTTGATCGAGCATTCGCTGCATTAATGGTTGAGCTTCTTGACTAATAGCAGTTAGTAAATCTTCTTGTTTTCCAGACTTGAGACGGGGTATAGAGGGCTGTAATACGCGGGCTAGCTCGATAGTCAACTGATAAAGTAGATTAATTTCATCTTCTTGCCATTGACGGGATTGACTACATTGCTGAACTATGAGTAATCCCCAAACTTCGTTCAAAGCATAATTTTTCGTTTCAGTAGAGTGGCTATCGAGCATAATTGGTAGAGCCAAAGATGCCTGAATCTGAAATTTTTCTAATAACTGTTTTTGATGAGGAGTAAGTTGCGGGATTTTGACATCATCAATCGCTATAAAACCTCGATCCTGATAGTCTGATGCTTTTTGCCCACCAAAGCCAACACAGGGTATTACGGCATCTAAAGTAGGAGTCCAGCCTGAAATTAAGGCTTCAGCAACAACTCGACCACTATATTCATTTTCAAAACGATAAATCGTAACGCGATCAGCTTTTAATTCTGTTTGAATTACTGTAGTTGTTTTCTGCAAAAAGTCATTTAATTCAGTTGATTGACGAATTTGTCTGATAACTTTCCAAAGACGGTCTCTTTCCTGTTTAAATAAACTTTTTTTAACTTTTTGTACTAAATCTGGTTTTGAATTCGTACTTTCAGTTGGTACTGCTGAATAGTTTTGTGATTGAGAATTAGTTGATAAATCCATGATTTCTACCGATTTTATGGGTGGAGCGTTAGTAATAATTATTAATTTAATTTATGCCTTGAAAATCAACGATATATGGAATCTTACTGAGAATAATTAAACTCAGTTTTAATTGAAAAGAAATGGAATATTTCTTCAGCATCTAGAAGCATAACAATGTCATTATTTTGACTGGTAAAATAACCATGTAAAAATGGTAATACGTCCTCAGAAAATATTTCTGGAGAAGAAGGCTTCAATTGTTGTAAATCTCGTTCGATAAGATTATCAATTCTAGAAACAACTAATCCAATAGATTGTCCTTGAAACTGAACTACCATAACTAGCAATTCTCGATTTTCACCTTCTTGTGAAAGCGGTGGGGGATATCCCAAAAGATTTTCTAAATCTACAATCCACAGCATTTCACTCCGCCAACTATAAATCCCCAAGACGCAATAAAACATCTGGGGAACGGGTAAAATACTTTCAGAAGCAATGGTGATTACTTCAGTTACAACTTCTGTATCTAATAAGGCAATATCTCCTTGTGCAGCAGATTGATAATTTTTTTCCTTGCTACCCAGCTGAAATTGTAAAAATTTACGGATTTGTTTAGAATTAGAGCGATCGGCAATTTTGCTAGAAACACTGAGAGATAAAGAATTAGAAGAGGATGCGCTTAACATAGTTGCTTTAATTTTATTTAACTAGCAATAAGTTGCTGAACTTTATTCAGTAGTTCGTCTCGATTAACTGGTTTAGCAATATAAGCATCTGCACCTACTACATCGCCCCACATTTTATCTGCTTCTGTTGATTTGGAAGAACACAGAATCACTGGAATTTTCTTAGTGGAAACATCAGCTTTAAGACTACGACATAATTCAAAACCACTTTGACCACCCATTACCACATCTAAAACAATTAAATTAGGTTGATATTGGGCTAATTTTTCCATGGCTTCTTCTGCACTTTCAACATCGAGTACGGTTAAGCCAGCTTGTTCTAAATAAGTGGTGGTGACTCTTCTATCGGTCAAACTATCATCGACTACTAACACTTTACTCATAATTAAATTGCTCACAAGACAAAAGGAGTAATAATATCGTTAGTTTTAGAGTTCCCAAAAATCCCTAGAAACTAACATTGAAGTTTATAAAAATTAAACGGTTGATTTTTGATTGATTATTAATATTTTTATTTCACTTTTAATCAATTTGTTAAATTGGAAGATATGGAAACATAGGATTCTAATTTTAATTGAGACTTTGATTTAAATGAAGATAGATTTTTATCGATAACATCAAGAATTTTCTCTACTTCTATAGGTTTAGCTAAAAAAGCAGTTGCTCCCGAAACTTTGGCACGTACTCGGTCTATAATTCCATCATTACCAGTTAAAAATATGATCGGTATATTTTGTAATTTAGATACTCGCCGCACTTGGGAACAAATTTCATATCCATTGACGATAGGCATACCAATATCTAAAAAAACTAAATCAGGATTAGCTTTAATTAATGTTGGTAATGCTTGTAGTGATTCTTGAATACCCAAAAAACGATAACCAGATTTAGTAATAATTTGCTGCATAATTTTGCAAACTTGTGGGCTATCATCGATACAAGCAATTAAAGGTATACTAGAGTCGGTAGCCTCTTCTGTACTAAAAGATTGTTGAGAATAATCCGGAGGATTGATATCTTCTATTTCTAATAAATCTAATAAACCTTGTTGAACGTAAGGAATTAGTGAAGATGTTAATTTACGGACATCTTTACCCATTCTAGAACTCAGATCTCTCAGAGTACGTTGACCATCTAACAATCTTAGAAAATTTTGATAGACAATACCAGAAACTTCTTCTCGCAGTCTATTTTGCTTTTTCATCATTGGTGCTAAGTTTGGCGACCATGGTTGCAGACCTTTTTGTTGCCAAATTAACCATGATTGTCTGGCATCATATAGCACTTCTTCGATGTTAACCAAAGAGACAGACATCTGTAATCCAGATGTCAAAAACGAAGAGGTAGAAGCTAATTCGGGTGTAATTTTCAAAGAATGTCGCTCTTCTAGTTGCAATAAATCGAATATAGTTTCTCCTGCTCTAACTTTTACTAATTCGATCGCTTGTTCTCGTCCAACTAAGTTTTTGTGTAGTAAATTAGTCAAAACAGAATAGTATCCATATTCAAGCCGACGATAGTTTTCTACTTGAAAATTATGGCCCTCAACTTGAGGACAATATTTATCAATCAGCCTTTTCCAAGAACGATTACAATGAATACCAGCATCCGCCCAAACTAATCTACCCAAACAAAGATAAATCTTCCAGATAGCATCACTATCAGCTTGAATAATGACTTGTCCAGTAAATTGTTTTCGCTTGAGATATATTAATTGATTAGACAATCTGCTTTGAGCGTTTTTATTCATAATTTTCGATATCTCATAGTCTTCTAAATCAGACTATTTTCTTTGATAAAATCATATATATAGCAATATTTATGGGCAACCTTTAAGAATAAATTAGCTAGAAAGTATAGCATTAGAAGTAGAAAATTTTTCAATGGTTTTGAGAATTTTTTCAACTTCAATTGGTTTAGAAAGAAAATCAGATGCACCACATACTTTGGCTTTAACACGGTCGAATACACCGTCATTACCAGTAAGCATAATTATCGGTACTTCCTGTAATTTAGAAACACGACGAATTTGGGTACAAACTTCATAACCATTTAAAATTGGCATTCCAATATCTAAAAAAATCATTTTAGGATTGGCATTAATCAAACTCGGCACAGCTTGTATGGGTTGCTGAATACCTAAAAAACGATAGTCAGCTTTTGTGATAATTTGATTCATGATCTGACAGATTTGTGGACTGTCATCAATACAGGCTATTAAAGGTTTGTTAGCAATATTTTTTTGCTGCTTTAATAAGTTCTTTTCGGAATTTGCAGTAGTTTTAATTAGTCTTAAATCTGGCACTTCAACTAACTGTAGTAGTTGTTTCTGAACATAAGGATAAATAGATTTAGTCAGTAATAATAAATCTTTATTCATTCCTACAGCCAGATCTCTTAAAGTTCTACGTCCATCTAGCAGTTTGATAAAATTTTGGTAGACAACAGCAGGAACTGCTTGCTTGAGTTGTTCTTGACTGATAATTTGTGGCGCATGATTAGGATTGACATTAGTAAAACCAGTTGCTTTCCAAGTTAACCATTGCTGTTGACTTTGAGCAAAAATTTCATCTAAGTCTACACAAATAAAAGATTTATTAGCATCTTTTTCTAACAAAGAGGCTGGAGGGATTTCTTCAGCTTCTAATTCTAAAGTTTCTGTTTCTTGTTTTTGAAAAATATCAAAAAAAGCTTCTTGAGTTTTATTAATAATTAATTCTGTTATAGTTTCTGGTTTAACTAAGTTGCGTTGTAACAACAATCCAAGAGTGTGATATTCCTGACATTTATAAAGATCGCTACTACGAACATCTACTTGATCTAAATTAATTTGAGGGCAGTATTGAGTTAGATGTCTCATCCAAGAACGATAGGAGTGACAACCACCATTAGCCCAGATAAGTTTACCAAAATAAAAATAGATCTTCCAATGAGAATGACGGTCTTTACTCTGTGGCTGAATATGCGCTACGCCCGTAAACGATTTTTGTTGAAGATTTTTTAGGAGGTCAACTATCATTACTATTAAAAATATATTTCAAGGATTAGCCTATATGTAAGCTAATTTTAAATGCGATCGTTCTTTTTAACCTCGGTAGATATAAGGAAAAATGCCAAATCAATCTGGAGAAGTCTGAAGATTTTTTGGCTCTCTTCTCTTCTGTAAAGCTGTGAAATTTTATGGGTTTTAATTAATATATTTTTAGTTAAATCTTATTTAAATATTTAATTGCAGCTTCAATAATTACGTATAACTGATGAATAAGTAGCAGAATTAATATCAGCAATATCTGGAATCTCTAATAATCTTAAGTAGCCCTTAAAAAAGTAAGGAACTATACCACAAGCTAACTCAAAAACATCTTTATCCATAGTCAAAGCTAAATCGCGAAAGCTATTTTTACCATTAAGCAAGCGAGACATATTATTTAAAATAATATTTGGTACTTGATTTTTTAGTTGTTGATGATTTTGTAATAAAGGTGCAAGATTAGGAGAACAAGATGCCAATCCTTTACTTCCCCAAGTTGACCATGATTGTTGAGCTTGAAACAGCATTTGTTCTAAATTAATAAAAGCCAAAGATAAGCTAAAGCCAACTTTGAGCAAATAATGAGCTGATTTAGGTTGTAGAAGGTAGCCAAGAGAGTGTTTATATTCTTCCTGTAATAAATCAAAGAAAATTTCTCTGGTGCGACTTTCAATTAAATTTTTAATTTGATTTTTGGTGATAATTTTTCTTTGCAATAAGACATTAATCAGATAATAATTGCGAGATGCCAAATTTTCTTCATATCTTAAAATTAACGAGCTAATATCTACTTGAGGACAATATTTAGTTAGGTGTCTTTTCCAAGAACGATTGATATGAACACCTCCCATACACCAGAGGAATTTGCCAAGATAAAAATACAGTTGCCACTGTTTGCCATCGTGAGAATTTATAATTAAAATTCCTGTAAAATTTTGCCTATTGAGGGCAATTAATTGCTCCCAGAGTTTACTATTTGCGCTCATTTTTAGAGAGGAATAGACAATTAAGTCGATCTATATTGATAGCGAATGGCGGGGTGAAAATCGAGCATTTCATTGTTGTTTGAGATGCTATTTATTTATAGTTTAACCAGTGCCATCCCATGATTGAGGTTAGAAAATCACTATGACCGATAATTCAGAATTGGGGATACTTTATTTAGTAGGAACTCCTATTGGTAACCTAGAAGATATTACTTTGAGAGCCATTCGTATTTTGCAAGAAGTAGATGCGATCGCTGCTGAAGATACTCGCCGTACGGGTAAATTACTACAACATTTAAACATTAATACTCCTCAAATCAGTTATTACGAACACAATCATAACTCTCGTATTCAAGATTTAGTAAATCGTCTTCAGCAAGGAAATAAAATTGCTTTAGTTACTGATGCGGGAATGCCCAGTATATCTGACCCCGGTTATCAATTAGTCGAGTCCGCGATCGCAGCAAAGATTAAAGTTATACCCATTCCTGGGGGGACAGCGGCGATCAGTGCCTTAGCTGTGTCGGGTTTACCTACAGATCGTTTTGTGTTTGAAGGGTTTTTACCCATTAAGGAAAAATACAGACGAGAGCGATTAGCATTACTGCAAAATGAGACTAGGACGATGGTATTTTATGAAGCACCCCACCGTTTACTGAGGACTCTAATAGATTTCAAGGGGATTTTTGGCAGCGATCGCCCTTTAGTGTTAGCTAGGGAATTAACTAAAATATATGAGGAAATTTGGCGAGGGACAATTGAGCAAGCGATCGCTGTTTATACTGATAGCCGTCAACCTAAAGGTGAATATACTTTGGTAGTTGGGGGAACGACAGTAGAAGCAAGTATGCTCTCAAAAGAAGAACTCAAACAAGAATTACAACAACTATTAGCACAAGGATTAACGCGATCGCAAGCCAGTCGTCAGTTAGCTAAATCAACATCTTGGTCCCGTCGTGACATTTATCAGTTAGATTTGGGGACATTGAACAACTGAACCTAAATAAGTAGTGCTATAGTACCGAAGAGATTCCCTGGTGGAAAAATATTTGGCAATAAGTATCAATTCTGGAGGCGGTTATGCCTCTACTTATGTTTACGTTTTGTTTCCAAATCTAACCGCAATTTTTCTGCTAAAGCATGATTGAGTTTTCGAGATGCTTGAGGAAATCTCGGTTGTAATTGTAGAACTTTACTATATGCTTTAACAGCTTTATCCCATTGTTTTAAGATACTCAACTGTTGACCCAATAAATAATAAATTTCTGCTTCTTGAGGATGAAGTTCTACTGCTTTTTGATAAACTTCTACTGCTTTTTGATATTTTTCTTGGGCGGCTAAAATTTCTCCCAAACGATAGTAGGCTGGGAGTAAATTAGGGTTAAGCGTAATGGCTTCTTGGTAAGAATTGATGGCTAAATAAGACTTACCTTGTTTAGATAGAACATTAGCGAGATTAAAGCGATCGGTAGCCGAGGCAATGTTGGGTTTTAATGCCAAAGCCATTTCCATGTGTTCGATAAATTCTGACTGTTTGCCCAGTTTGGCAAAAACTCTGGCTAGATTGAGATGTGCTGGAGCATATTTCGGATTGACGGCGATCGCTTGACGATAACAGTTGATCGCTTCCTGCCAGAGGCGTTTTTTAGTATATAAGTTACCCAAATCCGTGAAAGTTTTAACTGAATTGGGTTGATCTAATGTTTGTTGTTGATAACGTTTGATGGCGCGATCTAGTCTATCTTCTGTAGATTTAATTTTCGAGAGATTGCGCTCAACATTAGATTGTAACAGTGGTAGAGTTTGGGCAGGAGGTAATTGTTTATTCTCCTGAGACATACTTAACTTTAACGCCTGACGATAATAAAGCGTTGCTTCTTGCCAGCGATTTTGCTGTTCTAGTTGTTGAGCTATTTGGCGATAAGTTTCAATTTTAGTATTCTTAGTTGAAGATGGTTCTCTGGTTTTAATAGCGGGATTGAGTACAGGTGGTTGTTGTGAGACACTATCTCCCGATTCTAATTGTACTGCTCGTTCGATATTAATTTGAGCCTCTTTTAGCTCTCCTATTTCGGTTAAAACATAAGCCAAATTTCGATAAACCTGAGAGATAGGCTTAATAATAATTGCTTTTTGGTAAAACTCAATAGCTAACTTCCATTGTTGTTGTTTGGCGTATAGATCTCCAATTCCAGCGTAGACGTTGGCCAAATTGGGTTTAATTTCTACTGCTTTGACATAGCATTTAATTGCTTCAGCTGTCTGTCCCATTTTTTGTAGAGCATTGCCTTTAATTTTGTAGGCTTCTGCTAAGTTTGGCACTGTGGCCAGTGCTTTTTCGGCAGCATTAACTACTTCTGGCCATTGCTGCTGCTGATAGTTTTCTAATGCCTGCTGCAAGTAAATTTGGGCAGTTTCCCATTTGACGTTTTTAGCTTGTTCGGGACTGAGATTCTGGAGAGATAATCCTTCTTGGGATTTGTTTAAAAAAGCAAAACTAGAAGTAGTTTGAGCCGCCAAAGCCGAAGTTTTAGCTAGAGGTTGAAAGGAAAAAGCGGTATCTTTCAGATTAATTACCGAAGCCAAATGATTTTTACTTCTAGTAAAGTTTGGTTTGAGTAGTTTTTCTTTGGTATCTCCAGTTATGGTTTTGAGATCAATTGCCTGACGATAGTAAGCGGCAGCTTGTTCGACTTTGCCTTGTTGTTTTAATTCGGTTGCTAATTGTTCGTAGGCTTTGGCTATGTTGCCCTGCTGCTTAAGTAATGCCGAGAGATGTTCGTAAATTTCAGTAGATTCTGGGTTCTGTTGAATGGCCTGACGATACAAGATCAGTGCTTCCCCCAATTTACCTGTTTGCCACAATTTATCGGCTCTAGTTAAGGGTGATTCTACCGCATTAGGCTCATAAGGTTGAATGGAAGATTGTTGTGCCTTCACGTCTTCTTCCGGTTCACTGGTCAGTAAGTTTTTAAGCAGCTTCAACATTGGTGACTAAAAAATTTTAGATATAAAATATTTTTTTAAAAATATAGGGGAGTGTACTGACTTTTCGTTTCGATTTTTAGAAAGTATATGTACTTTTGACTATATTATCTTTCAAGATTACAGAATAAATCCGTATTTATACCATTGGTTCACTATATCTTAAAAGCATTTTAAAAAATTTTACCGAATTTTTACTTTTGTATCAGTTTAAATTAGGAGTTTTCTTGAGATAAATAGTAAAATTACTCACATAAAAAAACCGCCAAACTATACTCAATAAAAAAGCGGGTATCCCCGCCGTAAATCATAATGTTATGAGTTGATAACTAGTAGCTAAATTTCATCCCAGCCACTAACACCAGAAGACATTACATAGCTGGTAACACCTGCTTCAAAGAAGTTGGCTTTAGTATGACCTTCTTTTTTAGTATCAGAAAAACGCTCTAGATGTCTGTAAGGACTTTTAGTATATTTTTCATCAGGATAGAGAGCTTCTAGCCCAATAGAACGCAAACGTATGTTAGCTAAATATTTAGTGTAATGTTCGGTACTGGCTTCTGTAATTCCCAATACATTATCGCCAACAATATGATTCGTCCATTTAATTTCATGTCGTACTGCGATATCGAACATTTCGTAAATCTGTTCGAGAGAATGAGGAAACAATTGCATTGCTTCAGGAAGAAGTTTTTGATACAGTCTGACATGACTTAATTCATCGCGATTGATCATTTTAAAAATATCTGCGCTTCCTGGCATCAACATTCTAGAAGCTAGGTTATAAAAATAAATAAACCCATTGTAGAAATAGATCCCTTCTAACAAATAATCTGCTAGCAAAGAAACAAAATAGTTTTCTAAGGTAGGATTATCTACATATTGCTGATACATCATGGCGATGAACTTACAACGTTCGGCTAAGATTTTATCGCTACGCCAAAAATCATAGACTTGGTTACGGCGATCGCTAGGAATTATGGTTTCAATGATGTATTGATAGCTCTGATTGTGCATCCCCTCTTGCGAGATTTGTTCTGCTAGACACAAACTAACTTCTGGCGCAGTCACACAGCTTTTGATATGGGGAATATTGCAAGTTTGAACCGAATCTAAAAAGGTGAGGTAACTTAAAATTCCGTCGTATGCCCGACGTTCTTCTTCGGTTAAATTCCAATAATCTGTGACATCTTGTGTCAAATCCAGCTTTTGCGGAATCCAGAAATTTTCACGCATTTGCTGATACAAACCGATCGCCCAAGAATAGCGAACGTCATTAAGCTGCATTAAATTGGTAGTATTGCCAAACCAAATAGAACGGTTTTCTATGCGATCGTCCCCATTGGGATTGAAAATAGGAACACTGAGTATATTTTGAGTGGATGCAAATGAAGTCATGAATAAAAAATTATGGCTTTAACAGTAAATAAAATAAATTACCGCTACCATTAATTCTACCCGCTCTTTCTCCTGCCACCGTCCCAGTACCTAAAAAGATATCCACTCTTCCGGCACCTTTGATAGCACTTCCCGTATCGTGGTCTAAAACATAACGGCTAACTACTTGCGTGGTTATGTCTCCATTGGCTTCCACATCAGGTATGGGGGCTACAATCAGTGCCAATGCACCGGGAGGCATTAAAGATTTATCGGTAGCAATAGAGCGATCGCCAGTGACGGGAACGCCCAAACTACCAGTAGGTTTTGCGCCGTTGGTTTCGCGGAAAAAGACAAAGCGGTTGTTGCGGGGAATATATTTATCTAGCTCTTGGGGATGGGCTTGAAAATAGTCAAGTAGTTTGGGTAGGCTCAATTCTTCTTTGGTAAAAATTCCATCTTTGACTAATTCACCACCAATACTTGTGTAATCATAATCTGTAGTGCCACCATAACCTACCGTCATCGTGCTACCGTTGGTTAAATTTAATTTAGCCGAACCCTGTACTTGGACTAAAAAAGCCTCCAGGCGATCGCGCAACCAGACTAATTCATAACCCGATAAAACACTTTTATTGCCCGATAAACCATCTGTTCCTTCCAATTGAGCGCGGGTGGGATGGGGTTTAGCCCAGCGATCAAAGTTAGATGGTTTGCGATATAAGGGATAGCGGTATTCTGGGGTAGCAACGAGACTAGCAGAGTAAGTGGGTTCAAAATAGCCAGTAAACTCTACGTTACCCTGATTATCTTTGCCTACCGACTGATAAAAAATAAATTCTGTTTTAACTGCCGTTGCCAACTCTTCTGGAGAATTAGTAGTTAATAACAATTCTTTAAACCGTAAGAGCGATCGCCTGACTCGGTCTAAAGTAAAATCATCTGGGGAATATTTACGGTAAGCTTCAGCGGCCTTGGGGGTACTGAGATAATACAGACTATCATCGATCGCTTTAACTAAACTGGCGCGATTGGATTGATTCCAGTCTTGAGCTTGAGGGTTATCCTGGGGAGTATTAGGGCAGTTAGAATTAGTGGGAAACTGGTACAGGGAAATTTTTTCAGTACAACTGGGATTTGCTTGTAACTGTCGATCTATGCCAATGTGTTCGATCTTGTCTATTGGTACTGGCTTTAAGGGTAATGCCCTAACTGTCTGCCAGCCTGAAGTTAATACAACTATACCTAAACCCAAACCTAAACGTGCGATCGCTTTATGCATCACATTATTTCCCCAGCAGCAAGTGAATTCAACTGATCATTTATAACAATGAATCCATCAAATTCATAATCTTAATACTGTCTTCTGATAAATTCTGGCTGAGATTGGTAGATAATTCAGTAGTTAATAATCCCTTAAGAGCGATTAATTTCATACTGTTTTCCGCTAAAGTCTCGGCGATCGCTTCTCCGGCGCGAATGTAACCGATTGCTCCTAAATCCATTAATGCCGAACGACGCAATTGTAAATCATCTCCTTCTAAAGCCTGGACTAAAATCTCACCATATCGCCGCTCTTTACTTAACTGATACATAGCTCTAGCAGCAGCATATTTTACTTTATCGATTGGATGCTCGATAAATGGCTCAATTAAGGGCATGGCTTCTATTGCCCCTAAAGTACCTAAAGCTTCGATTACTGCTTCATAAGGCTGCACTAAATGGGGCTTTCCTGGTACTAAAATAGCTGCTGATACTCCCCCATCTAATAATTTCATCAGAGCGGGTATACAACTTTTATCCTCTAACATCTCTAAAGCTTGAGCGGCAGCTTCTCTAACATAATGATCGGGAAATGACAAACAGCGAATCAGAGGTGGTACTGCTTGTTGGTCTCCCAATTTTCCCAAAGCTCTAGCGGCATTTCTGCGTAGGGGATACCCTCCATCAGGAGCGCGGTCTTGTTCATCTTCTAAGGCTGTTATCAAAGCGGCGATCGCTTTTGGCTCTTTGACCCGAAATTTTCCCAGCCACCAAGCAGCATAATAACGCGCACCTAAATCCGATCGCTGTTGCAGATTGGCGATCGCCTGTTCTACGGTTAATTGTTCTGCTTCCGTAGATTGTTGGTAAGTATCTTCATCTCTCATTCCTTGTCCCCCATCCTGATAAATACAACAATACCCAGAAAAGTAAACAAATACTAGCTCGTTGCTGGCATTCGCATACTCTTCTGAGTAATGCTTGTTTGACCAAATATTTTGGTTTTAATGTTGACCAATTACTAGCAGATCCATCAAGACCTTCAACTAAATTGGTGTAATTCTAGCTAAGAGTGTTGATTGCGTAGTCTAAGTAGCTATTTGCTTCAACAGCAGCATCACCAGATAGACCGTGATTAGCTTTGATATATTTTAAAGCTTCGATATACCAGCTAGGAGATAATTCATAAGCGCGGTTAATTTCATCTAAACCAGCGATTAAATATTCATCCATAGGACCAGTACCGCCAGAAACCAAGCAGTAAGTTACCATACGTAGGTAGTAGCCGATGTCACGAGAACATTTTGCTTTACCTGCGGGAGTGGAAGCAAACTGAGGACCAGAAGTGCTAGTAGTGTAAGGATATTTAGAATAAACTGCGTTAGCTGCGCCATCAATTAAGCTTTGAGCTTTGCTAGTTAGAGTTTTAGCAGCTTCTAGGCTAGCAGAAGCTTGACGGAAGCGACCAAAAGCAGTTTGAATTTCAGTGCTGCTTAAAAAACGACCCTGGGAATCGGCAGAAGATACTGCTTCGGTTAGAGGAGTTTTCATGATTCGGATTTCTCTCTATGTTTTACTAAGTTTTTCTATGCAACCGAAGTGGTTGACTCTATAAAAAAGTGGCAGTGGTTTTAAGTTTAATAAATTAACCAACTGCGGCAGCAGCGCGATCAAAGTAGCCTGCGATTTCGGAAGCTAGCGCGCTACAGTCACCAGGAGTAATGCCGTTAGGATCTTTAACGATCGCTAAAGCAGCGTCTTTCATTTTTTGAACGCCAACAGCAACAGAAGAGCCAGGAGTACCCAAAGCTAAATAAGTTTCGCGAAGTCCATTTAAGCAACGATCTTCTAAAACACTAGCGTCACCAGTAAAGATAGCGTAAGTGATGTAACGCAAAATAATTTCCATGTCGCGTAAGCAAGCAGCATTACGACGGCTGGTGTAAGCATTACCACCAGGAGCAATTAACTGGGGTTGCTCTGCAAATAGAGCGCGAGCCGCATTAGTAACGATCGCCGATGCGTTACCAGTAATACGGTTTACAGAGTCCATACGTTTGTTGCTAGCAGCAACCATCGCGCTAAGAGCATCTAGTTGGCTGGTAGAGAGGAATTCTCCACGAGCATCAGCTTGAGACACTACTCTAGTGAATGCGTCGAACATTATAATTAATCTCCTACTCGATTTAAATTGAGTTTAGTTGAACTGCGGAATGTAATGACTAGATATTTCGCTGTTATTAGTGCAAAGTATTTAGTCACTTCAAAAAAGAATCTTAACTTAAAAACTATTTTCAGCCACTAGCTGAAGTTAGTTTGAGGCAGACTTCTTAACTATTGAAAATGTTAACGGTTTTTTTTTGTAGTTAACTTCAAAAAACTTTATATTAGCTAACTAACATAGTTTACATTTAACCTGGCTAGCAGCGAAGATCGTCAACATCGTTTTAAAACTAGTTTTACTCTTATTGCTATCTAGCATTCACCTCAATCTCTTTGAGTCTTAGCTTTAGTAAATCTACCCTCAGATAACTTTTATACAACGGCATTGAGCCATTATTTGTTACATCTTGTTAAATTGTTACAAGATTGATGGAACTACTTAATAAAACTATATATTAATCAGTCTCCAAGCAACTGAAGTAGCACTAGCCAAAAGTAAAGTTGACTCGATAGCGGAGTATGCGGGCAAAAGGCAATTCTCCTTGAGGACAGTGGGGTCAGACACATCTCCTTCGATAGGGTACGATATCTAACCGTTCTATAAAACTTACCTAAATCTACCTAAATAGCTTTAGCGTTTAATTCCTGTTTCATCCTAGTAGTGTCGGCACTATCTAGTCCGTCAGGCTGACACGGTGGAACTCACCGGCAAAAGCGCGGATAACTGGCATTCAAGTCACGGTCACAAGTAAAAGAGCATACATCACAAGTGAAAATTCTTTCACTTAGAGTAAGAGTTTCCTTTTTTGTGTCCACAACTACTACAAGTTTTGGAGCTTGCAAACCAGCGATCAGCTTCAAATATCTCTGTTCTTTCCCCCCTGATACCTTTAATAGCCAAAACCACTGACTTGTAGGCATCTTAATATATTTCAGTTGCTAAAATATTATTTATTTGTTGGTTTGTAAAAAAGCGCAATATTACTTAATTTTTATTAGTTATTAAATTTTAATTTTGTCTTTAAATGCCAGCAACAAGCATACCAATTGTCTTTTAACTGGCATAAATTTATACAGCATTTTCAGAAAATAGTTAACCGCAGGAGCAATTAATCAAAAAGTTTTTAAAGCCAATTTTCTGTCTAAATCAAATAAAAAACCGTGAATATATTCTTCTGTCCATTCCGAACCATATAAACGAGTTAACATACCTCTGGCGGGGTCTTTAGTAGCACGATAATCGGCATAGCGTTTGTGTGCCATCAGAATGGCATCTAGCTGTGCTTTTTCAGTAATTACTTCAGCTTGCTCGACAAAGTTGATATAAGCGTGAAGATAGTCTTTAAAAGCAGCAAAAACTTTAGTTTCTACTGTTTCTGTTGCTTCGGGACGAGTCCACAAAAAAGCAGGAGAAAAAAATGCTTGAGCTTCTTCGGGAAAATCACCACCCCAAGGTAAATACTGTTGATGAGCGCGAAACATAGGTAAAATTGCCTCGGTGTATTTAGCCTGATAAGCAGCATCTTGACTAAATAAAGGCTGCATATCGATCGCGATTAAATGTCCTCCTGGTAAAGTCACTAAATCCGCGCCAAAAAAAGGTAAATCGTAATTTAGTTCGGGAAAAATGACAAAATTAAGCACCTGCAAAGAATTGCCACCTCGAACGTGAGCAGCTCTAATTTGCCTGAGTTTTGGGGATTTAAATCCATGACTGGTAGTCAATACTGGTTCGGCTCTCTTACCTGCTCCCATCATCCCTTCCTTGCGTTCAAACCCCGCCGGAATGGGATAGGGAGTTAAATCAAATTTGGCTTGGAGGGTGGCGATCGCGTAATCTAAAAAAGGTTGATAAATATCAGTCATCAGTTATCAGTAGGAATTAACCATCAACAATTAACTGTTTAATGTCTTGGAGAAGCTACTGCTAGAGGTGAAGCATCTTCAAACAAAAATTCATATAAGAATTTATTGGCCCAATCTGCACCGAAATAGCTGCTAAACAAACCGTGAGCCGGGTCGCGATCGGCACTATACTGGTCGTATTCTTTTTGCGCTCTCACAATCTCTTCGATATCCTCTGGATTAGTCAAAGGTTCGGCATTCTTCAGCATCTGCCAATATAACTGGATATATTCTTTATAGGCTGGAAATAACCGCGTAACTACCGTTTCGGGATCGGTTTTAGCAAAGAGCAGGTATTTAGAAAAGTATTGATTAGCGTCATAGAACTTCATTTCTAGGTTTTGCGCCAATTCGTCATATTTATCCCGCAGTTCCCGCATTGGTTCGATATACTTATCTAGATAATGGCGATCGCGAAATAGAGGTTGAAAGTCTAGCACTACTAAAATTTTTTTCTTACCGAAAGACAAAAAGTCTATACCTAGCAAGGGTAGATCGTAATTGTGGCTGGGATAAATTACGCTATTAAATACCTGGGCCATTTCCCCTGCATCGATATAGGTGTAGCGAATCTTGCGTAACTGGGAAGATTGATAGCACCAACTTTGAATCGTGGCGATATTTTTACCGCGATCGCTTTGATTGTATTCTAAACCTGCTGGGATAGAACGACTTTGCAGATCGAAGTTATGAAATAGTTCTTCTTCTAAATACTCTTTAAAAGGCGCAAACATAAATTATTGGAATACATATTATGACTCGTAAAGAGCATAAAAAAAAGCTGCCGTATGCGTCTCATTTCTTCAAGACAAAGCAACAATTTTTAATGAACCAATTAATTAACCTGATCATACTAGGCATTCGCCTACACTTAGACTACAATGATTAGTAATAGTAAAATGATTTATCTTACCCCCTCTGCAATTTGATGCTCAAGTTCTTTCCTATCAAAAGTTCTTCAGTAATTGCCTTGACAATGATTGCCACCCTATGGACAGGATGGCATAATAGTCAGTTGATTAGCCAAGCCATGACTGCTGTGGATTCTCAAGGGATTTCCGACGACCTCTCTCTAACCAACGGTGATTTGCAATCCCCACGGCGGTCTCGCGCACCTGGGGAGGACTCAAGTGTTGTCGCCTCGTCTTTTCAAGATAGGGAACAGCTGACCGATAGTTTTTTGCTAGCCAAGCTATCCAAGGAAAAGCGAGAAATTGCCGCCTTAGAACAGTTGACTTTTGAGCTAGTCAATCAATATCGCGCCGTACTTGATCTTGCTCCTTTAGAATTAAACCCTCAAATTAGCGAACAAGCAAGAATTCATAGCGAAAATATGGCCAGTTTTTTTGTACCATTGGGACATGACGGTTTTAAATCACGCCTCGCAGCTTTAAAGGAGACGATCACCTATCGCAGTGGCTCAGAAAATGTAGCTTACAATTTTGGCTATAGTAATCCTGTGAGTGAAGCTATTATTGGTTGGATCAATAGCCCAGGTCATCATCAAACTATGGTGGGCAACTATAATTTAACAGGGATTGGAGTAGCCAAAAATGATCGGGGAGAATATTATCTGACCCAGATATTTATTTTAGAGCGATAAATTACAATTATGCTAAATAACATTCAAGTTTTGGATGAAGACTTAGATGCAGGAACATTAGCGCGTTATCTCGCGGCTGAAGCGATCGCCGTAGATACAGAAACTATGGGTTTGGTTTTGGGACGCGATCGCTTGTGTTTGGTACAATTGTGCGATCCTCAAGGTTTTGTAACGGCAATTCGGATTGCTAAAGGACAAACCGAAGCTCCCAATCTTAAAAATCTACTAACTTCTTGGGATGTAGTCAAAGTTTTTCATTTTGCTCGTTTTGATGTAGCTCAATTTAAATCTACTTTTAATATCGATACTGCGCCGATTTTTTGCACAAAAATTGCTAGCAAACTGGCTCGAACTTATACTTCTAGTCATGGTTTAAAAAGCTTAGTTACCGAATTAGCAGGAGTAGAGCTAGACAAACGCGCTCAAAGTTCCGATTGGGGAAATGCAGATAATCTATCTCCCGAACAATATAGTTATGCTGCTAATGATGTTCGTTATTTGCTCGAAATACAAGAAAAATTAACTGCCATGCTCAAGCGCGAAGGACATTACCAACTAGCTCAACAATGTTTTCAGTCTATACCTATTTTTGTAGCTTTAGATATTTTGCAATATAGAGATATTTTCG
Source organism: Pleurocapsa sp. (assembly GCA_050330335.1). Classification (GTDB taxonomy): domain Bacteria; phylum Cyanobacteriota; class Cyanobacteriia; order Cyanobacteriales; family Xenococcaceae; genus Waterburya. The sequence continues at coordinate 8,138 of JBHJNX010000081.1, read as the reverse complement.
AGCATTAAGTTAAGAGATATTACAAACTGCATAAAAATCCAAGTCTGATCACAAGTAATAAGTGGTTGGTTTATGCAAATCGACTGTTGATTCATACCTCATAGCTGGTGGCTGTAGATAACAGCCGCCTTTTTTGTGTTTAGGGAACAGGGAACAGGGAATAAGTGATAAATGTTCGGTCATTTTCCTAGTTCCTAGTTCCTCATTCCTCGTTTCTAAAAACTATCTTCCCATACCGACGTAGCGAATACCAGCCGCTTCTAAAGCTGGTTTGTCGAGGAAATTACGACCATCGATGACTAGGGGATGCAGCATTCGTTGTGCCATTTTGCCGTAGTCGAGTTTGAGAAACTCTTGCCAATCGGTAACTAAAACTAAAGCATCGCAACCATCGGCGAGCATTTCGGCACTGCCTTCAATAATCACTCCTGATAAGCCGTGACTCAAACCAGATTGAGAGACAATCGGATCGTAAGCTTTTACCCTAGCTCCCAGGCGGTTGAGTTGTTCGATCAAATCTAGTGCGGGTGCATCACGCATATCATCAGTGTCTGGCTTGAAGGTTAAACCCAATAGTCCAATAGTTTTACCTTTGAGGATTTTAAGTTCTTGCTGGAGTTTTTCTAGGGCCATTAAACGCTGGCGTTTGTTAACATTAACCGCCGCTTTGAGTAATTCCGAGTCATAATTATAGTCGTCAGCAGTATGAATTAAGGCAGAAACGTCTTTAGGAAAACAAGAGCCACCCCAACCGATACCAGCTTGTAAAAATTTACTCCCAATTCGAGAATCCAAACCGATACCTTTAGCTACCTGGGTAACATCTGCACCGACGCGATCGCAAATATTGGCGACTTCATTGATAAAGCTAATTTTAGTTGCCAAAAAAGAGTTAGCTGCGTATTTAATCATTTCCGCCGAACTCAAATCGGTAACTACAACAGGTACGGCAGGTAAAGATTTATCTTCAGCATAATCTCTAGTGACTAGAGGTCGATAGAGTTCTTCCATCATGGCGATCGCTTTTGCACTATTACCGCCTAAAACAATGCGATCGGGATTAAAAGTATCATAAACTGCCGAACCTTCTCTTAAAAATTCGGGGTTGCTCACTACATCAAAGTGGGGTTCAACACTACTACCCGATTCTTTATTGCCATCGAGGACGATCATTCTCACCCAGTCACCAGAACCAATGGGAACAGTAGATTTGTTAACAATTACTTTATATTCATCTTTGAGGTGAGTGCCGATACCGCGAGCTACTGCTTCTACATACCGAGTATCGCTTTCTCCTGTAGGTAGAGGTGGAGTACCTACAGCAATATATAAAATTTCACCATGTGCTACGCCTTTAGCTAAATCGGAGGTGAAATGCAATTTACCAGATTCAGCAGAGGATTTCATTAATTCAGACAACCCTGGCTCGTAAATGGGAGATTGTCCCGACTGCATTAACTTAACTTTCTCTTCGTTGTTGTCAACACAAATTACATCATGTCCGATGTGAGATAAACAAACACCAGTAACTAAACCAACGTAACCAGTGCCAATAACGCAAACACGCATAATAATTAATCCTCTTTTATTTTCTAGTTACTTACTTTTCTTGGTATGGAGATAGGTAGTTAACATATCAAGAAAAAACGCTATTGAGTGTACTTATGATTTCTGACTATCTAAACGAGAGCGAAAATCTTCTATAGTCAGTTTTAACCCTTCTTCTAAAGGAATGGTTGGTTCCCAATCTAAAAAAGTTTTAGCTTTCGTAATATCGGGTTGTCGTTGTTTGGGGTCATCTTGAGGTAATGGTTCAAAGACTAATTCTGCATCAGGATTAACCATTTTTTGAATGGTTTGAGCGAGTTCAAGAATAGTATATTCGCCAGGATTGCCAATATTAATCGGCCCAATTTGATCGCCATTCATCAGTCGCATCATTCCCTCTACTAAGTCAGAAACATAGCAGAAACTGCGAGTTTGCGAACCATCTCCGTAAACAGTTAGAGGTATTCCTTTTAATGCCTGTACGATAAAGTTACTGACTACCCGACCATCGTTTTCTAACATTCTCGGTCCGTAAGTGTTGAAGATACGCATGACACGGATATCGACGTTATTTTGCCGATGATAGTCAAATGCTAGGGTTTCGGCGACTCTTTTTCCTTCGTCATAGCAACTACGAATTCCGATACAGTTGACGTTACCGCGATATTCTTCGGGTTGAGGATGTACGTCAGGATCTCCATATACTTCTGAAGTAGAAGCTAAAAGAAATCTGGCTTTGACTCGTTTTGCCAATCCCAACATATTTAATGTTCCCATGACGTTAGTTTTGATCGTCTTAACGGGATTGTATTGATAATGAACTGGAGAAGCCGGACAAGCTAGATGATAGATTTGATCTACTTCCAAACGGATTGGTTCAGTGATATCGTGACGAATTAATTCAAAATAAGGGTTATCGAGCCATTTCAAGATATTGCGTTTATGACCAGTATAAAAATTATCCAGACAGACAACTTCATGTCCTGCTGTCATTAAGCAGTCTATTAAATGGGACCCAATAAAACCAGCACCACCAGTTACTAATATTCTCATGGAATGGAATTGACTTTAGACTATTTCAAAGTCAATCTTAAACCAAGTATGTACTTTTATGGTGATTTATGAATCTTTTATTGACAAAGTTTCAGTAAATTGCTTCACTAACAATGTCAATTTTTGATAAAGATAGCTGGATGGTCAGTAGTTTTAAGCAAAAATTTAATCAGCAAACCTAGATTTAAAAAGGTTTTGATTGATTCTGTTAAATTAATTTCTTGCCAAAATAATTTCAAGTAGTAAAAAGCGCGATGTTTTTTGTGATTGGTCATTAGTCATTGGTCAAAAACATTACTGTATTCAGAATTTACTGCGCTTTTCAATTGAATAAACCACAAAACAAATTTAATCAATCTATGTCCTATTACCTTCACAGAATCAAGCTTCTAAACTAAACATAGTACAGGCTAGCTGAATTTGTTGTCATTTTTAGCTTACTAAGCTGTCTCTTTCCTTATCCCGAACTCAGGTTAATTAATGCGGATTTTTATTAGTACTGGAGAAGTCTCTGGAGATTTACAGGGAGCAATGTTAATTAAATCCTTGTATCAAATTGCCGCCACTACAGACATAGAGCTAGAAATTGCGGCTTTGGGTGGCGAACGTATGAAGGCGGCGGGAGCAAATATACTGGCTGATACGGCGGCGATTGGTTCAGTAGGATTGTTAGAAGCATTGCCTTTTGTGATTCCTACTTTAAAAATTCAATACCAAACTCAAAAATATCTCCGGCAATATCCTCCAGATGTCTTGGTTTTAATCGACTATCCTGCTGCTAATTTGGCGATCGCCAGTTATGTTAAAAAACATTTGCCCAATATAGTGATTATTTACTATATTGCTCCTCAAGATTGGGCAGTACCAAAATTAAATAATGCCCCAAAAATTACTCGAGTAGTCGATAAACTTTTAGCGATCTTTCCGGCAGAAGCAGAATATTTTCAAAACCACAATATCGACGTAACTTGGGTAGGTCATCCTTTATTAGATCGAATCGAAAATTCACCTAGTCGCACTTCAGCTAGGTCAATTTTAGAACTAAAACCAGAACAATTAATCGTTACTCTACTGCCAGCTTCTCGCCGACAAGAATTACAATATCTGCTACCTGTAATTTGTCAAGCCGCCCAAAAAATTCAAACTCAATTACCAAATATTCATTTTTTAATTCCCGTTTCTTTAGAAAGCTACCGTGTAGAAATTACCGCAGCAGTAGCCCAATATAACCTCTCCGCAACCATACTAAATGGCAAACAAACCATCGAAGCGATCGCCTCAGCCGATCTCGCCATTGCTAAATCAGGTACGGTTAATTTAGAAGTAGCATTACTGAATATTCCTCAGATAGTAGTCTATCGGGTTCATCCCTTTACCGCTTGGGTTGCCCGTAAAATCCTTGGCTTAGATATCCCTCTAATGTCCCCACCCAACTTAATCGTCAAGGGCGAAATCGTCCCAGAATTCAAACAAGAAGCAGTCACAGTAGACAATATTACCAACTGCGCCTTAAAACTTTTACAAGACGAAAACCAACGACAACAAATTGTAACAGACTATCAACAAATGCGTTCTCTTTTAGGAACAACAGGAGTATGCGATCGCGCCGCACGGGAGATAATTAAAGCAGGGAATAGCCCTCTGCCCTTGCACAAGCTGTTTTAATTGTTCGCTCCTAACAAATATTTTTCTAAAATTAATTTAGTTTCTCTTCCCGTCCTTGCCCAACTAAAGTTTTTAGCTTGTTGTAAACTCAAATTGCTCAGTTGCGATCGCAAGTTATGATCTTCAGCTAAAGATTGCATGGCGTGGGTAATGGCTGCTATTCGATATGGGTCGATTAAAATTGCAGCATCTGCGGTGATTTCTGGCAAAGAAGCCAAATTAGAAGTAATTACAGGTGTTCCGCAAGCCATTGCTTCTAAAACGGGGAGTCCAAAACCTTCCCACAGTGTAGGAAATACCAAAGCGATCGCATTACTGATAATTGCGGGTAGTTCGTGGTAATCTACATAATCGAGAAATTTAACTCGTTCAGCAATACCTAATTCCCTAGCTTGTTGGCGTAACTTGGGAGTGAAGCGACCATCAGTCGAACCCACTAGCCACAATTGGTAATCTTTCTGGCGGGGTAAAGCGGCAAAAGCTGCAATTAAACCATGTAAGTTTTTATACGGATCGTGACGACCGAGATATAAAAAATAAGGACAACTTACTTGTGATTGGCGGGGATAAAAATTAGTTGCGTCGTATCCCAATAAAATCGGCGTAATTTTACTCGAACTAATACCATAGAAATTCATCAAATCTTTAGCAGTAGCTTGAGAATTACAAATAATATGTTCAGCTTGCTCTAAAACCAGAGGCACGATATAACGAAAATAATTAGTTAGGGGAGATGTAGTTTTCGGGAAACGCAAGGGGATAAGATCGTGACACATAACTATGTGACGACAATCACTGTAAATAGGTGCTTCGGGTAAGGGAGAATAAATTAAATTAGCGTTTAATTGATGATAAATCCGAGGAAGTTGCCATTGCGTCCAAACTAAACGGCGAAAATGCCCTATACTACCCTGAGCAGGAGTCAAGTTATTGGGAATGAGATAATACTTAAAGCGATCGCTTGTTTTTGCTGTTAATAAAGTAGGATTTAAACTGCGTAAACTTTCTACCACATTACTAGCATAGGTAGCAATACCAGTAGGTTTGTCGAACAGTACCGCAAGATTAATTAGTAATGAATCGGGCAAAACAACAATTTCAGATTAAGTAAGCAGGCAAAACTAACTATAACTAAAATCAAGAGAAAATCAAAAAATCAGTCAGAAGGAAGAAGTTAACAGACGGAATCCGTAAGACAATTAGATCTTTAGTTAAATTAACTAAGACCATTGATTAATAACTGTAGGGGCGTTGCCCGCCGTTCGCCCCCTACTAAAATTTCCGAATCGCAACTCAAAATCAACAATAATGGATGCTCGTCAAACAATCGATAGTCAAAAAGCAATGTTCAGACAGATTATTACTTTGATATCTATATTTGCTGCTTTGGGAATGAATATCTGGGCTAATATTGCTCCTCCCAAGGGAATGACTATTGGTGAAATTTCCAATCAATTGTTTGGTGATATTTTAATTACTCCAGCCAATTATGCTTTTGCCATCTGGGGACTGATTTATCTAGGTTTGATAAGTTTTGGGATTTATCAAGCTTTACCCCCTCAACGATACAATCGTTTATTACAAAGAGTGGGTTATGGAGTAACCATTGCCTCAACTGCTCAGATTGCTTGGGTATTTTTGTTTCTCTATCGTCAATTTGCCCTATCTTTTCTAGCAATGTTGGGCATCTTGTTACCCTTAATTGGAGCATATCTGAGATTACCATTTGGTAGAAACTCACTAATCTCCAGAGATAGTTATTCTACAGAACGCCTGTCTCGAACTCAAAAACTCTTAATCCGTAACCCCATCAGTATTTATCTAGCTTGGATTAGCGTGGCAACTATTGTCAATGGCGCGATCGTTTTAAAATCTTGGGGTTGGAATGGTGGGATTGTCAGTTCTGCGATTTGGACGATTGTGATGCTATTAATTGCCGCCTTAATTACCACTGCGGTAACTTATCCCAGATTAGATTTTGTCTATGCAGGTGTATTTGTCTGGACAATGGTGGCTATTGCCATTCGCAATCAAGCTAATTTGATTATTGCAGGTGTAGCCATCGGTGTGGCCATCGCCTTAATTCTGTTGCTCTTGTCTCGTAGTTTTGTTGGTAATGAATAACTAATAAGTTAATAGCCATTGGTGACAAGTTAAGATAATCTGTCTTTTGTCAAATCCTAGTCATGATTGGGTTTAACATCTTTTATGGGCTACCTGGTTGTTTTATGTGGTTCTAATTGACTTAGCTGATGAAGTCGCTGATGAACTGGCTTTGCCCTTTGAATCGATTTCTGTCGAACGTGGCATTTATCATTTTACTCAAGCTGTTTATCGGGGCGTTACTGCCAATCTGGTGGCTTATTTAACTGCTCAGGAGAATCGAGATCTCGGAGTGGTCAAAACACCTCGTCTTTCAACGCGCATCGTCTTTTCTCACCTTCAAATTGGACAAAAATTATTGTTAAGAAAAAAAGGAATTTTGTGGGGTCATCAAGTTTACATTGGAGCTTTGCGTCTACAAGATAACTCTCTACTGACCGTCATTGCCCCTAGTTATTGTCATACTATCATTGATGATTATGCACAGCATTGGGGTATCGAAACTCTCTTTACTTATTCTAAATTTGTTTTGTAGCGGCTTTTTCTAAACGTTCGGTTTCGCTTCTTGCCTGTTTAAGTAAATCATCCCAATTATCTGGTGGATTACCTTTGTCCAGCATTTTCTTGAAAACTAAATAAGCGTCAGTATTGCTACCGTAGGCTCTTTTGGACTTTTCGTCATTTACCCAAGCGTAGACAATGATTTTTTCCTCTTGATGATATCGAAAAAACAATCGATATTGTTGAAAGAATTTGGCTCTAAACCAGTGCTTATAATCATCTCCAAGGGTTTTGCCTTGACGATATTTACTCTGAGTTGGGTCTTGAGGAATTTCATCAAATGCTAGCTTTACTATGGCAGCTAAAAGTTTTGTCGGCTTTTTGCTTTGATACTCACCGGGGTACTTCTTGCGTAAGCCTTCAACTTTTGTCGAAAGTGCTTCAAACTGTTCTACAAAAAGAGCATGGGCGTATATTTTCCACCCATTTATAACTCTTGGCTGACCTGTAGGCAAGCTTATTCATCCTCATCTAAAAGTGGCGCATCAAGATCGATATCAACGCCTCCTACTAGAGATTTAGCGCGATCTACCATGTTAGAACTAACTGCTTGAATGTGTTCGGGATTGTCTTTCATGTCTTTTGCTAGAAAGTTCAGAAAGCTGCCCAAAACAGGATCGCTCTCTGTCTCTTCGACGACGCGAGAAATTACTACTCTACTATCAGATTCAATGGTGTAGAGAATTTTATCACTTTTGTTTAAATTAAGTGCTTTACGAACGGGAGCAGGAATTGTGGTCTGATAACGTTGGGTAAGAGTAGATTCAGAGCAAGGGGGTGTTGGTGTTGTATTCATGGCTACCTCTGAATTTATTGATTAATTTTCTTGATTGGGAATATTTATTTTTATATGGAGTACTATTTACTTACAGTAATGCAATTGCATTGTCTTGTCAAACCCGATCGCTCTTCTTCGACCCAAAAACTCATAAGCCAAACTAATCAAAAAGATAAATATTTTTTTGTTGCATTTCTTTACAATTGCTCTATGATAAATTCATACATAAAAATACATATCAAACAAACGCAATCATAACGAACATGACTACAACACTACAAACAAGCCAAACCCAGAATAACTGGGAAAGGTTCTGCCAGTGGATTACTAGCACCAACAACCGTATTTACATCGGTTGGTTCGGTGTTCTAATGATCCCCACACTCTTAGCCGCAACAACTTGTTTCTTAATCGCTTTTGTAGCAGCACC
>JBHJNX010000080.1:0-5056 GCA_050330335.1 Pleurocapsa sp. | reverse complement strand
CCTAAACTTTTGAGAACATAAATATAGTTGCGATCAATATAGCGGGGATTGATTTCAATAGAAACTTCTGCATTGCGATCAAGATTAAAATGCTGATTAAGGGTGTTCCACAAAAATTCAATTTGTTCTAAATTCAAATAGTTTGGTGTACCACCACCCCAATGAAGTTGATGTACTGTTCTTTTAGGATTAATTAAAGATGCAGTCTGTTGGATATCGCGGACAATATATTCTAAATAAGTTTGGGCAAACTCTTTTCTTTGGGTAATAACGGTATTGCAACCGCAAAAATAACAGGGAGTTTCACAAAAAGGAATGTGACAATAAAGGGAAATGGGAGTTTGTTTATAATTACCAACGCCAATGCTAGCGAGAAAGTTATGTTCGTTAAAATCAGAACTTAATTGGGTTGCAGGAGGATAACTAGTATAACGAGGTAGGGGTTTATTGTATTTTTTTAAAAGAGTGGAATTAAATTGAACGGATAAATCAGAAGTTTTCATATTTATTAGCTTAGTTATTAGTCGTTAGTCATTAGTTGTTAGTCATTAGTCATACGCTATAGACACAAATGACCAAGAACCAACGACAAATGACTAATTATTTACTTACTCGGCAACAATTAATTCAACAGAACCATGACCTGGAGAGCGTTCTGTCGCACCTGGAATATCTTGGCGAGTAATCAGATCGAAGACATGGTCGCCAATAGCGGCTTTCACTTCTGGTTCTAAAGCGTGCATCACATCTCGGTTGAGGGCAAAAGCAGCGTTAGCTTCAGCAACAATTTTTTCGATTAATTCATTATCAACTGGCAAGGAATTCAAAGCATCGCGATATCTGCCTTTAAACCCACGTCTGGCTTCTACAGAGGGGAAGGCATCAAATTGATGGAAATTAGTTCCTTCGTCTGGTGGTAAACTCAAAGCAGAACGAACAATATTTTTTAACGCCTGTCCCCCAGACAAATCCCCCATATAGCGCACGTAAGAATGAGCTACTAATAATGCAGGTTCGCTGTTAGATATTTCTTGGATGCGAGCTACATAAATTTTACCAGCTTCGGAAGGGGCAATCTCTGCTTGCCAATTATTGCCATAATAAAAGGCTAAATCTTTTTCTAAGCTAGCTTTACGATTTAATTCTGGAAAATAAATCAACCCCACTACAGGATGATCTCGATGACGTAACAGTTCTGTTTCTAAGGTGCTGTAAACAAAGTATAAGTTGGCAAGTAATTTCCGAAAAGGTTCTTTTTCAACAATTCCTTTGAGAAAACACTTCATATAAGCAGTATTTTCTGCCATGGTGTGAGAATGTTTAGTTCCTTCCCGGAGTTGACTGGCTAGATCGCTACACATAATTAATTCGCCATGTTTTTTCGCTTTTATCTTATATAACTATATATCAATATATCTAACGAAAATTTGATGTTGTAAAACTTAACGTTCAAGATTAATTAACTGGATTGTTTGTTATTTGCTTCTTCGCGATCGCTTTGCTGTTTGAGTTGTCGTAAAGCTTCTTGGCTGCAACCAAAGATTGATCCTAGAGTAGCCCCAGCCAAAGCATATTTGCGGTCTAAATCACGATAAATTTCAGCAGTGTAAGGACTTGGTAAAGCACGACTAATAACCCACCCAATTCCCGCTCCGAGTAAAGCTGTAATAATACCTGAGAAAACAATTTTTTTGTAGTTCATCTATAAAAAGGCAAAAGGTAAAAAACTGGTAACTGATAAATGTTTATGGAGTATCGTTTTGAAACCTAGCTGTTTGGCCCGCCACAGGAGGAGACTGTTCTAGTTCAGGATATGTAGTCAATTCTGTTGGTTGAGAGCCTGTTCCTTTTGGTGGTTCATTATTGTCAAGAAAACGACTTTCTAAACTTTTAATTACTACATACAACACGGGAACTACTAACAAACTCAAGATAGTTGCAATGAGCAATCCTCCAAACAAAGCTGTCCCAATCGACCAGCGTGAAGCTGCTCCTGCTCCTGTAGCTATAACCAAAGGGAAAAAGCCAACTAGTGAAGAAATAGCCGTCATTAGGATTGGTCTAAATCTTTCTGCTGCTGCTTTCTGGGCTGCCTTGATAATAGTTAAACCTTCTGCTCTGGCTTGGTTGGCAAACTCGACAATTAGAATGGCATTTTTACTAGCAAGACCAATTAACATTACTAAAGCTACGTTGGCGTAGACATCGTTAACTAATCCTCGCATTGAGAGGAATAGTAACCCACCTAACATTGCCAGGGGAACAGACAACAAGATAATTATTGGGTCAATGTAACTCTCATACTGGGCAGAGAGGGTCAAAAAGACCATGATAATACCGAACAAAAAGACTAACGCACCTAGACTACCTGCTGCGATTTCTTCTTTAGCCAAACCAATCCAATTACCAATCACCCCAGGAAGAGCCGTTGTTTTAACCGCTTCATCCATTGTTGCGATCGCTTGTCCGCTACTGTAGCCTGGTGCTTGAGAACCTTGAAGTTTAATTGAGCGATAACCGTTGTAGTGAGTAATAGTTTGTGGCCCAGTAATGGGTGTAATAGTTGCTACTTCACCAATTGGGATCATTTGGTTATCTCTGGAGCGAAGATAGAGTTTATTAATATCTTCAGGGGAATTACGATAGTTACCATCTAATTGCACATATGCTTTATAACTACGAGTCCCCAAGACATAATCATTGACATATTGAGAACCAATGCTTGCTCCTAAAGTTTGCATTGCCTGTTGAAAATCAATGTTGAGGGATTCTAATTTGCTACGGTTAATTTCTATTTGTAATTGAGGTGTTCCCGCTGTGAATTGAGTATAAGCACGCCCTGCGATCGCGGGTTGTTGATTGGCTGCTGCTAGGGTTTCTTGGGCATTAACCAGAAATTCGTCAATGGATAGCTTTCCACCAGTTCGGTCTTGCAACATCATCTCAAAGCCACCTGTAGAACCAAATCCTGGAATAGCTGGAGGATTGAAAGCTGCCACGATCGCACTATCGATTTGACTGAAAGCTCGATTTAATCTTTGCAAAACACCTTCGACGGTCTGGTCTTGATTTGTCCGTTCTGACCAAGGTTTAAGCCTAGCGAAGAAAAGTCCTTGATTAGAGCCTGCGCCTTCAAAACCAGTACCACTAGTAATGAAATTAGCTTCAATCTCAGGAATTTGACCCATAATTTCCCCTACCTGCTCCACTACTTGGTCGGTGTAGCTGAGAGATACGCCATCTGGTGCTTGAATCATGCCCAAAATCACCCCCTGATCTTCGGCAGGGACAAAACCAGTGGGGACTGCTTGAAACATATAATAAGTTCCCAACAAAGCAGCAACAAAAGCAGCTACAATCAGATAGCGAACACGAATTAAAAACCCAACGCTACTTTCATAGCGATCGCGAATCCAAGTAAGCAATTGATTAAATTTACGAAAAAACCAACCCAAAGGGCCTCTAGCTGGTTGTGCTGGTCGCAGTAAGACCGCTGCCATACTGGGACTAAAGCTCAGGGCGTTAAAGGTAGAACAGGCAATGGCAAATGCCATTACTAAAGCAAACTGTTGATAGAGCTTCCCTGTCGTTCCAGGAAAAAAAGCCACAGGAATAAACACTGCCATTAAAACTAAGGAAGTAGAAATTACTGCACCAGTCATTTCATTCATAACTTCAATCGATGCTTGCCTAGCAGTTAACCCTTGCTCTAATTTGGCACTGACTGCTTCAACAATCACGATCGCATCATCTACTACTACCCCTGTAGCTAAGATCAAGCCGAACATGGTCAAACTGTTGATCGAAAAGCCAAACAGGAAAGCGAATGCCAACGAACCAATCAAAGCAACAGGAATCGCGATCGCGGGAATGATCGTAGTACGCCAGTCTTGTAAAAAGCAATAAATTACTAAAATAACTAAGCCAATTGCTTGTAACAGGGTAATAAAAACTTCTTTAATCGAAGTTTGGATAAAGGCTGTGGTGTCGTAAACAATTTCTGCTTTCATTCCTGGCGGGAAATTTTGCCCTAATTTCGCCATAGTTTTTTGAATATTTTCTGCTACATCTAGGGCGTTACTACCTGGAGACTGATAAATAGCTAGACCAATTCCTTCTTGTGCGTTTACCCTAGCATTACTAAAATAGTTTTCTGCGCCAATCTCAACCCTACCAATATCTTTCAGTTTTACTAAGGTGCTATCGCTGCCAATTTTAACGACTAAATTTTCAAAATTGCTTGGATCGCTGAAGCGACTTTTAATTCTCAGGGGCAACTCATAACTTTGACCTTGAGGTACTGGTTCTTGACCGATTGAACCCGCACCAACTACTATGTTTTGAGATTTTAAAGCACTAGCTACATCTAGGATCGTCAGTCCACGACTACTAAGTTCGTTAGGATTGAGCCAGAGTCGCATCGCATTTTGTTTATTACCAAAGACTGAAACATCTCCTACCCCAGGTACACGTTTGAGTACATCAGTGATGTTTAGATCTACGTAATCGCTAATGAAGATGTTGTCATACTCATTATTCTGGGAATAAATTCCATAAACCATCAAAATACTAGTAGAAGCTGCCTTAGTGGAGATACCTAATTGTTGTACTGTGGAAGGAAGTTTAGGTAATGCCTGAGCAACTCGGTTTTGGACATTGACCTGAGCGATATTTTTATCGATAGAGGAAGGAAAATAAACAGAAATTTTACTATTACCTGCATAGCTTTGAGAGGTCATGTAATCCATGCCCTCAACACCATTGATATCTCGTTCCAAAATGGTGGTAACTGTATTTTCGACAGTATCTACGTCAGCACCGGTATAAAAAGAGCTAACTTGAATTTGAATTGGAGAAATATCGGGTAAATAATTTATGGGCAGTAGAGGAATACAAACTCCGCCAATTAAGAGAATTAAAAGAGTGCAAACTGTAGTTAAAACAGGTCGCTTAATAAAAGTATTAGCAATAGAAAAAATAGCCATTAATTATGCCTCTAAGACTCAGATTTAACTGCTGCACCGTCTCTCAATTTGAGAATGTTGGAGACTGCGAT
>JBHJNX010000079.1:0-9354 GCA_050330335.1 Pleurocapsa sp. | reverse complement strand
AGGTGCAATGTTTTTACAGGCAGAACACCAACTTGCATAGATATCAACTACAACAGGCTTTCCTTGTAGTTGTTGTGCTAAAGTTCCTCCGACATTCTCAGTCTTAGAAGCACAGGGATCTGCTCCTGCACAGGGGTTTTTAGAAGCACAGGGATTTGCTCCGGCGCAGGGGTCGGCTTGGGCGATGCTGAAGCTATCCTTGGTAACTGCCCCATCGGGAGTCGCAGAAGTTCTAACCGTTGTCCCAGCTATCAGGGATACGGTAACCGCTAAACTACTGACACACAGACTGAGCCATAAAGCTGATTGTTTACGCATAATTTAATTTCTCAAATTTTAGAACTATAGATTTTCAACAAGCAGTAGTGAATCAATTACCGCTTAAATTTCGAGCAAGTTAAGAATTTGGCAGAGCAGACTTTTCTAGTTAGTTTACTTACTGTCATTTAAATTAAATTCGAGAAAAATGAGTGTCAGATGAAGATTAGCTTGAAATTAGATAAATTTTTTTCGTAAAGGTGTCAAGCAATCAAAAAGTAATTTCTAAAGAAAAAATATCGCCACGAAAACGACTGATTGTGTATTCAAATAAACACTCGTGGCGATCGCAAACAAAACTTTTGGTAATTATCACAGGAATTCCTGGAGCGATTTGTAACAGTTGGACATCTTCTCTCGAAGCAATTTCAGTTTCAATTTTGGTTCTAGTGCGATTGGGTTGAACCTGATAGTGTTTTTGTAACAAGCTATAGAGAGAATTGGCTTGATAAATTAATACCGATAAATCGGGAAATTTTTCAGCAATTAGATAGGATATACTCCAACATAAAGGTTGGAATTCCTTCGAGATTGTTGGGTGATTATGGACAATTGCTGTCCGTAATAATTTTAGTTTAAAAATAGGATCGTTAGGATTAATTTTGAGGCATTTAGCAATTTCAGGAGGTGCGGGAATAACTTTACTACTGATAATTTTTAGACAGGGAAGATATCCTAAATCAAATAAACTTCCAGTAAAGTTTGTTTTCGAGTCTAGGGAATAATCCAGCTTGTTTTCTTTAATAAAAGTACCACTTCCTTGCTTGCGATAAACTAAATCTTTTTCAACTAAAATTGCGATCGCCTGACGAATTGTTAAACGATGAACGCCATATTCAATTGCTAATTGGGTTTCTGAAGGTAGCTTTTGACCCGCTGAGTAGTTATTTTGTTTTATTTGCTCGATTAAATCTTGAGAAATTTTTTGATAAATAAATTTAGTTGCTTGGCGATCGCTCATTATTTAAGTTTTAAAGATGTAGCTCGTATAAGCTGCGAGCATGACTACCATACTCTCCTAATTCATATACAGTAACGTAACTAAAAGTAGCAATCAAATCTAATAATAATAATCGAAATATCTTATTTATTTTTAGCTTATTTTTTTCTAAGGATTGATAACAAATTTTTCCCAAAGTAATATGGGGACAAAAAGCAGCTTCAATATAACGATAACCATACTGAAAATAGTTAATTTTTTCTATTTGAGTATATCCTGTAGTGTCTTTTTGTCGCTCTATTTCAGTCAAAAACATATTAGATTTAAGTCGTTCAAAAATAAACTTATGAGTTGCTGTCAATGATAAATTCCGACTGAAATTGAGAAATAACCAATCAGGAGACTGATATTTTAACTCAGCTAATTGAACTTGCAAAGAAAATGATTGATTCTGACAATAATCTCTCAGTTCAGATAGTAATTTTAGCCAATTAATTGGCTCTTGAAATCTTCCTTGTAGCAAGGTAATGTGAGGCAAATTGGTATCTTTCCCCAAAACAGGTTTAAGAGGATAAAACAGAGAAATTTGTTGCTGAAACTCGATAATAGTATTTATGGTTTCAGCATCAGGAATAAAAGCAACACCTAGTTTAACCATAATTACAAGAGTAAATATTTTTACCTTTAACCCAAGTCTGAGTTACTTGAGGAAGTTCCTGAATTTGCTTGACGACAACAAGATCGGCCCTTTTTCCCACGGCAATTTCACCGCGATCGCTTAAATTTAAAGCCATCGCTGGATTGGTAGTTATTAGGGCGATCGCTTCGGGTAAGCTGAGATCTGCAAGCTGAGGAAGTTGAAACACGGCTGTCAGTAAAGCACTGGGGGCATAATCAGAACACAAGCAACTAGCTAATCTCTCGTGAATGGCTTCAATTGCCTTCATCGAACCACTTTGACTTTTACCCCGCAAAATATTCGGCGCACCAAAGATAGTTGCTAAATTGTGCGATCGCGCTGTTTGAGCGGTGGCTAAATTAACGGGAAACTCGCTTAATTTTACTCCCATCCCTGCCATAGTTTCGACTCGTTCTGGGGTATCATCATCATGACTGGCAATAGCAACATTTGTTGATAAAGCTTTGGCGATTAAGGTTTCAATCCGCTCTTTTACTCCCAGTGCATTGGCTAACTTGCGTTCAATGGTGGCTTGGGCTTGGGCAGTAGTTTTTTGATAGGTGCGAGAGAGATAATTCTGATAGGCTTCGAGGTTTTTAAATTGCCCTTGTCCTGGAGTATGATCCATCAGGGAAAACAAATGCACCGAGTCTTCAGCCAGTAAATCCAGTAGAATCGGTAAACCCGTCGGATCGGTAATTTCATAGCGACAGTGAACCCGATTATCCACCAAAGCATGGGGTTGATAATTATGAATAGCGCGGACAATTGCTGCTGCCATTTCGTTGTTTCTCACCCCTAATTCCTCATGGGCAAAAGAAAGGGCATGGAAGGGAGTGGTAATTCCCGCCATAGCATTACGTCGATCAATTTGGGCGATCGCCAAATCTCTGGGAAAAAAAGTTTGGGGACGGGGTTCGATTTCCTTTTCAATGGCATCACAATGTAAATCGATCGCCCCTGGCATTAAAGTTTGCCCTTGAAGATCTACCGTTGGGATCTTAGAGGTAATTTCTGGGTTAATCGCTGCAATTACACCATCTTCGATGAACAAAGCAGCGTTCTCTGCGACTTCATCGGGTAAGATAATTTGAGCGTTAATAAAATAGGTTTTCATAGATTCTCAACTAGCAATTAATTTTTGAGTTGGGGTGGATAGTTTCACTTCAAAATCGGCAATTTCCTTAACTAGATCCAGGTCGTGGAAAATAGCTAAGATAGCTGTACCTGCTTGCTTAATGCGTTGAATCATTTTGACAACTCGTTCGACAGAAGCAGAATCTAAACTAGCGGTGGGTTCGTCGAGTAACAGTAAACGGGGATTGAAGATGGTAGCACGAGCTAGATTGACACGCTGTTTTTCCCCTCCCGAAAAGGTAGTAGGAGAAAGCATCCATAATCGTTCGGGTAATTGAATTTCTCGTAACAAATTCTTGGCGCGATCGCGGGCTTCTTCCCTTTCAATACCTAAATCGAATAAAGGTTTAGCTACTACGTCGATAGTGGATTGTCGCGGTAAACAATGTAAAAATTGGGTAACAAAGCTGAGATCTCCCCGTCGTAACTGGAGAATTTCTTGTTCACTCACTACAGCCAAATCTAATTTCTCTCCCTCTTCGGTGTAATAATAAATTGCGCCGCGAGTAGGTAAGTAAGTACGGTAGATACATTTGAGGATACTAGATTTCCCGACACCTGAAGCCCCTGTTAAAGTGGTGAGTTTACCAGCATAAACTGGGAAAGAGATATCTTGAGCCGAAGGAAGCGATTTTCTCTGTTCGTGGAGGAAAAAGATTTTACTTAAATTGTTGATTTCTAAAATGGTATTTTCTGACATGGTTTTAATCCTCTTAAATTACAAAGCCGAAGCAACCAACTGCTGAGTATATTGATGTTGGGGATCTTCTAGAATTTGATCGGTTAAACCCGACTCTACCACCCGTCCATACTTCATCACCAAAGTGCGGGAGGCTAACAATCTAATTACGCCGAGATCGTGGGTGACAACAACCATCGCTACGTTTAATTGCTGTTGTAGTTCCAAAATTAAATCGAGGATTTTAGCTTGTACAGATAAATCTAACCCTGTGGTTACTTCATCGAGAAATAATAAAGGTGGTTCTGTGGCCAAGGCGCGGGCAATTTGAACCCGTTGTTGCATCCCTCCCGAAAACTGACTGGGAAATTCATCCATGCGTTCGATGAGAAATTCAGTACGGGCGAGAAGTCCAGAGGCGCGATCGCGGATCGGTTGATAATCTAACCAATCACTCATCAACAATCTTTCGGCAATATTACCCCCTGCTGAGACCCGAAAATTAAGTCCTAAGTGGGGATTTTGATACACTATGCCCAACTTATGATTTCTTAACCATCGTGCTTGGGCAGCATTGAGCTTAAACAGATCGTAAATTTGATTATTATCGATAAATTGTGCGCTACCATAGGTAGGAATTTCGTCAAAATACAGCATCTTGACTAGAGTGGACTTGCCACTGCCCGATTCCCCCATAATGCCGAGGATTTCCCCTGGGTAAAGCTCAAAATCAACCTGAAAACAGGCAACAATACTGCCACAGTGGGGACAAATATTAGTATTTGCCTCTGCCCCAGTGGCGATCGCACAATGAGGACAACCCGCACCATAGATTTTGGTTAAACCTCTGACGGTTAAAATTTTATCCATATTGTTTCTCCTGTAAAGCTAGTTGACTGTTGCAGTAATCGCTATCGGAACATTGATAGACTTTTTTCCCTGCATCATCGATAAATTCATCAAGGAAACTGGTAGTCGCACCACAACGTGCGCAGGGGCGACGCTTCCCTTGTTCGTCGGTAAAATCTTCTACCCGAAAACCGACATCTCTAAAAGTCAAGGGTTCAGCAGTAGTATAAGGAGGAACGGCATAGATTTTCTTTTCTCTTCCCGCCCCAAAAAGATACAAGGCTGAGGAATTGTGTAATTTTGGCACGTCGAAGCGAGGAATGGGGGATGGATCGATGACATAAAATCCATTGATACGGGTAGGATAACGGTGAGAAATGGTGATTTCGGAAAACTTAACCATGTCTTCGTAAAGTTTTACCCACAACCGTCCATAATCTCCTTCTCCATGCATGATTTTGCGCTTTTGTTCTCTGGGTTCTACTACCACTAGAGGATCGGGATAGGGAACTTGCAGCACCAGAATTTGCCCCAATTGGAGAAGGTGTTCGGGAATGCGGTGGCGGGTTTGAATAATCGTAGCTGCTGCGGTTTGTTTGGTCAGTTTTACCCCAGGGCAAGTTTGAGCGACAAATTTGCGAATGTTGACGGCATTGACTGAATCATCACTACCTTGATCGATTACCTTGAGAATGTCATTTGTACCTAGGAGGGAGAGGGTAATTTGTAATCCTCCCGTACCAAACCCCCTAGCAATCGGCATTTCACGAGAAGCATAGGGAACTTGATAACCAGGAATGGCAACGGCTTTGAGAAGAGTACGGCGGATTTCTTTTTTGGCATCTTCATCGAGAAAACCAAATTGATAGCCATATTGACGATTGGCAGTTACTTGACTGTTTAATTTACCATTGGTTGATGACGGTGTCGGAGAAAGTGTCAGTTTAGTCATGATTTTGTTGCTGTTGTTTCTGAGTATTCCGTAGACGATCTAGATCCGATTGGAAAGTAACGTAGTGAGGCATTTTGTAATGGGAAGCAAAACCCATTGATTCAATTCCATCCACGTGCAGCAGGACAAATTCTGGATCTTCAGAAGGATTATCTACTCCTTGTTGACTACCTTTTTGCAAAGCACGGTCTAAAATTGCCATGGCGATCGCTTTGACTTCGTTATGTCCGAAACAAGCACCGTAACCCAAGGTAAAAGTGGGTTTACTATCTTTACTTTCTGCTTCGTACATGGCGACAACTTCACACTCACTCATCAACACCTCTCCCACTTCCGTTAATTCTCCAGTAATGGGATGGGGTAACTGTACGGGTAAATAACCGACTCGCAATTCAGCTACGGTAGGATGGACATCTCCATAACCCCGCATATTAGAATAGGCGATCGCCAATAGAGAACCTGTTTCTCCCCGTGCCATAGTTGCTAAAGCTGCCGAACGGGGAACGGGAAAAACTAAAGGTTCGCGAGTAATATCAAAAGGACTTTCTTTTTGCTTGGGTAGAGGTGGCAGTAGCCCTTCGACACGCAAACTATCCAGCACTTTGGGGAAAGTGGTAGGTAATGTCTCATCAGGGCGATTTTTGAGCCAATTACGAGCAATATTCTGAAACTGTTCGGGAGATTCATCTAACAGTTCAAAACGAAATAAACGCTGTAAATAATCAGAAGTAGCTCCCAACATTTGTCCTCCTGGAATATCTTTAAAAGCAGCAGAAATACGACGAATTAAGCGCATATTTTGCCCCTGATGACAGGGAGTTTCTCCTAAACGGGGACGAGTTGAACGATATGCCCGCAGATAAAAAGCAGCTTCTAAAGTATCTCCAGCACTTTGTTTAATCGCTAAAGAAGCAAGTTGAGGATGATAAAGTCCCCCTTCGGAAAGGACACGGCTGTGCAGAAAATGCAGTTGATGCTCGATAGTATTTAAAGACAGAGGAGGTTCGCCATTGTCTTGAGTGCGGAGAAAATCTAATAATTGAATTGCCTCTTGAATGGCATCTTCTCCCCCTTTAATTGCGACATAACCCATTGCTAAACCTAATTAATAATTACTATTTGAGTTGTCCTCGGTATTGCCATCAGGCAAGTACCTGCCAGCAAAATTAAATCCACTCCCAGGGGAAAATGGGCCACCCATTGCTGACGACAACTAAACCATTGCGACTCGAATCCTGCTAGGAATACCTGACGGGTTGATTCAATTCCCGCACCTGATAGTTGAAGATGGAGATTGCCGATTCCTAAAGCTTTTCCCACTAAAATCAAGGTTGCACCGGCTTCGGGATTAGCTAATTCTCCTAATGGGGGTGAAAATTGGGGTTGAGGAGGTTTAGAAGCATCTTTAACTGTAAATTGAGCCGTTTCTGTCTCTGTTAAAGCAGCTTGTAGTAAAGTGCGATCGCGCCCTTCGACTAAGTTATCCTCATCACTCCAAGTCACACTGCGATCTAGTAGGGTTGCCAAAATACCGACTAAACTCGAACTTGTTTCTAACTCTCCTTGCAAGTCCATAATTGTGCCAGGTAGACTCATCCCCTGGAGTAATTGCCGAAAAATTCTTTGTTGGGTATGAGGTTGCCAAATTGTTTCAATCTTCAGCATCTGATTCCTCCTGAGCGAGTAAAGAAAAATTAACTTTGGTTTTGGCTAACATTGCCCCCCGTTGTAAGTCTTCGAGGGAACGTTTTTTCATCCCCCGTTCGATTAGTTCAGCAACTCGTTCCCATCCTGTTAGTTGATGCGCCATCACAGCATCACACACTGCCAAAGCAACCGCAAAATCGGCGGAATCTCCCATCACTTGGGCTGCCCCAGTAAAGCTTTGTCCTGTTTCATCTATTAGTTCGATGCCAGCATTAGCAATGGGGACTTCTCCCAAGTAATAAGGTTGCTGAAATATTCCGTCTTCTAGGGTTAATAAGCTTAAACCTGCTTGGGGGATGGTTAAATAATTAACTTGCCAATTTTGGGCTAAATCCTCAGCTAAATTATTGATAACTTGCTCTTTGTGAGCCGTTAAAGCTTTAATCCAAAGGTTACGGCGATAGTTCAAGAGAATTTCCTCCTCAACCCACTAGAAAGATAATCGATCGCAATAATGGTAATGATAATAATCAGAATTAAACTCGCCGATTGACTGTATTCAAACAGACGCAACTTAGCACTGAGTTCTACGCCAATACCCCCCGCGCCCACTAAACCTAAAACTGTAGCCATGCGCACATTGCGATCAAAGATATAAAGGGTATAACCAATGGCTTCTTGAAGAATTGAGGGCCAAGCAGCATACATGATAATTTGTAGTAAACTAGCTCCTGTAGCAGAAACTCCCTCATAAACCCCTGCCTCAACTCGTTCCATACTTTCGGCAAAAAACTTACCGAGGAATCCTGCCGTATGTAACCCCAATGCTAATAATCCAGGTAAAGGCCCTAAACCTAAAGCCGAGACAAAAATAAGAGCGAGAACCAAATCGGGCATGGCTCGCAGAAAATTAAGTAATTCTCTAGTAGCCTGATAAATTAGCGGATGGGGAGATAAATTTTTGGCTGCCAAAGGGGCAAGAATAAAACTGAGGATCGAAGATAAAACCGTTCCCCACAAAGCGATCGCCACTGTTACTCCCATTAATCTTACATAGCGACCCATGGCACTAAAATCTGGGGAAGTATAACGACTGAGGTATTCCACCAGATCTGCCAAACCCCAAAGTAAATCTGATAGTGATAGTTGCAAGTAAACGATGGCTGCAACAGTTGTCAGTAACAGTAAACCCAAACTTACGGGCAACCAATTAAACGGTTTAGGTGGCAACTTGGGTAGTTGATGTAATTGATTCATACTAAATTACTCGCGATCGCAATTGGTTAGATAATCGGTCTAAAAGGGTTACTGCCAGATAAATTCCCAGAATAATCAGAATGAGCCGACTGTAATTAAACAAACGAATTGACATAATTAACTCGTAACCAATGCCCCCAGCACCCACTAATCCCAGTACTGTTGCCGAACGCACATTGTTATCCAAAATATAAAGGGTTGTGCCAATCAGATCGGGAAAAGCTTGAGGCAAGAGAGCAAAATTAATCAACTGCAACCAGCCTGCACCTGTCGCCTTAACTCCTTCAATCGCTTTTTCATCTACCACTTCCAAACTTTCGGCAAAAAACTTCGCCATAAAACCGGTAGTAACAAAAGTAAGAGCCATAATTCCAGGCAAAGGACCCAAACCCAAGGCAGAGACAAACATCAATGCCCATACCATTTCTGGCAAAGCCCGCATCAAACTGAGCAGGTTGCGACTGAAGTGGAATATTAGCGGGTGGGGACTGCTATTACCAGCAGCAATAATACCCAAAGGCAGACTGAGACACAGAGCAAAAACTGTACTGAGGAAGCCCATTAATATAGTTTCCAGCATTTTTGAGCCTAAAGTTGGCAAATAATTCCATTCAGGAACTGTCACTAATCGCCGCAGAAAATCCCACAGACTTCCTGAAGACTTCAAGAGGCGAAGAGGGTCAAATTCCACTAAACTCGCCGTACTCCCCAAAGCCAGTAAAATTACTAGCAATAAAGCGATCGCCCCCAACGGAGGCAAACCATTAACGGTCGCCCATTGTCGTCCTAGCAGTGAAATTTTCATCTAATATTTCCTCTTCTTGACGATAAATATGCTCGATCTGCCCCTGCTGTTTAACTAAGTTGACTGGACTGTCGTCAAAAACAACCCGTCC
>JBHJNX010000078.1:0-40841 GCA_050330335.1 Pleurocapsa sp. | reverse complement strand
ATTTTAATAGCCGATATTGATGCCAAAAATATTTTCTTGATCGCTTCATTAGTGCTGATCTTTAGTTTTTAACAAGAACGTTCGTCAAACCTTGTATAAAAACCCCCATATTTAATCCAATACTGTTTTAAATCATGATGGGGTGTATGCAAGCTAGCTTTAGCTTGATATAAAATTACTTTACGATGATTACCAATCCAAACTTTTCTAACTGGTTCAACAGAAATAAAGCTACCACCTAAACTTTTGACACACTCTTCAAATCTTTCTACTGCTGAATACTCTAAAGTTTCAAAAATAAAAAAGTTACCAGAACAAATTAAATGCCTACTTCTAATCCAAGCTTGCATTTTTTTGCTAGCTATTGGTGGTAGCATGGTTTTTATTTTTAACTCTGATGTCATCATTATTCATCTCTTATTACTGTTACTAATCGATAATTTAGTTAACTAGATAATTCAGGTAATTCTGCCGCAAAACTAGCTCTTTTTTCAAACTTTAATGGACCTGCTGCCGAACCCCAAACCTGCTGATGAGTATTGAGATCCATTCCTCTATCCCAACTTACCCAAGTAGTTGCGGTAAGCTCGACATCACTTACTAAATAAGTTTCAATTCCCTGACGGTTAATCAAACATTTATTGCCAGGTTCAACACTTCCTCTAAATAAGTTTCCGTCTTTTTTGAAAACCATAGAACAGTTATAACGTCGTTCTATAGAATTTGGTTTGATTGTTAATAAAATGTCTCGATTATGTCCGCTACCCGCGTAAAGATAAGCATCTTTTAAACTGTAGTTTTCGATGTAAATATCATCACCGCGATCAACTAAAAGATGGACTCCCTGACGATAGGGACTCCACAGATCGTAGTCATATACCTGTTCTGAATAAAACCCAATTCCCGAAAAAAAATCCCAAGGTAAAGGACGAAAAAAAATCCGAATATGGGCATAAGTTTTGGGGTCAGCACTGGCTTGTTTGCGGTTAGAAAAATCTCCAGCTATCCAGTTAGCAAGATGATATATTAAACTTTCTTCTCTTTCTTCTGAATAATTGACTGTTGATAACATGGTGATTTTTAAAAAGTGCTTTGTTTAAAAAAAGTTTTATTATGATTGTTTTAATTGGAAAAGCGAATTTCCGAAGAAAAAGAAGCCGTAGTTACTCCCCGTCCACTACTGGTTTTAATTAAGGAAACGCGAAAACGCAAATCAGGTGTAGCAAACCAAATTTTTTCTTCGGCGGCGGCTCTTTCATAGGGAGTAATTAACACAAAAGAATCATCTTCATTAAAATGATAGTTACCCACCGCAGGAATAGTTTCAGCATATCCTTGTCCTCTTAATAGCTTGCCTCTGGTATGATTTTCGGCATCGGGGATAGGAACTAAAACTGTTGAACCTTCTATGGTTTCATCTTCATCCCAATCTGACTCTCCTTCCCAACTCATTAAAAAAGGACTACAAGCTAATTGAGGATCGATCGCCTGTGACTTACAAAGCTCAATGACTCTAAAATCGTCCTTGGTTAGAGATTCTATCTCGATGGTCGAAGTAACTGCTTCAAAATGGCGAAAAGCTAAGTGATGCGCGCTGCGCTGCGATCGCCAGCAGCCTAAAGAAAGCCGTACAAATTCAGCAATATCCATTGACTTAAAGTAATTTAAATGTGTAAACTGAGACTTGCTCGATACAATGCTTTTTAAGGTGTTCGTTTATACTAGCAACTAATTTCATAATTGCTCAGTAGTAATTATTACGAGCGATCGCTTTGGTTATTCCATTTTGAGGACGAACAATTGTCCGCCCTCTATTTAAATTAGGTACTGTAATAACCTCTGATGTTAAATTTCAGTAATACTGAGAATTTTGCCGCCAATACGATGAATGTTTTTAATTTTGGCGTTTAGCTGGTCGTAGCTCACTTCGTAAGTTTGGTTACTCAGACGATTTAAAGAACCTATGCTAGCTTTAGTAGCTTTAATGCGGAAACGCTTATTATTGCAACCTGGCGTACCACCACCTTGAGAAGGTAGCACAATGGGAGTAGGTAAATTAGCTGCTAAATCTTTAATCAATCGAGCAGATTTACCATTGTCACTGCTAGCATTACCGCGATATAGGGAGTAAATACGGTTAAATCCTACATTTTTTACAGTTGAATTACTGATAGCACGAGGACTCGGCACGATATTTTCGCCAAAATTACTCAGATATTCTTCACTATCAAGATAAGAATCGATCTCGGCTTCATATCCAGAATTGTTATAAATTTGAACATGACGAGATATCTCTGCTTGATCTAAAGGTGCGCGTCCTAAAAGATGCTTGCAATTTAGTTCGATAAACCGATATTGGGAAGATTGATTGAAAAATCGTGAACGATAAAGCTCTGATTGAGCAACCATTCTCACAAAACCACGTATTGTAATATCTCCATCCCGTAATAGAGATTCCGCCGAACTTAGGCGATCGCCTTCTAACAGATGAGCATTACCCAATACTTGTTTGTAAACAGCGCGAATGAGAATTTGTAATTCATCTTCTGTGCCATTGGGGCGCAGTTCGGTAATCGTCGTATCTTCAATCCAAAGTGACATAATCAATTTCTCCTGAATTTTATAATTGTTAGTCGCAATTGGCCTGGGACTCCAAGTAGATCAGCAATTAGTTAACTTCAGTGATGCTGACAATAGTTGCTCCAGTGCGGTTAATGCGCTGAATTTGGGGAGTCATGCGATCGCCTGGGACAATATATTCAGTGGTACTAACTCGGCGAGGAGCGTCGAACTTAGAACCTTTGACCACAATTTTGAATCTCTTTTCCGTGGCATCTTTGTAAGGCGAAATACGACCACCACGAGAAGGGGTTTTGGCTTTAATAGCACTGTTGGTAGCTACGCTGTCTACTAGACGAGAAGCTGTCTCAGCACTATCGACACCTGCTATTCCCTGTAATAAAGATAAGGTGCGGTTGTAGTTCACCTGTTTTTTACCTACTGATGTAGTCGCACCTGTATAGTAGGGAACGATATTTTCGCCAAACTTCTCAGCATACTCTTCGCTATCGATATAAGAATCGATTTCTGCCTCATAACCTTCTTCTACACAACGGCGAATGTGTTCGGAAAGCTCGGCTTGGTCTACAGGAGCGCGTCCTAGTAAATGTTTGAAGTTTAATTCGACAAAACGGTAGGGAGCGCAGGATTCAAAATAGCGATCGCGATAAAAATCCGATTTAGCTACAGCCCGAACTAAGTCTCTGACACTAATACTGCCATTGCAAAATTGAGATTCGGCAGTTACTAGACGTTCACTTTCCATAACATGAGGATTGCCTAAAACTTGCTTATAGACAGCACGAATGGCGATCGCTTTATCGTCAGCACTACTGTTTAAAGGAACTTCTACTGGTGCATCTAATATTGCAGTCATTGTTGTTTATTTCTCCTGAATCAATTATTTGCAAAATAATCCGTAGTAGGGTGGGCGTTGCCCACCTTTGATCTAACGGTTCATCTGGTTGTTTTTTGGGGCGATTATCAATTCACAGGAGTAATACTGGCTATTTTGCCACCTTGCTTGTGAATACGTTGATATTCTTGAGATAGCTGTTCGTAAGGAACTAAATATACTTTGTTACTACGACGGAATTTTGAGACTCGATTTACAGCATTAGAAGCATAACCGGTTACTTCAATGCGGTAGATCTTACCGTTAGCACCAGCACCAAATCCCTGACGAGTACGTGCCGCAATGGGAGGTTCTTGGAAAGACCAGCCACCACCAGCAGCACCGCCAGAAGGAGGAACTACTGAAATTGGAAGCTCTTGGATAATATCTTTATTTAATACTGGTTTTTTACCAGACAAGCTACCTTTGAGATCGCTACCTGCTGCACCTGGTAATAAAGCAAACATATGAGTAAATTCCACCATAGTTTGACCAGGCTGACTCTTATAACCGCGATAGTAAGGAACAACCCATTCGCCATAGGCGTTTTGATATTCATCGCTATCTAAATAAGAATCAATATCAGCTTCAAAACCTTCTTGGTCTAAAATGGCGCTATGAGCTTTCATTTCATCATAACCATTAGGAGCGCGACCTAAAAAATGCTTGAAGTTTAGTTCGGTGTAGCGATAACGAGGACAGGTATCGAAAAAGCGAGAGCGGTACAAATCTGATTTAGCTACAGCACGCACGAATTCACGAACGCTAAGTTCTCCTAGTTTGAACTGAGATTCCGGTATTACTGCTCGTTCGCTTTCCATGACGTAAGCGTTACCCAATACCTGTTTGTAAACAGCACGGATAACCGCTTGTTTTTCTTCTTCCGAACTACCAGGTGCGTATTCTATAGTCGGAGTGTCTTCGTATAGGGCAACACCTAATTCTGATGCTGGTCCAAATGAGCCAAAAGCCATTTAAAAAATCTCCTTAAGAGGAATAAAATTTTTACGGGAAATACTAGCTTGTAAGAAATAAATTCTTGAAGCTGCATACTTCCGATAGAAATGAGTGTTTTGTAAATACACAAACTCGACAAGTAGAAACTCCAAAGTTGGCAGTAAAAAATACTTCAAGACTTTGTTGCCATTACTTGCCGTTAATAATTTCCACCCTGTTGACAAAACTTAATTATCGAAATGACACTTGAGCAAACGCAATGTGATAAAAATTCTCAATTTATTTTTGAAGTTTTACCACCCTACGAGTACTTGCAACCACTTTCCTAATCAAATTCAGTGAGGAATGTTTGGGGTTAAATTTCCCTTATATGTTAATTAAGAAATCAAAACCCTCAGTATATTTGCACTATTTCTAAAGCGCAGTTTTTAAAGGGGGAGTTTTATCTAAAAAGCGATCGCACTTAGCTACGATAACTAAGTGATGCACCATCTAGATATGTCCATTTATACAATGTTGCCCGAACGGTTCTTATCAACTTTTGTAAAACTTAATGATAATTATGTTACCGATTGTTAGAGATGATGAGAATTATATTTTAGTATTAATAAATCTTAATATTAACTGACTCGACAATAACGCATTCCAGGTAGCTGAGAAACTAAACCCATTAACTCTAATTGAGACAAAGCAACCAAAACTTGACTGGTATTTAATCCTGCTTTGTGAACAATTGTGTCTAAAGAGACTGCTTGATGGTTAACCATTTTCAAAATACATTCTAATTCTGGTGTTAAGTTTGGTAGTGGTTTGGGAGGGGCTAGAGGTGGAACTAACTGAGGCATAGTACCCAACATTTCCAGTAAATGTTCTGCACTCAAAATTATATGTGCGCCGCGATTTAATAATTCCAGACATCCCAAAGATTGCGGGCTATCTAAAGAACCTGGTAAGACATATACATCACGACAAAAATCGTTAGCAAAATGAGCCGTAATTAATGCTCCAGAACGTTGAGGAGCTTCCATAATTACCACAGCGCGACACAACCCAGCAATGATGCGATTACGGGCGGGGAAATTTCCTCTATCTGGCTTAGTCTGAGTCGGATATTCGCTGAGAATTAGACCATGTTGTTCTATTTGTTGATAGAGTTTCCGATTACTGTAAGGATACACCGTATCTACTCCTGTCCCCAAAACAGCAATAGTTCTACCCTTTGCCCCTAAACAACTATGATGTGCCACAGTATCGATACCTGCCGCCATACCCGAAACAATACCAAAACCGTGTTGCACCAATGCCGCCACTAGTTTATTCGTCCAGCGTTTGCCATAGTCTGTAGGGTTACGAGTACCGACAATGCCAATTAAAGGTGTAATTCCTTGATTTTCTGGCAATTCTACCTTGCCTCGGTAATAAAGCAAGGGAGGAGGACTAGGAATTTCCCTTAACAAATTAGGATATTCTAAATCTGTCGGTGTCCAAAAAAGAGGATTATCTTGGATGTGTCGTTCTAAAAGCTCTTGGGGATTGATGCTTTGTTTGCGTCCTTGTTGAATGGCACTCAAAAATTTGTTATTCAATCCTTCTACGGCAGAAAAATCGGCAATGGGAGCATTCCAAGCATCTTGGAGAGAGCCAAAATGTTGATAAATTCGTTTGAGTGAAATTGCCCCCAAACCAGGAATCTGCGACCAGATTAGCCAATAAGCCCGTTCTTGTTGGTTGACTTGCATTGCTAAATGAGATGAACAATTACCAATTATCAACGAACAACAATTAATTGACCAACTAATTACTGTAATTAAAAATTATTTTCTTCTGAATTTTTAATTTTTAATTTTTAATTTTTAATTAAAAAAAAATGGTCAATTTTAGATCCCCGTTACGAAGTCATCGCCCCTACTGATTACTGCTCAAAGCCGCACCTTCATGGACTGTTTTAACCCATTTGAGGCGTTTTGGTCTGACAGACATTCTGGCGGTGATACTGAACATGACAATTTGCCAGTGGAACATATAAGCTACACCACGTAAAGCTTGTCCTAAAGCTTTGAGTAATACAGGTAAACTAAGTGTCCCTTGGCTAGCCTTAATTCTGATGATGCCGCTAAACATACCGATAAAGCCCCAAGAGAAGAGCAAAGCAGTAACGGGACTCAGTAAAGGCAAACGATGCCTAGCGATCGCCATTAAAACATCGGGAACGTTAGCCGCAGGTACAATATATTGCAACACCATCCAACAGAGGAGATCGATTCTTTTGCCAAAACCCATGGGGCTGTTAAAAATATAACGCCAATAGTCGAGATAGCGTTGATATCCACCTTCTGCCCAACGGTTACGCTGATGCCACAGAGAAGTTGCTTTGGTGACAGCTTCCTCTTCTACCGCAGGGGTCAATAAAAAGTCAATTTTCCAATTATCTAAATGCAGGCGAATGGTCAGATCTAAATCGTCGGTAATGGTTTCTTCATTCCAGCCACCGCAACTATTTAAAGCTTCCCGTCTGACAAACTGACCGTTACCCCGTAACTCTCCGATACCGCCTACGGCAATCCGCTGTTGTTGGACGTAACTATCTAAAGCCATTTCTCCTGCTTGTCCTTTAGTCCAGAAATTATCCTCGGCATTGGCGATCGCTTTGCGGACTTGTACTGCACCCACGGTTTGATTATCAAACATAGGAACCACATGAAGCAGTAAATCTTGAGTTACTTTAGCATCAGCATCAAATACACCAATAATTTCTCCTTGGGTTTGAGGTAATACTTGATTTAATGCTCCCGATTTACCGCCACCAGCATTAGCCGCCCGATGGACGACTTGGAGTTGGGGGTATTGTTTAGCTAATCGGTCTAAGATAACAGGAGTATTGTCAGTACTGCGATCATCTATAACCCATACTTCATAGCGATCGCTGGGATATTCCAAGCTACAAAGCATTTTGACCAAATTGCCAATAACTGCTTCTTCATTTTTTGCCGCTACCAGTAAGGATACTTTGGGGACGGAGGCTAAGTTACCCGTGCTTAAAGCTTGAGGAGTGACTTCGGGTTTAGTTAAGAGATAGCGTAAAATCTGGATGGCTACTAAAAGCACAATTGCCTTTACTGCCCAATGACCCCAAGATAGTAAATTTAGAGCAATGGTGACAGTCCAGATAACCATTAATAAGAAAGCCGCTTTACGCCTGCGTCCTCCCGTTCCCTGAAAAAAATCGTTTCTAAATTCTGCTTCTTCTGCTTCAGGATCGGAAAATTCAGATAGGAGAGAGTTAATGGGGTCAAATTCGTCTTCTGATTCTTGGTTTCGCCAGTAATTCTCTGCCATAATTTTTTTGCTGGTAGTCGGTAATTAGGTTGTGAATAAAAAAATCCATTTAATCGAGTGTTAAGCCCCCTCATAGAACGAGTTGGGCAACTGAGTCCAAAAAAATTGAGCCAACTTTTAAACCACTCACTTTAAACTGCATAACTCAATATGACCCGTACTCAGTTAATTGTATCTAAAATTGTTAATTTTCTTGGCTAAATTTTAATCTTATTGAAATTAGATAAACAATTGATTTGGCTTATAGTTAGTTTCCACGCACCTTTTTTGGTTAGATTAAAGAGCAGCATTTCTGTCTTAATAAATTTAAACTTAGTTGAAGTAATAACAAGCAAATTACATGATGGCTGACCTTTGGAGCGAAATGATCACTTATGTTTTCCATAGTATACCCGCGATCGCCGTAGCCTTAAGTTCGGTATTATGGGTAGAGTTGGTACGAGATATTTATCATACCCTAGCTCACTTGTGGCAACCATTGTATCGTCTTCATGTCTGGCATCATCGAGTATTCCGTCCCGATCTATCAGTAGTGAGCGATACAATTTACCGTCAGGCGCATTGGTATAACGATCTACCAGAAGCCCTAGTCATGCTGACATTTAGTCTCTTACCTTGGGTTGTGGCTAGTAGCTGGAATTTTACTCCTCAATGGGCAGCTTGGACCGGTTCGCTATATACTTTAAGTTTTTTAATCGGTGCGATCGCTCGTGGTTTGGGTATTCCCCATGCAGATGAACTAACTGATGTTACCCATCGTGCGGGAGAATTTACCAGTTTACCTTCTCGTTGGTTGGTTAATCGTCCCTATCATTGGCGACATCATTTTGATAATCAAGATGCTTATTTTTGTGGCACTTTTACTTTAGTGGATAAACTAATGGGTACGGCTTTATCTTTGAAAAATAAACGGATTGCAGTAACTGGTGCATCGGGTAGTTTGGGTACTGCGTTATTAACTCAACTACATCTTAAAGGTGCCAAAGTTACGGGCTTAACTTCTTCTACTAAAGAAATTGTTTTAAACGTAGGGGAGGAAAAAATTACTATCCCAACTTTAACTTGGGAAATCGGTCAAGAAGCAGCAATTGCTCCTGCCTTAGAAAAAATAGATATTTTAATTATTAATCATGGGGTTAATGTTCATCAAGCTAGAGACGAAGCAGCAATCTCCCTTTCTTATGAAGTGAATACTTTTTCTAGTTTGCGTCTGATGGAATTATTTTTTAAAACTATTAAAAGCGATCGCGATACCGTCAGAAAAGAAGTTTGGATTAATACTTCTGAAGCAGAAGTAAATCCTGCTTTTAGTCCTCTTTATGAATTGAGTAAAAGAGCTATAGGAGACATTATAACTATGCGTCGTTTGGATGCTCCTTGTGTAGTTCGTAAATTAATTTTAGGGCCTTTTAAAAGTAATCTCAATCCTATCGGAATTATGTCGGCTAATTGGGTAGCAAAACAAATAGTTAATTTAGCTCAAAGAGATATTCGTAATATCATTATTACCGTAAATCCCATTACTTATATAGTATTTCCTTTTAAAGAATTCTGGGTTTCTACTTACTTTAAATTGTTTACTAAGGTATAAATTAACAAAATTTAGTATCGTATGGTGTGCCACATGGAAGCGAAAGCCGCTATCAATCAAGATAAAATTGCAAAATATTTTTGACGGCATCTAAATATTCTGATTCTAAATCTCCTAAATACTTAATTAACCTTGTTTTATCAAAAGTACTCGGTTCAATTGCAACTATTGTACTATCTGAATTTAATCCATTTTTGATAGTGGCTTTAACTCTAACTACCACAGACTGAATTTTTTTAGCTTTAATCACAGTAGAGGAAATGGGTAGTAAAGTAACCTTCGATCTAACTTGGTTAAAATCCGTTGGAGAAATAATCAAAGCAGGTCTAGTTTTAGCTATCTCAGTACCTACTGAAGGATCAAAACATACTAACCAGATACTTCCGCATCGATAATCGCGCAACTTTGTTCCCCTTCACTCCAACCAATATTTAATTCATCTACTGCTGCTGCTGCTTCCAACATTGCCTGTCTTTTCTGTTTGGCAGATTCTTGTTCGAGCAAATAACTCAACAAAGCACTACGATTTCGTTTGCTTAAATAGGTCGCATTTTTAACCAAATTGTCTAA
This sequence comes from Pleurocapsa sp., assembly GCA_050330335.1. Taxonomy (GTDB): domain Bacteria; phylum Cyanobacteriota; class Cyanobacteriia; order Cyanobacteriales; family Xenococcaceae; genus Waterburya. The sequence continues at coordinate 30,933 of JBHJNX010000078.1, read as the reverse complement.
ATCTTTTAATTGATGGTCTTCTAAATAAATTGAAATTTTAGCCATAAAATATTACAACTTAGTTGTCTATTAAATAGTAGCATAAATAGTAAGATAAACAGTATGTCAATTCTCGGCTAAGTTCTGTTGTATGCTTTTTTCTATTTGGTATTTTTAAAAGCAATCTCAATCCTATCGGAATTATGTCGGCTAATTGGCTAGCAAAACAAATAGTTAATTTAGTTCAAAAAGATATTAGAAACATCATTATTACCGTAAATCCCATTAGTTATTTGGTTTTCCCTATTAAAGAATTTTGGGTTTCTACTTACTTTAAATTATTTACTAAGGCTAGTCATCAAAAACATATTTAACCAAACTTCTTGAAAAGATCATAATAAATTAGTTAATTTTAAAGCTTAAATAAATTCTCGTTAGGTGTTATTGCTATTGTTGTTTCCACTGAGTATCTTAGATTTATAAACAAATTTCAAATCAATCTAACAAAGGAAACAAAAAACAATGGTATTCAACCTATTAAATAAAACTGCTAAAATTGCTTTTATTCCCGCTACTTTATTAGGATTATTAACTTTAACTGATGCTGCTAATGCTGCTGGGTTAAGATTTGGTTTAGATAATGGTTCTGGTGGCATTGATTGGGTCAAAACAGTAATGGATGGAGATGCTAATGACATTGCTACCCTACCAGGGGTAGTTGCCTACAATAATTCTATTGGTAGCTTTTTAGTGAATGTAGCAACAGGAATATCTAAACCATTATTAGGTTCTGACAAGCTTGCTCATATCGATCTCAACAGTGTTAACGTATCTGGTGCAGCAGGAGATCTTTATATAGCTTTCAGTGATACTGATTTTGTAGGTACTTTTAAAAACACTACTTATAAATCTCTCATTGGTGGTACAACTAATGGAACAGTTACTGCTAAAACTTTTCTAGATAACAGTAATACTTTATTTGGAGAAGGAATCGAACTAGCTAACTTTGGAACTTTTTCTAAGGGCGCATTCAGTAATGAAATTTCTGGTCTAGTTAACACTGATTCACCCTATTCACTTACTTCTATCGTCAAAGTCAGTCATACTGGAGCTTATAAAGTATCTTCTTTCGATCTTGAAGTACAACAACAACAATCTGTCCCCGAACCTGCTAGTGCTGCTGCATTACTCGCTTTGGGTTTAGTTGGTGCTGCTACAGGCGCAAATAAAGCAGTTAAACGCAACAGCTAATATTTAATCTCCCTGCCTAAATTAAGTATAAAACTACAAAGCGATCGCCCTGATTTTCACGAGCGATCGCTTTTTTTGAAATAGAGAGTAGTACTCCAGAGACGGCTCAAATTATTAAAAAGGCATTTGAATACCAAAAGTAGAAGTAAAATCGCCATCAACATCTAAATTGGCATCTAATTTTATAACTGCAACACCTGTATTCTTTCGCCAAAAAGCACTACCACCTGTGAAATCAGTTTCTTGGTTAAGATTAGCACTAACTCCTAATGAACCTAAACTGGTATTAGTAGATAAATTAATATTTCCTCCCGTAAATTGAGTATGTTCGTCAAAATTACCATTTAACCCAATTGCAGCCAGAAAAATGTTCGCTTTCCAAGAAGCATTACCACCTGTAAATCTAGTTTCATTATCGAGTTTTAATTTAGCAACCCACTCACCGAGAGGTGTCTTAGTAGCTAGATTGACATCTCCTCCTGTAAAAGAAGTTTCTCGGTCAAAATTACCATTAATTTTAATCGAACCAAAATTACTAGTAGTATTCCAAGAAGCATTAATTCCCGTAAATTCGATTGCTTGGTTGAAGTTACCATTAACTTCTAAAGAACCCAACAAAGTATGAGTTTTCCAAGAAGCATTAGCACCAGCAAATCTAATTTGATTATCGATTTTGGCATTGAAACCAATAGAAGCATTGTCGGTATCTTTACGCCAAAAAGCATTAGCACCAGTTAATTTAGCCTCTTGATTAAAATTACCTCCTGCTCCTATCGAACCCACAATGGTTTTAGTTTCCCAAGTAGTATTTCCCGCAGTAAACTCAGGAGTATTGTTATCTTCTAATAGTAAATTAGAGGAATTAATTTGATGGGAATTAACCTCAAGAGAATTAAGAGCAACTACTCTTTTTGGCATAGTTAAACTCGGATTAAAATTTAGCTGCCAATTTTTATTTTGACCGTTTATTTGAGGGTTTAAAAAAACAGCTTTATTTTGGTTAACTTGTTCGATATTAGGAGTCAAAGGATTGAAATGTTCGTCAATTCTAATCGGCTCTAAAAAAATTAACTGTGTTTCTAGGAATATTCCCGTTGTTGCTAACCACATAAATCGTATCAATAATATTTTTTATATTTCATTTCTAGCTTAAAATATTATTTGTCAATTAAGGTGCGATCGAGTACACAAATATATTGGCTAGTAACAGTTAGAAATTAAGCTTAAAAATTAACAATTTAACACTACTTATAACCAAGTAGAAACCGATCGCAATTCTGGGGGAATGGGAGTATTGTTCGTAAATTCTAAAATTGTTTCGCGATCGCCTAAATAGCCAGATTCCATAAAAGCCAGTAACATTCTGGATAAAGCCACCCAAACTTCTCGGTCGTATTCCCAATCTTTATTTCTAGAAGTATAACAGGCAATGGATTTTAACGCCCAAAAATAGCTATTGCGAACTATCGAACCGCCTTTTTTATAAACAGGAAGATCGTCATAATTGATTGATAAGATATCATCTTCGAGTTTAACTTTCATTGGTGATTAGTCATTAGAGACAAGGCATACCTTGTCTGTACAGTTGATTAGAGTTTAATTTGTTTTAGATGACTGCGAGGGTTTTCACTGCGAATAGCTTGTATTTGTTCGTATAATTGTTTTTCTCTCAGACCGAGTTGTGTGGGAGGTGCAACCACAATTTTAACTAGCTGATCTCCTCTACCGCCTTTGGGTAAAGACCAGCCTTTACCTCGCAGACGCAAACTTTGACCCGAACGAATACCCGCAGGAATTTTCACCGACACCATACCATCAGGAGTAGGTACGTCAACCGATGTTCCCAAAACCATTTCATCAGGAGTAATTGGTATTTCACAGAGCAAATTATCTCCTTCAAAACTAAAAAATGAGTGAGGAAGTAACTGTACTTCGAGATATAAATCTCCTCTTTGACCATTATAAGAATTATATTGTCCCTTCCCACGCAAGCGAATACGGCTACCGGGTTTAACTCCAGCAGGAATATTAACTTCTACAGTTTCACTACCTATATTGAGACGCTTAGTCGTACCGTTAAAAGCTTCAGCAAAACTTAAACTAATACTGGCTTCACTATTTTGTGGCGGAGTTTGAGTGTTAAAACTACTAGCAAAATCACTAAAGTTATTTACCTGACTGTAGCTAGTTTTAGTATTTCTATGATTAGAAGTTTGATAGGAATAACCGCTATTAGTACTACTGCTTCCTGGAGTAGAAAAACGACCTAACAATTCATTAATAAATTCTTCAAAATTACTGTATTGGCTGAAATCTGTATTCTGATTGACATCAGAACTAAAACCAGTAGCTGTATTAGTAGTATATCCACCTGTAGAGCCAGCTTGTTGCCAATAGCGACCAAAGCGGTCGTATTTCGAGCGTTTATCTGGATCTGATAAAACTTCGTAAGCTTCGCTAATTTCTTTAAATTTTGCTTCTGCTACTCCATCCCCTGGATTGCGATCGGGATGATATTTTAATGCTAGCTTGCGAAATTGCTTTTTAATTTCATCAGCACTGGCATTTTTCTTGATTCCTAAAACATTGTAGTAATCTTTAAATTCTGTAGAAGGCATAAATAATATAGCTCCGCGACCGTTTTGGTTAATTTAATTTATGAGTTATCAACAAGATTAATAATTTTATTTATTTTAAAAGTGTAACCTTTTCTTCGCTAGTCGAAATTACTCGGCCTTGAAACAACCAAGTCTGCTTCAGCTTCGTTCATTTTAGGCTTAAACCTACTAATAAAACAAAAGGCATGGCACAAATACCATACCCAAAATTAAATTCAGAATAACTAAAGCGCGATCGGGTTATTTTTAAATTATTGTATGATCCTTAATACTGGCATTTTTGAGAATAACTACAATACCACTGCGGATATAAAAACCCTCATCTTCTTTTTGAGATTCTTCTACGCGGTCTTTATTGATAATTTGTACCTGACGACCAATACGAGCGTTTTTATCGATAATTGCTTTACGAATTGTCGTACCTGCACCAATACCGACAGGAATTGAACCATTTCTTAAGCCAGATTGTCGTTCGGCAAAAGGTTCGTAAAAATCTGCACCCATAATTAGTGTATCTTCAATCGTACAATCAGCTTCTATACGAGTACGAACTCCAATTACTGAATGATTAATGCGGCACTCTTTAATAATGCAGCCTTCGCCAATCATCGATTCCGTTATCTGACAATCTAGCAATTTAGTAGGAGGTAAATAACGGGAACGGGTGTAAATCGGTGCTGATTCGTCATAAAAACTAAATGGTGGTTGTGGTTGTTGAGTAAGGGCTAAATTAGCTTCATAAAAAGACTCAATTGTCCCAATATCTTCCCAATAACCTTTAAACAGATATGCCTGAACGTTATGGTTTTTAGCCGCCGCCGGAATTATTTCTTTACCAAAATCAGTTTGTTCTGAATATTTGCGTAATAAGTCAAGTAAAACTTGTTTTTTAAAGACATAAATCCCCATAGAAGCAATATAGGGTTTTTCTTTAGCTTGTTCGGCTGACAATCCCAAAATTGTAGTATCTACCTGCATGGCTTTTAAAGCTTCTCCTTGGGGTTTTTCAGAGAAGTCAATAATTCTGCCATGAGCGTCAATTTTCATCAAACCAAAGCTAGAAGCTGGTTTTTCGTCAATTGGTACTACCGATAGGGTAATGTCAGCATTCGTTTTCCGATGATGGGCGATAAATTGGCTGTAGTCCATACGATAGAGATGATCGCCCGACAAGATAATATACTCGTCAACATCCCATTCTTCCATCAAGTTTATGTACTGACGAACGGCATCAGCCGTACCTTGAAACCAATTATCGTTTTCTTTGGTTTGTTGTGCCGATAGTACTTCTACAAATCCTTCTCTAAATCCAGAAAAATTATAGCTGCGATTTAAATGTCGGTTGAGAGAAGCAGAATTAAACTGAGTCAGAACGTAAATTTTGAGGATTTCTGAATTGATGCAGTTACTGATGGGAATATCGATCAAACGATATTTGCTAGCTAGTGGTACTGCTGGTTTTGCCCTTAATTTAGTAAGGGGATATAGACGAGTACCTGCACCGCCGCCTAAAATGATTCCTAATACTCTTTTCACTGTTATTAAACCTCGCGACTGCCTTTGCCTCTCAAAATAAAGTTTATCTGAATCTGTACCCGATTCGGTTATTTGTTATGGATATCGCAATTGAATCGGCTGTTCTCCTAGAAAATTCTGTAAAAAGATGTAAACTAAAGATGATTGGAAGACTAAATTTGTATATCTAACTTATGTCACCTACTGAAACATCTCTTCCTCCCAAGTTAGGCAAAATTGTCGAACGTTTCAAGCGTCGCTCGAATCCTAAACAGAAATATGAGCAATTACTTTGGTACGCCAAGCATTTATCAGAGATGCCTGAAGCCGATAAAACTCAAGATAATCGAGTTCAAGGCTGCGTTTCCAAAGTTTTCATTACTGCTGAGTTGGAAGATGGCAGAGTTCACTATCAAGGGGATTCTGACGCACAATTAGTAAAAGGTTTAGTAGCTTTCTTAATTGAAGGATTAAACGATTTACCGCCAGAAACGATAATTGCTATCGAACCTGATTTTATTGAAGATACGGGATTGAAAGTAAGCCTTACTCCTTCTCGTGCTAATGGTTTTTATAACATTTTTCAAATGATGAAGAAAAAAGCTTTAGGCTTTATCAGTAATTAGTTATTGGTCATTGGTTATTGGTCATTGGTCATACAATCAATACTTTAACTAAGTCTTTGTTGAAGGACATTTTTCAGTTCTTGTTGTTGGGATATCGAACCTGCTAGTAGAATTCCTAGTTTACCTACTAAAATGCTGCCCCAGTTGACAATAACTACTCCCCTACCTGTAGCAGGGTTGTATTCTAGGTTGCTTAAATCTATTTCATCGAGCGATCGCGCTTTGGTGGTAAAATTTTCACTCGACCAACTGTTGATGTCAAGTTTTTGGGCAATTCCCGTAGGATAAGAAGCTCCATTAAATCGCGGATTGCATTCAATGGCAAAATAATCGACTCCAGTATTTGTCTCTACTGCCGCCACGTCAAAAGCAAAAATACCTTTCATACCTTTTTGAGCCATCCATTGTGCCATAGGATTGACTACTTCCCAAGGTTGGTAGGCGGTGGGGTAACGATTTCCTTGATGGGCAAAACCATCGAGTATTTGTTCAGTGGCAGCTAGGGGTTCGACGTTTTCGTCTTTTACCTCATACTGTAAATTGAGAAATTTATCGGCAATTACTTCTTGCTGTATTTGTAGCGGGATATCTCGATCTAACTTAGCTAGTGCCTCATCTAATTCCTGTGAATTATCACAACGAAAAATACCAACTCCATCTACTGAAACGGCAGGTTTGAGGTAGCAAGGATAGGGAATTTCACCGCAATCTTGTAATTGTGTTTTGCTATCGGCACACAAAGTTAGAGGAACTTTGACATTTAATTCTTTTGCTAGACGAATAAAATTGTTTTTAGAATTAATAAACTCTACCACATCTTGCCAATCTCGATTGCATTCGCCAAACCAATCATCATCTTGATGGGAATCGTGAACGGCATCTCCGAAAATAAATACCGATGGTCCGTAATCTGGATATTTTCTTAGCTGCTGGAAAGAGACATCCCAAATCGGATTTTGGCTGTAACTCAAACCGATCTTGTCATAGTGAGTAGTAATTATTGACCATTGAGATTGTAAATCGGGGTGTAATTGAATTAGGTCATCTGGCTCGCTCATGCCCAACACTCTGCCAGAATAGAGATAATTACCAACTACAGCATCATGAGTGCAGTGCATTATATCGTGGTTAAAAATTGTGTTCCGAGTCATTGTTAGTTGGGAGTCGATAACTTTAGCTTACTTTTTCAACTTCCCTCAGATGGTTACTCAAAATTGTAGCTAAACAAACAATTTATTAATTTAAAATATGGCAAGCCAGCGAAAAAAATCCGATTTACCTACTAAAATATGTCCTGTTTGCGGTAGACCATTTACTTGGCGCAAGAAATGGGCAAAATGTTGGGATGATGTTAAATACTGTAGCGATCGCTGTCGTCGCCGTAAATCTCAAAGCAATTAATTCCTAGTTGACAGAGTTTATTCTGAGGTAAAATTAGCAACTGTGTCAAGGTTCAAATAGCTATAAACTGTTTACCAATAGCAGCCATTCTTTACCAAACAAAATCTAATTTATGTCAACTGATATACAGCCGAAATTAATTATTCATGGTGGTGCGGGCGGTCATCTTCAGAGTGAATCTGGAGAAATCGTAGTTCGTGAGGCGTTACATTCGATTGTCGAAAAAGTTTACGCTCTATTATTAGATGGTGTAACTGCTACTGAAGCAGTAGTAAAAGGTTGTAAGTTACTAGAAGATAAACAAATTTTTAATGCTGGTACGGGTTCTGTATTACAATCAGATGGTCAGATTCGGATGAGTGCTTCTTTGATGGATGGTACAAAACAGCGTTTTAGCGGTGTAATCAATGTATCTCGCGTCAGACATCCCATTGAATTAGCCCAATTCCTACAAAATGATGACGATCGCGTGTTGTCAGATTATGGTGCAGCCGAATTACTTCGAGAACTCAATATCCCTATTTACGACCCTCTGGTAGATATTCGCCTCAAAGAATGGATGCAAGAAAGATACGATCATTTTCACGTTCAGATGGCAGGGGTGGTGGCTGAACCAGAATTAACTTTACCCCACGAAGCTCGTAAGGGAACGATTGGTGTAGTTGCTTTAGATACCCACGGAAAAATTGCCGTAGGTACTTCTACAGGTGGTAAGGGTTTAGAAAGAATTGGTCGAGTTAGTGATTCGGCAATGCCAGCAGGTAATTATGCTACAACTGCGGCTGGAGTTAGCTGTACGGGAATTGGAGAAGATATTTTAGAAGAGTGTTTAGCAGCTAGAGTTGTCATTCGGGTAGAAGATGGCATGAGTCTGAAAGAAGCAATGCACAAATCTCTGTCAGAATGTCGCGATCGCCATCGGGATTTAGGAGCGATCGCCATTTCTGCTAATGGTATGATTTCTTGGGGTAAAACTAGCGAAGTCTTACTAGCTGCCTATCATGATGGTGACAAAATTGGCGACACTCTCAATTGGAGTGAAAGCCAAGATTTAATCGGATATCAGTAATAGATAACTTACTATTGTAATCTTTACCACTGAAAACCATCTTGAACTAAAGTACTGTCAATAAAGTCTTTTAGGGTATCTGCCATGATTTTCTGTTCACTGGCGCGGGGATGACCTGGTGTAATTTGCTCGTGAATCAGGAAATAAACTTTATTGTCATTATTTTCGTTTTTATACTCTTCTATTGCCTCAGTGAGATAATTATCCCACTTTGGATCGTGATACATATTGGGGAACATACCAATAAAATAAGCATCGGGATGTTGCGTCCGCAAGTTACTAATAAACTGTTTGTAATGATTTTTCCATTCCGTACTGGATAAGTCAGTACCGATATTAATTGTTGAGGCATCATTTTGTCCTAAAGCCACGATAACTAAATCAGCCTGATAATTATCAAAATCCCAGGTATCAGCGTCATTGAGAGGCTTAAACTTGTCATAAATTGCTTCCATACCAATGCCATTAGTCCAGTAGCCATAACCATCTACTAGAGATATTCCTCCTTGAGCAATTAGAGATAGTTCTGCGTCATAATCTCTGGCTAAAATTGAAGCATAACTGAGATAAGCATTATCCAGATGGCTATTCGGACCCGGAGGATCTTGCGTTCCACTATATTCATACTCAGTGACACTACCTGCTGAAATAGAATCTCCATAGACTTCTATTTGTCTGTCCGATCTAAAGTCAGACGGCATTAAATTAGCTCCAGCATCTATGATAACGCCATTAAATTCAAATTCCCCTGTCAGAAAATCATTGCGTTTAACCAATGCAGCATGATGGACGGTATCTTCTAATCCTTGAGCTACATCGTACACAACTTGTTGTTCGTTATTTTGTAAATGAATCTTAGTTGGATTAGGATTATGGTTAAGATATACATCGACATAATTAGCTTCTCCCCAATCATCCTCAGATAATTTAACTTTTAGACTAGTACCTGTAAATTTAAATTCTACTGCTGTTCCTGGATAACTAAATACCGGTGATTGTGGGTTTGAAGTATCAATTCTACCTCGATAGTCAAAATTGGCGTTGTCTGGAGCTATTTCTTGGAATGTATTAGACAAAGGAGGAGCATCTAGTTCGGGAGAATTATTAACAGACTCAAACTCCAGCCAGTTAATGTTGAATGCACCACCATCTTTTATTTCTATTCGCAAGATTTGTTCTTCTGTGCGAGTTAAGTTGACATTTTCCAAAGTCAAAGTCTGCCAATTTTGCCAGCCACCAGTGCCTGTAATCTCAAAAGTCCCTAATAATTCATCCCCCAGTTTGAGATCGAAAGAACCAGGCTCCCAACTTTCTGAAGCTACTCTAGCTTTGATATTGTAAGTTCCCTCTGTAACTTTAGTGGTGTATTCTAACCATTCTCCATCTTCTAGCCAGCCAACATTATAGCCACCGCCTTCATCTGTCGTAATTTCAATATCTACTCCTTCGTTATATCGATACTGTCCTCCTTGATTGAATGGATCGAGATCGTAATAGGCTACACCCTGACCTCCTAAATCAAAAGATTCTGCTTCAATTCTCGCGCCATTAATTATTTCCTGTGGCATTTCACCAAAAGGAGACTGTGAAGATAAAGTCGCTAAATTTGTATCGATTTCAGATTCAAAATTCATGATTAAAATTAGAGATATTTAGTAGCTTGGTATTACTACTTAGAGCTAAGATTTGATATTCATTAAACAAATGTATTAATAAATATTTAATAATTTGCTGCTTGAAATTGAATAACAATTCTGTTATAAACTTTTAGTTGATTCAACAACAATTAGAACAAACACCTATGCCAAGCTACATCGACAATATAAGTTTGTTTAAATATCATAATTAAATCCGATTTTAAGTAATATTGTCTAAACAAAAAACAGCTTGTTGCGTGTAAACAACCAATTTTTTTGAATAGATTTAAGTATATTTATTTTAAAAATTGATTTAGGTTAAATTAAAACAAATTTATGTATAAAAACCCAAAATTTATATTAGTATTAATAACCAATAGAAAAAATAATTATGAATCAGTGGAATGTAGACTTATATGAAAATAAACACAGTTATGTTTGGCAGTATGGTGCAAAAATTGTAGAAATTTTAGCTCCACAACCACAAGAACGTATTTTGGATTTAGGCTGCGGCACGGGACAACTCACTGCTAACATTGCTGCTACTGGTGCATCGGTTGTGGGTTTAGATAGCGCGTCAAGTGCGATCGCTCAAGCAGAAAGTAATTATCCTGAAATCCAATTTAACCTAGCTAACGGTACAGATTTTAGCTTTGATATACCTTTTGATGCGGTATTTTCTAATGCTGCTTTACACTGGATGAAACCTCCAGAAGCAGCCATTAAATGTATTTGGGATACATTGAAACCAGGAGGGCGTTTAGTTGCTGAATTTGGCGGTAAGGGCAATATCCAACGCATTATAGAGGCTTTGAATCTGGCATTATCAGAACCAAATGATAATCTTTGGTACTTTCCTAGTATTGGTGAATATAGCAGTCTTTTAGAAACTCAAGGATTTAAAGTTACCTACGCCAGTTTATCTGATCGCCCTACTCAGTTAGAAGGAGAAGACGGTTTAGCAAATTGGCTAGAAATGTTTGCTGGCGATCGCTTAATTAGTTTATCATCTAAAGCAGAAATCATTAACCAAATAGAGTCACAATTGCGATCAGCGTTATATCGAGAAGGTCATTGGTTTGCCGACTACAAAAGAATCCAAATCGTCGCTTTTAAATAACTTTCGCAAGAGGTCTATTATTGAACATCGATTTGTTTGCTGTTCAATGTTCAATGTTCAATGTTCCTTATCCCACTGTACCTTCTAATTTGAGGCTCAATAGTTTATCTGCTTCAGCGGCAAATTCCATCGGTAGTTCGTTTAGTACATCTTTGCAAAAACCACTAACTAACATCGACACGGCATCTTCTTCAGAAATACCTCGTTGAGCGAAGTAAAACAATTGTTCTTCACCGATTTTGGCAGTAGAAGCTTCGTGTTCTAGTTTGGCAGTACTATTATCTACTTGAATGTAGGGAAAAGTATTGGCTTCGGCATTATCACCAATTAACATCGAGTCGCACTGAGAATAGTTACGCGCTCCTGTGGCTTTTGGGCCGATTTTGACTAAGCCTCGGTAGCTACCTTGAGAATCACCAGCAGAAATTCCTTTAGAAATAATTGTACTACGGGTATTTTTGCCGATATGAATCATTTTTGTACCGGTATCAGCTTGCTGCTTGTTGTTAGTTAGAGCAATAGAATAAAATTCTCCTACAGAATTATCTCCCACCAAAACACAACTGGGATACTTCCAAGTAATCGCCGATCCCGTTTCAACTTGCGTCCAAGAAATTTTAGAATTAACTCCTTTGCACAAACCGCGTTTGGTTACAAAGTTATAAATTCCTCCTTTACCGTTTTCATCGCCAGCAAACCAGTTTTGTACCGTAGAGTATTTAATCTCGGCATTATCTAAGACTACTAATTCTACTACCGCCGCATGAAGTTGGTTGGTGTCATACATGGGGGCGGTACAACCTTCTAAATAACTAACCGATGCCCCTTCTTCAGCAACAATTAAAGTCCGTTCAAATTGTCCCGTGTCTCCATTGTTGATGCGAAAATAGGTAGACAATTCCATTGGGCAGGTTACGCCTTTGGGAATAAACACAAACGAACCATCACTAAATACAGCCGAATTTAAAGCTGCAAAGTAATTATCACCTACAGGAACAACACTACCGAGATATTTTTGTACTAATTCGGGATGTTCTTGTAAAGCCTCGGAAATCGAGCAGAAAATGACTCCATCTTCAGCTAACTTTTCTTTAAAAGTCGTTCCAATGGAAACACTGTCAAAAATAGCATCTACTGCCACATTACCCAATCGTTTTTGTTCAGAAAGAGGAATGCCTAGCTTATCAAAAGTTTCTAACAGGGCAGGATCTACATCATCTAGACTGGTGAGTTTTTCTTTTTGTTTTTTTGGTGCAGAATAATAAACAATATCTTGATAATTAATAGGAGGGTATTTTACATGAGGCCAATTAGGTTCGCTCATCTTCAACCACTGACGATAGGCTTTGAGACGAAACTCTAGCATGAATTCTGGCTCTTTTTTCTTGGCCGAAATTAAACGAATTACGTCCTCACTCAAACCGCGAGGAATGCTGTCGGTTTCAATTTCGGTAATAAAGCCGTATTTGTAGGGTTGGTTGACTAAAGTTTTGACGTTGGCACTCATAATTAGCAGGTTATAACTATCGTATTCTTACAGATGTTGATATTCTAAAGTTTTTACGGCAATTGAAGAGTTTTAAACTTATAACTTTATACAATTAAGCCTAGTAACTCCCCAATACCCTCAACTAAAGTTTAGCAACAAATTTGTTGTTTAAGTCCATTGTAGGTTACATTAGCAACAAAGATGTTGTCAAAGTCAAAATTTTTGTGATTTTTTTATTGACACTTAGTTTTTTAAATCGAAATATAACCACGAGACGATGATGACCACTGGTTTGCCGTCTACTAAGCAGTCAATTCTGCGATATTTACTTAAACAAGGTCAAGCGACAGCCAAACAGCTAGCGCAAGCCCTAAACATCACTCCGCAAGCAATTCGACGGCATTTAAGCGAACTTGAAGCTGAAGAATTGATCGAATATCAATCGGTACAACAGGGTATGGGACGACCTCAACACTTGTACCAATTAAGCAAAGAAGGGCGCGATCGCTGTGTACCCCATAATTATGGCGAGTTTGCTGTAGATTTTTTAGATACTCTAGCAGAAACCGCAGGGGCAGAACAGGTAGGAAAGGTCTTAGAGAAACAGTGGCAACGTAAAGCCGCAGCCTATCGCGATCGCCTGGGAAATGGCTCTTTAAAACAGAGAGTTACTAAATTAGCCCAACTGCGCCAACAAGAAGGCTATATGGCAGAATTACATCAACTATCATCGAAAAAGCAACAATTTATTTTAGTTGAACATAATTGTGCTATTCACGAAATTGCGGAATCATATCCCAGCGTTTGCGGACACGAATTGGAAATGTTTGCGGCGGTTTTACCCGATTGCGTTGTCGAACGCACTCACTGGATTAATCATGGCGAACATCTTTGTGGCTATTTAATTCAAGGAAAATAAATGTTTAGATGTTTAATATGTCCTGGAAAATAAGCTTGAGTTACTTTGGATTAATGACCATGCTCTTTGGCTGCAATGTAATTCCTTCCACTTCGGTTGCCGATTCTGCTAGTGTCAAGACCCAGTCCTCAAGTATCTCTACCGAATCTTTTACTCCCCAGCCGCTCAAAATTACCCTGGCAGATTTGCCCGAACCTTATGCTACGGAGTCAGTTAGCAATCCTCCTAAAGTAATTTCTATTCCAGATAATCTCCTACTGCAAGTTCCTCGGGGGTTTACCGTCAACGTTTTTGCTGACAACCTGCCAGATGTGCGCTGGATGAGTTTAACTCCCGATGGAGATGTTTTAGCAGTACAGTCACGACAGAATAAGATTAATTTATTACAAGATCAAGATAATGACGGGGTTGCCGAAACTCGGCAGATATTTGGCGATCGCAGTAATAATTTAAACCAACCTTTTGGCATGACTTTCGCTAGTGGCTCGTTTTATGTAGCCAATACAGGAGAAGTCTTGCGATTTGACTATCAGCCCGGACAGCTAAAACTAGAAGGTACGGGAACAGCAATTACTCAACTAACTCCAGGAGGATACAATCAACATTGGACGCGCAATATCGTTACTGCGCCCGATGGCAAGAAACTCTATGTTTCTGTAGGTTCTGCCTCTAATGTAGAACCAGAAGCATTGCCCCGCGCCTCAATTCAGGTCATGAATTTAGATGGTTCGGAGCGTTCTACCTATGCTTACGGCTTACGTAACCCCGTTGGCTTGGATTTTCATCCTGTTACGGGTAAACTTTATGCCACCATCAACGAACGGGATTTATTGGGAGATGATTTAGTACCAGACTATTTTACCCAGATTGAATTCGGTGGTTTTTACGGCTGGCCCTATGCTTATCTTAGTCCCGACTTATTAGATCCGCGACGGATGATAGGCGATCGCAGCGAAAAACCAGAATTAGCGGCTCAAACTATTACGCCAGACGTTTTATTTCAGGCACATTCAGCAGCTTTAGGGCTGCAATTTTATGACCAAAAGCAATTCCCCGCCAAATACCGCAACGGAGCATTTGTCGCCTTTCGCGGCTCGTGGAATCGCGATCGCGGTACAGGGTATAAAATTGTTTTTGTTCCCTTTGATAACAATAATCAGCCTTTGGGTTACTATGAAGACTTTTTAAGGGGTTTTTTAGTTAATCCCGATGGACCTGATACCTTGGCTCGTCCTGTGGGTTTGTTAGTTCTGCCCGACGGTAGTTTACTATTAGCAGAAGATGGTAATGGTAGAATCTATCGAATTGCTTATCGAGGCAATTAGAAGCAGTAATAAATTAAATAATTAAACAACTTGCCCCATTAAAATTACATTATCGATTACATGAATTACCCCATTATCTGCTTCAATATCTGCGGCAATTACCGTAGCATTTTTGACCTCAAATCCATCAGAACAATCAATGGCAATGGGAGAACCTTCTAAAGAAACAACAGAATTAACTTTAGCTAAATCTTCTTTCATGAACTTACCCGAAACTACATGATAAGTGAGAATACGAGCTAATTGGGGTGTATTTTGTATTAAAGTTTGAATCGTGCCTGGGGGTAATTTGGCAAAAGCATCATCAGTAGGAGCAAAGACCGTAAAAGGTCCGGGACTTTTTAAAGCCTCAACTAAATTAGCAGCTTTAACCGCAGTTACTAATGTACTAAAGCCTTCTGTATTGACAGCAATATCGACAAGATCAGTCATATTTTTCCAATAAATTTTTACTTAAATTGCACTTGCTAATTAAGTAATTATCTAATATTCTGCATAATCAATCTCATTCTTGCTATAAAAAATGCCTACTTTACTAATTAAAAATATTCATACTTTAGTCACCATGGATGACGAACGACGGGAAATTCGTCACGGTGCATTGCTAATTAGAGATAATGTGATTATTCAAGTAGGTACAACCGCAGAATTACCCAATACTGCTGATGAAATCTTGGATTTAGCAGACCGACATATTGTTTTACCTGGTTTGGTTAATACCCACCATCATTTTTTTCAAACTCTAACCCGCGTAACTCCCGCAGGACAAAATGGAGATTTATTTCAATGGCTGACAGCGCATTATAATTTGTGGTCTAATTTAACTGCGGAGGCAATGTATTACAGTTCTCAGATGGCAGCAGCAGAGTTGATTTTATCTGGTTGTACTACTGCTAGCGACCATCACTATATTTTCCCCAATGATTGCACCCTTGATGCACAAATTCGGGCTGTGGGGGAAATTGGTTTGCGTTTTCATGCCAGTCGGGGCAGTATGAGTTTGGGGGAAAGTAAGGGCGGTTTACCACCAGATTCTTTAGTAGAGCGAGAAACAGATATTTTAAAAGATTCTCAGAGATTAATCGAAGAATATCACGATAATAGTCGCTATTCCATGCTCAGGATAGTTTTAGCTCCCTGTTCTCCCTTTTCCGTATCTCAGGAATTAATGAAAGAATCGGCAGCAATGGCACGCAGCTACCCAGGGGTGAGGCTGCATACCCATCTAGCAGAAACTCAAGGGGATGTGGAGTATAGCTTATCTAAATTTAATTTAATTCCTGGAGACTATGCCCAGTCGGTAGGTTGGCTGGGGGATGATGTCTGGCACGCCCATTGTGTTAAGTTGAGCGATCGCTCTATAGTAAAATTCGCTCAGACTAGTACTGGTGTAGCACATTGCCCCTGTAGTAATATGCGTTTGGCTAGCGGTATTGCACCAATCCGTAAAATGTTAGATGCTAATGTACCCGTCGGTTTGGGGGTAGATGGGGCTGCTTCTAACGATGCTACTAATTTATTGCATGAGGCCCGTCAGGCTTTTTTACTCGCCCGTGTCAGGGATGAATCTGCTGCGGTAATGACTGCTCGCGATACTCTGGCAATTGCTACTAGAGGCGGTGCTAGGGTTTTAGGTAGAGATGATATCGGTTATTTAGCCCCTGGGATGGGGGCAGATTTTATTGCGCTCGATCTAGATAAACCGAGTTTTGTAGGGACGCAATCTGATCCCGTAGCTGCTTTAATTTACTGTCAAAGCGATCGCATAGATTATAGTTTTATTAATGGTAAAAAAATAGTTGATCGCGGTAATTTAACAACTTTAGAGTTAGGCAAGTTGCTTGAAAAAGCCAATCGAATGGCTGTTAGTTTAATTAGAAAATAACAGATAGTAGTTCATCCAACTGGATGTTGCCCGTAGAAGGGAACAACTTCAGACCATTGAGGGGATTTTCCTTGTTGCCATTCTAGATAGGCTAATTTTAGGATGCTGGTAACGCTCATGGCTAAATCCCCCTCAGCTTTAATTAATTGATAGGGTTGGGGGAGATTATCTAGAGTTTGTTGCCAGTTTGCCGATGTCATTAGGGAATCTGGCAAATAAGTTGCTAGTGGGCGATCGCTGAGTGTAGGCTGATAGATACCGACAAATAAATTATTTTTTCTGGCTTTCATTTGTACGGCTAATAGAGTGTCGCAGTTGCAGTCAGGACAATTAAATAAAGCTATTGCAGCTAAATTGGAAATGCCAAATACGGGAATATCTAATTGTTGTCCCAGGGTACGAGCGATGGTAACACCAACTCTTGTTCCCGTAAATCCTCCGGGTCCTTTGGCTACAGCTACAAATGCTAAATCCTGCCAAGTTTGGGGTTGAATTATTTCCTGTAGACATTGATGAACGTGGGAAGATAAATCTCTGTCTAAATCCCAAATTTGCTGTCGGCGGTCACTTTGAAAGTTATCGATAGCTATACCTAGCTGAGGTGTAGTGGTATGGAGTGCCAGGGCGTATTTATTAGTCATCAGTAAACAGTAAACAGCAAACAGTAAACAGTAAATGTTCACTGTTCACTATACCTAACTCGATTTTAACTACATTGCTTGTTCTACTTCGACAATTTCGGGGATTTTTTCCCGCAAACGGCGTTCTATACCCATTTTCAAGGTCATAGTGGAACTGGGACAAGAACCACAAGCACCTTGCAATCTTAGTTTAACAATCGGTCCTTCGATGTCTACTAATTCAACGTTACCACCGTCAGCCATTAAATAAGGGCGTAATTCGTCTAAGACGGTTTCTACATTTTCTGAGGTTAAGGCTAAAGTCATATTCGCTCTTCTTGGTTAATTATACTGGTTGTATTGATCCTAGCGCGATCTCGGACAAAGCTAGTCAGGGGAAGCCTGGCTGCGGAGCAGATTGCGCCTACACTGTTGCTGGCTCGAATAATTTTGTTGCAGAGAAAATAAATTCAGTAGTAATCTTCTCTCCGTTTTGATCGATCCCTTCAATTACTTGATGGCTGGGAAGATAGTAGTTACCAAACTTTTCATAGCTTTCGCTAAATTCTCGTTTACCTCTAAGTTCGTTGGTTTTGGAGTCACGGAAAATGGCATTGTAGCCAGTAGAGATATAACCCTCTCCGGTATCTAGACTATCGTTGGTATTAATCACAAAAGCGATCGGGCCCATCACGCGGCTGACTTGACAGATTTCTGTACCGCGTATTTTATAGTTAGAACCCATCGAGTCTCCTTTAACCAGGATTTCTACTGTACCGGTATTATCTTCTTCTCCTAAGCTAAAGGTACTTTTACCGTGAGCATTTTCAAAGGAGTTGCGTTTGCGATGAGTAATCACATCCCGCATATGGTTATAAACACTTTCAGCGACTTTTTCATCTTCAATACCACTAAGTTTTACAGATAGATCTTTATCTACTTCGATCTTAGCTGTATATTCTTCTGCACCCTGTTTGAGGGTTAGTTTGGTAGTATATCCAGGGAAATTGGCATCCCAAGTATAGCGATTTTCGTAGGCGGCGCGAAAGCGATCGCGTGCTGGGTTATCTGTCATGGGAATATTTCATAATTCTTCTAATCAATATTGGAGGGCAATAGACACATCACCCCCTTGATGTATTGTAAATTAGTTTCCCTTTACCTGACCCCAAGAGAAAGTGTAGGAGAATGGGGGAGTCTTACAAGGGTAGGTTTTTAACCAACGGGTGAGTAAGCACTATAACTCCTCTACCTACCTTTCCCCCTCAATTCAAACTTGATGACTACTACTTCCCTATTTCCTGATTACTGATTGCTGATTACTCAGGGCAGATGCTAAAAATTCGATAAATAGCCTAACTTTGAGAGACAGATGACGATTTACGGGATAGATGGCACAAAGACTTAGTTCTGGTAGGTGATAGTCTGAGAGGATAGGCTGTAGCGTCCTCTGCTGCAATTCTTGTTTGATCATAAAGGTAGGTAGGGTAACGATGCCCAAACCTCCAATGGCAGCATCTCTTAAAACTTCCCCATTATTGGAACATAATACTCCAGCGATCGATACTTCATATTCTTGATTGTCTTTTAAAAATTGCCATTGTTTCCCTGTAGCTAAATAACCATAGTGCAAACAAGAATGGTCTTTTAATTCTCTAGGATGCTGCGGTATTCCCTGTCTTTCTAGATAACTAGGCGCAGCACAAACTACGCGATCGCATCGAGCAATCTGACGGGCGATCGCGCTAGGAGAATCTTGAGGTTGAGCAATACGTATTACAATATCGTAGCCTTCTGCAACTACATCTACGAAACGATCTTCTAAAGTTAACTGAATTTTTAGTTCTCGATAAAGTGCCATAAAATCTGCAATTATTGAACCCAAGCAGATAATGCCAAAAGACATGGGAGCATTAATTTTGAGATTTCCTTGGGGTGTTGTCTGCTGCTGGCTGATTTCTCGTTCGGCTTCTTCAATTTCACTTAAAATATTCACGCATCGTTCGTAAAATGCCCTACCCGTATCCGTTGGCGTAACTTGTCTGGTGGTGCGATACAACAGTTGCACTCCCAGTTTATCTTCTAGGTTAATGACTAATTTATTAACTGCCGATCGCGATAAATCCATTTTTCTGGCGGCGGCGGCGAAACCTCCTGCTTCAACCACTTGAGTAAAAGCCCGCATACTTTCTAATTTATCCATTTGTCAATTTTTTGGATACAATATGTCAATCAAATAGATTATTGTCTTTTAATAAGAATCAATTTATCATATCAACATACACTTCAAAACAACCAATCAATTTTTTTCTATATTAAGGAGGAATAAATTATGATTACTATTCGTCCAAGTGCAGCCAGAGGTAGTGCTAACTATGGTTGGTTGGATACCAAATACACCTTTTCTTTTGCCAATTATTTTGATCGCAATTTTATGGGTTTTGCCAGCCTGCGAGTAATTAACGAAGATAAAATATTGCCCAGTAAGGGTTTTGGCACTCACGGACATAGTGATATGGAAATTATTACCTATGTTTTAGATGGCAGCTTAGAACACAAAGACAGTATTGGTAACGGTTCGATAATTCGTCCTGGTGACGTACAACGGATGTCGGCTGGTACGGGAATCTTACACAGTGAATATAATGCTTCTGCAACTGATCTCGTTCACCTATTGCAAATTTGGATTTTACCAGATACTAAAGGCATTCAACCGAGTTACGAACAAAAACATTTTTCTCGTAAAGACAAACAAGGCAAACTAAGATTAGTGGCTTCTCGCGATGGTCGAGATGCTTCAGTCACGATTCATCAAGATGCCAATCTTTATGTCACGGCTTTAAGTTACGGAGAAACAGTCAATCAGGCGATCGCTGAAGGCAGATCTGTCTGGGTACAAGTAGCCAGGGGTGCGATTGAACTTAACGGTGAAACCCTCACCGCTGGAGATGGTGCAGCAATTAGACAAGAAGCAGCAATATCGATAACGGGAATTGCTGACGATACTGAAGTTTTGTTATTCGATTTAGTTTAATTTCTGTAATCTCCACCAGAACCATATTTCCAGCCATCTAACCAACGATGATAATAATATTGTTGAGTAGGTGAAAGATTTTTAATGAATGGTTGTAGTAATTTGGCAGTTGGATACAAACCGCTATAAATTGCCAAGTTAAGATAGTGAATCGTCCAATTTATTAGAGGATTAATCCCCACTTGTGGCAGGATGGGAATGACTAACTTGGGATTGACTAAAGGTAGTGTTTTGGCTAAGGGTGTAAATTGAATTACATCCTGTAGGAAAGGCTTTAATACATCATCTCCCAATCGATCCATGACGGCAAAAACACCATTCATTAAATTATTAATCTGGTGGGGATTTACTTGTTTATCTACTGCTACACTCATAGTTTGTTGGAATAACCAGGTGACAGAAATATTGGGTTGATATGGTTGAAGTAGTGCCAGATTTTTACTACTCAAACTATCTACTTGTAAAGCTTCATTAATACCATCAGTCAGACGTTGCAGATGGCGGATCATCGCACCAAAACCACCAAAGCTGACGGGGGATTGTCCACCCGCGCTATCTCCCACTGGTACAATGCGATCAAATGGTAAATTGAGGGGACTTTCTTTATATGCAGGAAAGAAACCAAATAAAAATCGTTGGAAATCTAATTGTTCTAGTTGAATATTTTGATACTCTGGTAGCAATCTTAAATATTCATCCATAAAATATTCTAGGCTGGGGCGTTGGGGATGAGCATCCAGATAACTAAACATATAAGTCGTTCTACCATCTCTAGCAGGAAATGCTTCCCAAAAGTACTGACAGTGGTTGATTATCGGCGTAAAGGAATAAATTAAATCTCCCGTATCATTTTGGGGATAACCTCTAGCACAACTTCCCACCACTACACAGACTGCATCGGGTTTTTTACCCTGTCTTGCCTGTCTTACAATGGGAGAAAAATGTCCCATGGCATCAATAAGTAAACGGCTAGTTAACTTGTTTTCTCCTGCTTCGATTAACACTCCATTGGGATATATAACAGCAGATTTAAACGCCGTATTTTCTAATAATTTGCCCCCTGCTGCGAGAAATTTATTTTTAAGAGTGGCTAATAAATAAACTGGATCAACACCGATATTTAAAACATCTCTTACCCAGACTTCTTTTCCCCCTAAAAAACCAACTCGTGCAGGATTGTATTTTGTCGCGATCGCTCGTTCTAATTCCGTTGGAGTTAATAATTCTAAGTCAACTAATACTGCTAATTCTTGTTCTGATATATTCCATTCTTGCTCTCTTCCTTTTAAAATTCCTTTTTCAATTAAAGCAACTCGCCAACCTAAATTTTGTAAAGCCGCACCTAATAATATTCCTAATGTTCCACCACAAATAATAATATCGAATTCTAATTCTGATCGATAATTTTTATTAGTTTTAACTGCTTCTTCGCTAGTAAGTTTATCTTGTTTTAAAAGCTGCCAAAATTTATCTGCACCTCTTAATTTTTCTAAAGCATTATCCGATCGTTGAGCTAGTATTTGTTGTGTTAAATTCATGGAGTTATTTTTGTCGCTTTAATCGGCTTGTTGATTCTTTGGAAAGTTTCTTTACCCTGACTTTGCCAATAAATAGGAAAATGAGACTTATTTGAGATTCAATTTTATTATTTCTTTTTGCTTATTGTAAAAGCGATCGCTATTTAGTTAACTGATATAAAATACTAGATGGAGGAAATTCCATGGTCTGGCTTTTTTCTAATAAGTAATCAAAAAAAGTTTCGGCAATTACTGATAATTTTTTCCCAGCCAATGCACATACATACCAACGACGTTTAATGGGAAAATATTCCACGTCTAAAACAGTTAATTCTCCCGACACACCTTCAGAAATCAAACAATGTTCTGAGAGAATAGAAATTCCTAAACCACCAGCGATCGCGTGTTTAATCGCTTCGTTACTGCCTAGTTCTAATTTAACTTTTACAGAAATATTGTGTTGCTCAAATAGCTTGATTATGGCATCTCTCGTACCCGAACCAGGTTCGCGCATGATAAATGGTTGGTCATTTAAACAATCGATAGATATATTATTTTTATTAGCTAGGGGATGGTCTTTTTTGGCTACTACTACTAAAGGATTATCTAAAAAAGGTTTACAACTTAAATCTATATCTTGCGGAGGGTTACTCACTACATAAAGATCGTCTTCGTTTGCTATCATCCGTTGTTTAATTTCCTGATGGTTTGTGACATTAAGAGCCACATCAATTCCCGGATAATCCTGACAAAAAGAACCCAATAACCTAGGTACAAAATATTTAGCTGTAGTAATTACTCCCAAACGCAATTGTCCTTGTTTTGTGCCTTTAAGATCGGCTATCTTCATCTCAAAGTTTTCCAATCTCTCAAACACATCTTGGCAGGTAATTAATAAATCTTTTCCCGCATCCGTCAAATAAAGACTTTTACCAATTTGCTCGAATAAAGGCAGTCCTACAGCTTTAGTTAATTGCTTAACTTGACTGGAAACCGTCGGCTGAGTGATAAATAGTTCTTCTGCTGCACGGGTAAAACTACCGTGACGTGCAACTGTTTCAAATACTTTTAACTGATGTAAAGTTGCTTGTATCAAAATTTGTATCCTAATGTTAATTATTTAGTTTTATCATAAACTAAAATCAATGGACTAATCAAAAATCATAAGTTTTAATAGATGGACGATGACTTGTAGGACGAAATTGTCCTAGCTTAAAGTAGCCTGTTGCTATTGACCGAGTTATGTACGATCGCACCACTCTAAAATCTACTTTACTAAAACTAGACAATGATAGTTATAAAGCTTATAGAGAGATCGAGGGTAGTTATGATTTTTCTAGCTTTACTTTGATTATCGATCGCGTCCAGGGAGATCCTTTTGCTGCACCCAGTAAACTAAGAGTTAAATTACCCCAAACTGTAGCGAAATTTCCTCCCCAACTGTATCAGTCTCCTAGTCGGGAAATTGGCTTGAGGGATTATTTGCTGCGTCAATTCGATTTCGTTGCTGCTAAAATTAGTTCTCGTCGCGGTACGGGTAAAAGTGGTTTAATTGCGTCTGCTCGTTTCGGACAGGAGATTTTAGAACGCAATGCCGTATTGATCGACGATAATTATTTGGAGATGCGGTTTGTGGTAGGACTTCCGGCTAGGGGGAGGAGGATTTTAGGTCGTCAAGCTGCGGAGATGTTATGTGAAGATCTACCGGATATCGTGGAAGCAGCATTATTATATTCTTCTCTCGATAGTGCAGCCATACAAAGACAGGTAGAAAACGTAGAAGATGCAGATTGGTTGCGTCAGCAGTTAAAAAGTAAAAAATTAGTAGCGTTTGTGGCTAATGGGTCAATTTTACCCCGACGTAGTGGTGTCGATCCCCTTCCATTAGAGGAAGATGCCATTCCTTTTGTCTCTCCTCCCTCTTTAGAAGTAGAATTTGACTGTCCCAATGGCGGTTTAATAAAAGGGATGGGGATACCTGAAGGAGTGACTTTAATTGTCGGCGGTGGTTATCATGGCAAGTCTACTTTGCTGCGGAGTATTGAATTAGGAATTTACAACCAGATACCTGGGGATGGTAGGGAATTAGTCGTCAGTCATGAAGCGGCGGTAAAAATACGTGCAGAAGATGGCAGGAGTATTGCCGGGGTTGATATTTCTCCTTTTATCAATCATTTACCACCAGGACGTTCTACCACTGACTTTTCTACCACTAATGCTAGCGGTAGCACTTCTCAAGCAGCCAATATCATCGAGGCTTTAGAAGCAGGAGCAAAAGTTTTATTAATTGACGAAGATACTTCTGCTACCAACTTTACCATTCGCGATCGCCGAATGCAAGCTTTAATTGCTAAAGAAAAAGAACCCATTACCCCGTTTATCGATAAGGTGCGTCAACTTTACACTGAACATGGCGTATCTACCATCTTAGTTATGGGAGGTAGTGGAGATTATTTCGATGTGGCAGATAGAGTTATCGCCATGGAAAACTTCTTACCTTTTGATGTTACCGCCCAAGCCAAAGCGATCGCCAAACAATATGTCACCGCCAGAAATTCCGAAGGAGGAGCTAACTTTGGACAGATTAGCCCCAGAATACCCTTACCTGACAGTATAAACCCTAGTCGGGGTAAAAGGGAAGTGAAATTAAACGTCAGAGATGTAGATGAAATTGTTTTTGGTACGGAAGATATCGATTTATCCGCAGTAGAACAAATCGTCGATGCAGGACAACTTAAAGCGATCGCCCTAGCAATTGTTTATGCTAAAAAAAATTATCTCGATGGCAAACAAACTATACCAGAAGTTTTAGACCAAGTTATTAATGATATCAATCAACAAAGTTTAGATGCGATTGCTCATTTTACTCAAGGAGAACTCGCCGCATTTCGTCGTTTTGAATTAGCGGCGGCCTTAAACAGATTGAGAACCTTAAAAACATTGAACTCGCGAACATTGACTCGTTCAAATGGGGATTTAGACCCCAAGTAAAGACTAAATAATAAATGATAAATGTTAAAAGTCATTTGACAGAAATCAGTCATCAGTCATCATGCTGTAACTTTCAGTTAAAATTTCTCTTGCTAACTGTTTTAAATATTGTTCTCGCTGCTTTACAGCAGGGCTGGGTTGGAGATTTAAAGCACGGAGCATATCTTGCCAACGATAAATCCAATCGTGTTTGAGCAAAGAATTAGCTACATTACGACGACGAATATTTTCCAATCTCTCAGGTTGATTATCTAATTCAGCGATCGCTTTTACCACATCTTTACCAGAAAAATCTACCTTAACAATTGGCTCTTCCCAATCAAAATAACGCGCAAAAGCTTCTCCAGTAGGAGGCATTCCGATCATTACCGTACCTGCGGCTGCTCCCTCAAAAAAGCGATAGCCAATTTCTTGAAAACCTCCAGTTTCTTGTTGCGAGTTAAATTTGGCGTAATTGGTAATGTTGTAGCGACTACGTTTAAACAAACTAGCTAGTAAACGACGGTGTTCTTGAGGGTTGTCAATTTCCAACTTTTGTTTTTTAACAGTATCGTAATAGTACAAAAAGTCTTGCTCTTGAGTTGATTTTAAGAGAGATTCGTGAATTAAAGGCGATCGCCTACCAATGTAGCACACATCAATTGAACGTCGTGGGGGATTGGGATAGGGAGAAAAACGGAGGGTATCGACGGCTGGAGGAATATAAGTTACCGGGGGTTTAATTTTTTGTTGTAATCCCGCAACGCAATGAGTAACCCCTAAAAAAATGTGGTCGAAGCTACCAAAAGGCTCTTGTAACAACCGCCAGTTATGTAAATCTGGTTCCCACATTTCAGCAATATAACAAGCTCGATGCCGAAATTTATCCTGCCAACCATCAATAGAATTAATCAGCTGCATTTGCCAGGGATTATCCAAAACCGCAAACAACAAATCGTATTCGTGATTTACGGTTAATTGGTGAGGATAGGGAATTAGTCGATTAGTAAGGCGATCAGAACGACTGAGGTATTTAGTAGCACGATAGACTTTGTTAGCTAAATTAAACTCTTTACTGGGGACGTATAAATCGGCTGACTCTGTGGTATACAGTAAATCCTCAAATTCATAAATACAACAGTTAGCTGCCTGAAAGCGAAAACCTCTAACAGAAAGAACTAAAATTCGCAATGGTTTAGGTTCATCTACAGAAGAAGAATTAATAGGCATAACTAGCGAAATATTAAATAGTTAGTTTTATGTTGCTGCGGGAGAAAGGCGTGATCGGCAAAAGTAAGAGGTTTACAAGACACCTACCAACAATCGAAGACTCCCACAGGGCTGAAGACAAACCAAGCCCGAAACACGCTCACTACGGCTTGCCTGGCGTATCAAACCTTCTGACTTAAAGTTGAAAGTAATCGAATAAAAATACAAAAACTACTTTTATGGATAATTTTACGATGGAGAAATTTCGTTCATCTTGACTGCTCTTCTGAGGAACTCAAGGAAAAGAAACCAATATTGAGTATGTTAATCTAGTTTTTCTCAAAATTTTTGGCTTTACATGACCTTTAAGCAATAATCTAATTGTTATTTAATAGGAAATCTACTTTTAGTTATAAAACAAAATCACATCAATTGAATGGCAATTTACAAAATTCTTCCTACACTATCAAACGGTAATTGAGAATTATTATTGAGTATTGATTTGAGTTAATTGAGTATTCTGATAATAGTGAGTCAGAATCTGATGGTAATTAATTCCCTGTTTAGCTAAATAATAAGCACCCCATTGACTCAACCCCAAACCATGACCGAAGCCCCGACCGCGAATGTATAAATTATTGCCATCTGTAGAAATGCGAAATAGGGTGCTGCGAAGATTGAGAGCTTTACGTAATGTTTTGCCTTCAAGGGTAGTCGTTCCACGATCGCCGATCGCTTTCAGGGTTACAACTCGTCCATAAGGAGTCATTTGTTCGGGCTGCATCGTCTTAATTCTACCAACTCCTGCAATTAAGCTACCAATTTGACTGACGGGAAATACTTGATTCCATTCAAAAACAGGGGATTGTTGATCGTAATCTACTACCCCTCTTAAATAGGGTAAAGGCGAAGTCCAAATATCTTCGACATTTTCTGTATGACCCCCAGAAGAAGAATGAAAAGCAGCTAAAATTACCCGATCTTGATAGGTCATAATTTGTCCCAGGGTGCTATTAACTGCTTGATGAGTCGTAGTATATTCGCTATTCAAGCCTTTATATACCTGAGTACCGACGGTAGTGTCTACATCATAAAGTCCATTAGATTCGCGATCGCGTTTATATAGAGCATAGGAACGAGCAGCAACTGCCTGAGCTTTTAGAGCTTCTAGCGGCCAGGTAGCGATCGCTTCTGCACCCACAACACTATATAGATAATCTTCAAGATTGACATGATTGATTGCCATCAAGCCTTCTCCCTGACGGATCAAACGAGTTTTTCCCCGATACCAGCGATCGCCAATCCACACATAGCCATTAGCTGTTGGCTCAATGGTCATTTCTCCTGAGTTGAGGCGATCAACTGCAATTCCCGTACCGTCAACTATAGCCGACAGAGAAGACATGGGACTTAATTTACCGATTTCATTCCCGGCGCTGTCTTTGATGATCGCGGCTGTCGAGCTTCCTACTTTAAGATTGCTGACATTTTTTTCAATTGCCACTCTTAATTCCACTGCCTGTGCCGGTACAATGACAAGCATCCACAAGATTAATGATAATAGCCAATTGCTTTGGTTTTGGAGGTTCAAAAACTGAAATAGAGACATAATTGGGTTGATGACCTGGGTTTTCATGGATATATATAAGACTCCTGAAAAATAATCAATCTAGCTTTATATAAATCTATATTTAAATCCCTAGTTTTTACTATTCCCTATTAATTCGTCAAGTACTTCAGGCAAATAAGAAAAAACTGTAAACTTATAGTTCACGATAATGCTCTGGAAGTTAAATTGTTATGATAATTTAGATAAAGATCGATGAATAAGTGTTTTGGAAATTACCTTTTTAGGAACAAGTTCTGGAGTTCCAACGCGATCGCGTAACGTATCGAGTGTAGCTATTCGTTTGCCTCAAAGAGCGGAGGTATGGCTATTTGACTGCGGCGAAGGAACACAGCATCAATTACAGCGTAGTAATCTGAAAAGTTCGCAAATTCGACGCATTTTTATCACCCATATGCACGGCGACCATATTTATGGTTTGATGGGACTGATTGCTAGTTGTGGCTTGGCTGGAAATGCAGGGGCGATCGATATTTACGGGCCTGAAGGTTTAAAAGAATATCTTCAGAGTGGGGCTAAATATTCTTATCTAAACTTTGGTTCTCGTTTACGTATCCATAAGGTTAAGACTGGCTTAGTATACGAAGATAATGAATTTAGAGTTGATGCTGGATTACTTAAGCATCGCATACCTGCCCACGGCTATCGCATTTCGGAAAAAGACCGTCCGGGGATGTTTAATGTGGATAAAGCTAAAGTCTTGGGGATTCCTCCAGGTCCGATTTATGGCCAATTAAAACAAGGACGAGTTGTTACTTTAGATGATGGTCGTATAATTAACGGGAGTGAACTTTGCGGTCAACCAGAAATAGGACGTAAAGTAGTTTATTGCACTGATACGGTATTTTGTGATGGGGCGGTAGAATTAGCAAGGGACGCTGATGTTTTAATTCACGAGGCTACTTTTGCTCATCAAGATGCAGAAATGGCTTTTGAAAAGATGCATTCTACTTCAACTATGGCGGCACAAGTGGCTTTGTTAGCTGGAGTCAAACAACTAATCTTGACCCATTTTAGTCCCCGTTATGCGTTGGGGAATTCTATTAGTTTAGATGAGCTAAAACAGGAAGCACGAGCAATTTTTTCTAATACAAAGCTGGCTTACGATTTTTATACTTATGAAGTTCCGAGACGCAGAGCAATTAACTCAGCTAAAACAGTTACAGTTAATTATTAATAATTAGTATGTTTTCATCCCTCCCATGAATGAGGAGGGCTTTCACCATCGCTTTTCAGTAAATTTCAAATTAATATTATGTTTAATCGCTTTAAAATATTATTGGCGTTAGTAATTTTGACATTACTGGGAGTTTTGTTTTTTCAAAATCAACAGTCTTTATCTTTAAAATTCCTCTGTTCAGATATTAACACTTCTTGTTTGTACCAAACTCCTAAATTACCATTGGCAATTTGGATGGGAATATTCATTTTTGGTGGAGTTTTGACTAATTTAATCTGGCAAATTTTGCATCGTTTTAGTTATTCAACTTCCAAAACAAAACGCTACAGTTCAGATGTTTTGTATGATAATGAAGCAGAGAAAAGTAATCAAACAACAAGAGATGGCGATCGCTCTACCACTATGTCTCGTTCAACTCCAACCAAAGTATCGGCACCATTAACATCAGATTGGGACAAGAGTGACTATCAGGAAGATTGGCAAGATCGAGAATCTACAAAACCTCCAACAGATAATTCCAATTCTACTACATCGGAATATGAAATTAGGCGAGAACCTGAAAATGTTACCTTATCTGGAACTACTTATTCTTACAAGTTTAAAGAGGCTGATGGTAAAAAATTATCAAAACCTGATACACCAAATCTAAAGAAGGAATCAAATTCAACTGAACCAGAAGAAGATGATGATGACTGGGTCTAATAACAATTAGATTTAATCGTCGGGCGGAACTATTTCCGCCCTTTAAAAGCCCCGTCCCTAAGTTGTAGAACATGAGGGAATTCTGCCCGACATTTTAGTTAAAAAATAGTTTTTGTCTAGTTGTCTAAACAGGGTAATCCTAGGTCTTGGTAATTAAGTCTGATTTATTGCAGAGTTAAGGAGGGTTTAATTTAAAATTTCATCTCTAAAAATCAACTTGGTTATTGTGTTAACATCTTCAATCCAGATTGCGATAATTACGGTATCGCTATTGAGCAAGAAAACAATGACTGAAGAATTAATAGAACTGAGAAAAAGTATCGAAGCACATGATTACAAAACAGCGTTGCTTCTAGTTGATCGCTTAGAAGAAATGTCACTAGAAGACAAACTTAACAAAATATACAGCTACACGGTGATCTTGCTACAGCATTTAATTAAGCAGGAAGCTGAAGGCAGAACTACCAGATCTTGGAACAATTCAATTCTTAATTCCCTAGAACAAATTAAGCGAACTAATAAAAGAAGAAAAGCCAGTGGTTATTATGCCTCTACTTCAGATTTAATTGAGATTATTGAAGAAGCAAGCAGTCGTGCTTTAAGGGATGCTGCTGAAGAAGCTTTTGGAGGTGTTTACAGCGAACGAGAGATTTTAGCAAAAATTGATTTGGATGCAATTAAACAAAAAGCTTTAGCGATGATTTCCGACTAACGTCAGTTCGGGTTTAAAATATGTGATGTAATTACATATTGATTCTCAATTCCAAGTTTTCCGATTACTAATCTGAGACGCAAAAATTTTTAAATTAGGGGTTGACAGGAAGCGATCGCTCATTTTAAAATTATATTCATAATGGGAGTAGTTGCGCTTGTCGACAGGGGTCAAGCCTCCCATTATGAAGCTTCATTTTTGATTAAACCAGACAGGCGATCGCCTGGTGCAGCTTGATTAACGTTTTTCCCCCCAATAATTACCTTACCTTTAGAGGGTAGTTCTAAACCTGCAATTAACCTAAGTAAAGTAGATTTTCCGCAGCCAGAAGGGCCTAAAAGAGTTAAAAATTCTCCATCATGCACTTCTAAAGAAATATCCTTGACGGGAATAACATCAGAGCGATATCTTTTTTGCAAGTTTTGTAGTTCTAATTTTGCCAT
Organism: Pleurocapsa sp.; assembly: GCA_050330335.1. GTDB lineage: Bacteria > Cyanobacteriota > Cyanobacteriia > Cyanobacteriales > Xenococcaceae > Waterburya. The sequence continues at coordinate 85 of JBHJNX010000078.1, read as the reverse complement.
TTGTCAAAAACCGATTAATATAATTCAACTTCTACAATAAGAAAATAGCTCCAGGGTAATAAAAGCGATCGCAATGGCAGTAACT
>JBHJNX010000077.1:0-3245 GCA_050330335.1 Pleurocapsa sp. | reverse complement strand
CTCGAAAAAAAAATTCTCAATCTAACTTAAGTTTAAAAGAACGCTTATTAAAGAGACGCAAAGCTAGGGAAGAAAGAAAAAAAATCATTACTCTGGTTGCTTCTTGTTTGATTATTGGTCTAGTAATTGGTTTACCTCTAGCAGCAGTAGATATCAAACTAGCTTTGGGTGCGATCGTAGTTATTCCCAGTGTAGTTGTCTCTTACTGTTATCCTCGGCTAGCCCTATGGTTTTTTCTGATTTACCTTCCTTTTAGCGGTACTATTACTTACTGGTTTGGTGGAGGCAATATCTTATTTCAACTCAGCAAAGACATATTCTATTTTCCCGCTCTGATTGCTCTAATTCAAGAATGCCGCCGCAATCGCCAACCGATTATTATCGATAAAAGATTAATTGTAACTTTAGCAATTCTCGTTACTTTATCTCTGATTACTTTAGTATTTATTAATGGATATGAAGAGGCTGCTTTACCCTACTGCGATAGCTTAAGTGAATACGAAAAATTACTGCGCACTCCCGATGGCTCTCTAATTGTCAATCCTAAAACAGGAATTGTTTACCGAACCCCTTGTAAGCAAGGAAGCCCTTTGATGCAGGGGATTATCGGACTGAAGGTATTTCTGGGGTATATTCCTCTAGCTTTTTGTTCTTACTATTTAATTGAAAGCAAGAAACAGTTAGTTTGGCTAGGACGAATATTGGTTTTATTAGCGGTTATTTGCTGTGTTTTGGGTATTTTTCAATATTCTCTGCTGGCTAGTGGTGTATGTGCCGGAACTAGAGGTGCATCTGGACAAGAGTTATTTAAAGCCAGCATTGAGGCTAAATGTTTTGTAGGGGGGTCATTATTATATAGTCCTAGTCAGGGGCAAATTCGTTTACCAGGTACTTTTGTCTCTCCCTGGCACTGGGCTTGGTTTTTAATTGCCAATAGTTTTATCTGCTTTACAGTAGCTTTTAGCGATACATCTTGGTTATGGCGCACTACTGGCTTGGCTGGTTTGGTTTTGGTATTTGTTAATTCGGTAATTTGCGGTCAAAGAATTGCCTTAGCTTTAGTTCCTGCTGCCGTAATTATTTTATTAGTCCTTACGGGACAAATAGCTAACTTAAAGCGATTTATTCCTTTAGGCTTGGGTTTGGGGGTAATTTTAACGGTTTTAGTGATTAATAACCCCGATATCTTTACTGAGAGGCTAGATAGCTTTGTTGAACGCTGGAATGCTTCTCCTCCTTATAATTTTATTGTCGAACAATTTCAACACGTAATCAAACATCAAAAAGGATTGTTCGGTCAGGGATTGGGCAAAGCAACTAACTCGGCAAGAGCTTTTGGTTCTACAGTTTTAATAGAAACCTATCATCCTAAAGTAATGGCAGAAGTTGGGATTTTAGGACTTTTGGCTTTAGTGGCTTTCATGACTAATTTAGTAGTTGTGACATTTAAAAACTATCGTTCGGTTAAAACTTCAAGTATTCGTAGTTTTGGGGCTAGTTTTTGGGTGTTTATTTTAGTTATTACTTATTTTCCATACTGGTATCCTTTAGATACCGATCCTGTAGCAGTTTATTACTGGTTATTTGCAGGGATATTGCTCAAACTACCTTCGATAGATCGGCAAGAAATTAAGCAAGCTGAGTTAAAAACAGCAGAAGATAGTACAACGAACGACAAAATCAAATACGGAAAAAATATCAAAAGTCGTCGCCAACATAAGGGACGTTTTTTGCCAACATCATAAGTATGAGCGACACTTTAGTACATTTCATATTTGAGTAAGGTGCAGGAAATTGTGCCATTATAAACTTTGGTACGGCTAGAAGTTCTCAACCCGACTTGTTTTGATAGTTGTTTGCTGCTGGTTAAAATATATGCCGTCCATCCTGTAAATTTTTGTTTGAAAATGTCCCCCAAAAGTCGATAAAGTTCTCCTAATTGAGCTTCATCGCCCAAGCGTTTGCCATAGGGAGGATTGCAAATAATAATACCTCGATCTGCGGGTGCTTCAATGCTAGATATTTCTTGTTGGCTAAATTGGATATACTGTTCTAAACCCCAACTACGAGCATTCATTTTAGCTTGTTGCAACATGGTACTATCGCGATCGCTGCCAATAATCGGTACATCGATCACCGATAGTTGTTGGGCTTCAGCTTCAGCTTCAATTTTGTTCCACAATTCGGCATCAAAATCCAACCAAGTTTGAAATCCAAATTCACGATACAATCCTGGTGCAATATTTAAGGCTTTTAAACTGGCTTCTATGGGTAAAGTACCCGAACCACACATGGGATCTACAAAGGGTAAATCTGGTGTCCATTGGGCTATCTCTAAAATAGCTGCGGCTAGGGTTTCTTTGAGGGGTGCAGCCCCCATCGCAGGACGATAGCCCCGACGATGCAAACTCGAACCAGAACTATCTAAACTAAGCAAACAACGATTATTGTCGAGATGAGCGTGAATTAAAAGATCGGGGTTTTCTACATCGACACTAGAACGTTTTCCTGATTGTTTGGTTTGCCAGTCAACGATCGCATCTTTGATTTGCAAAGCCGTAAAATGAGTGTGGTTGAGATGTTTATTGCTGCCAGTACAATTGACCGCCAGAGTCATATCGGGATTTAAATATGCTCTCCAGTCAATATTTTGCACACTACGATACAATTCTGAGGCGTTGTAGCTTTTAATTTTAGCGAAGGGTACAAAGATGCGAAAAATAGTTCTACACCAGAGGTTAGCACGGTAGAGTAATTCCTTATTTCCTTGAAAATGGACTCCACCATAATCTTGACGTATTTCTGTTGCACCCAATGCTAATAATTCCCTAGCGGCGATCGCTTCTAACCCAGGGGCAACTGTAGCATAATAGTTATTCATCTGTTTTTACTGTCGATACTGAAAAGTTAGCAAAATCGACATATACATCTTGGGGAGTTGCCCATGAAGGATCGCCACCGCCAAAAAAAGTCGAGAAATAGATGCCGTCAATGGTTAAGTGGCTCACCTGGCGAAAAGTCAGCCCACCTTGTTCTACAACTTTTTTGCCATCCAACCAAACTCGAATCTGACCGTTAGCCACACCAGGATCGTTTAATATTACTTCTTGTTCTAAAAGATACCATTGATCGCTTTGAAATCGCCAATTACCGTGTCCTATAGATGTTGCTCGTTTCGAGCTAGTAGGTAAGTAAGCATAAATCTCCCCCTCTCCGTGTCTGCGCCACATAAAGCGAGTAGAAAA
>JBHJNX010000076.1:0-32736 GCA_050330335.1 Pleurocapsa sp. | reverse complement strand
TAGGAGTTGAGATTCAAGGGAAAACCGCCGCCGAAGTACAACAAGAAGTAGCCCGCAGAAGTTCAGCAGTAGTGGAACTATTACGCACAAAAAATGTCGCAGGACTACAAACTACAGGTATTCGACTCGAACCAAATTATGATTACAGCAACAACCAAAGAAACTTAGTAGGTTACATCGGTACAAACACCGTTAGCTTTCGCCTCCAAAGCGATCGCGTTGGCAGTTTATTAGATGAAACCGTACAAGCTGGAGCTAGCCGCATTGATGAAGTAAGTTTTACTGCTACTCCTGAAGCAATTAGGGAAGCTCAAAAAGAGGCACTGCGTCAAGCTACTCTGGATGCTCGCTCTATGGCAGATGTGGTTTTAAATACTTTGAATCTTACTGCCAAAGAAATTGTTAGCATTCAAGTCAATGATACTAACGTCCCTCCCCCCATGCCTTTGCAAATGGAGCGATTATCAAAAGCAGATGTAGCAATAGATACTCCAGTAATTGCTGGAGAGCAAACAATTCGAGCATCTGTTACTTTACAAATTAGTTACTAAAATGATCGCGATCGCACTATTGCCATGATAAGTACATTAGAAAAATTCCAAACAATGGTGCAACAGGAAACTACTAGCACCGATGCAGCATTAAATCTCTTTGATCAATTGGATACTGTAGATTTAGAGTTTATGATGGGCAGATGGAAAGGTTCTGGCTTTCATACCAATCATCCCCTAGATGGTTTATTGGAAGCTTTTAATTGGTATGGCAAAGAATTTATCAATCCGAATTGCGTTCATCCTTTATTGTTTGCCGATCACAGCGATCGCATCTATAAAGTCAATCCCCATCCGACTTTAACCACTATAGGATTTCGGTTGCCAATTCCCAAAAATGAGATACTCAAACCTTTGTATAATGCGATGACTAAAATCCTCAAAACCGAAAAAAGTCAAGCCAGAATGAGAATGATGGAGTATCGGCAAAAAATCAGTGCTACCATGATTTACGATCACTTGCCAATTCACGACATTTTTAGAAAGGTAGATAACAATACCGTCTTGGGTTTAATGGATTATAAAGCAATAGAACAGCCATTCTTTTTCGTCTTGCAGCGACTCACCTAAACTCGTGAGATACTCGTGTAAAGATAGTTATATTTTTACTTACAATGCTTAGAGTCTTTATCTCATCTGCACTAGTTTTATTGCTGCTGTTGACAGGTTGTTCTCCTCGCGATGGACGAGATCGTTCTGCTAATATTCATTTGCAATATGGCAATCCTAGCCGAGCTAATGTTAAAGATAAAAATAACTATCTTCTAGAAAAACCCCAATACGCCCTATCTTATAACTGTCAGGCAGGTATTCCCAACTGGGTGAGTTGGCAACTCGATCGCAGTTGGTTGGGAAATCTCGCCCGCTCTGATGATTTTCGTCCCGACTCCGAAATACCCGATGGTTGCTATGGCGTACGTCCTAACGATTATCGGGGTAGTGGTTACGATAGAGGACACATGATTCCTTCAGGCGATCGCACCAACAGTAGAATTGATAATAGTGCTACTTTTTTGATGACTAACATAATTCCCCAATCTCCAGCTAACAATCGGGAAGTATGGCGGGAGTTAGAAGAATACAGTCGGAAATTAGCATCTAGAGGCAAAGAACTATATATTGTAGCGGGAGGAGAAGGACAGCTTACAGCGATCGCCGAGGGGGGAATAGTCGTACCCGAATACACCTGGAAAGTAATTTTAATTTTAGATAATGACCAGATAGAAGCAACTATTGCTGTGAGAATTCCCAACGATGAAACGGTAGCCAGAACCGATTGGCAGGATTACATCGTTTCGGTAGATGAAATTGAGCAAAAAACTGGTTATAACTTCTTCAGTCGTGTAGAGCGCAAACTACAACAGAAAGTTGAAAAATCAACCTATAGAGCGGATTAAGTCTCTACTGACATAGTAAATAAACCAGCGATCGCACCAGATTCTGTTTTACCCAAGATGTAACAATTAACTTCAATCTCGCCCACGCGATAAACTTTAATATCCTTCAGATGGTTTTTGAGAAAAGCAACTAAATTTTGATAACCCTTGCATTGTGCAATTTCCTCTTCGTTATACCAGTCTTTCTCCTCAGTAACTCTAGAAAAAAAGCGATCAAGTTCTTGAATTTCAATTTTCGTCTCAGCAGGACTATCGATAATTGCCAGTAACTTGGCTTCCAAATCGTCTACATTTTCTAAGGCGATCGTTTCCCACGGATAATCCGATTCACTTGGCCAGAGTAGCTTTTCTGATAATTGTTGCAGTCTCTCTGTTAGTTTTCGCTCATTCAATAGTTCTAATTTTTTCCCTCGCTGGTTAACTTCCACTCTTAACATTCAATTTTCTTCCAACCGACAATTTTACTACCAATGCGGAAGATCACAGAATTGGCCAACCCCAATTTAGCGATCGCTGTGTCTAGAAGACGAGTTTGTTCACCATCTAAGCGAAATAAATGGGGACAGCTGGCAAAGTCAATGCATAATACTGTAGAACGTCCCCAAGGTTCGCGAAAAATTTTGCTATCTGGAGGAAGACATCTAGCTAAAAAGCGAAATTTATCGAGTGCAACTTTCTCAAAATGGCTACTCGTATAATTAAGTGATTCCATATTCCCCGTCTCTGGTTTAGCGAATAACCATTCTCCATCCACCTGCCCCTTAAGATTAACATCTACTTTTTGTCAATCCCAATTTTTAGGATTTATTTAACAAGAATGTCAAGTCGATGGCGTGATCAATTTGGGGAATTTATTAGTTTCAATATGTTAAGTTATTTATTGATTATTTAATCAAAAATTTTTAACCATAGCTGTGAGCAAAAAATTTAAAAAAGTAAGTTTTTTAATTGGGATGGGTGCGGGTATTTTGCTGACTTGGGGTTTTATTCGTTGGTTGACTCCTAGTGCGCCTCAAGCTACAGAAACCCAGTCTACTAATGTTACTAAATCTACTACTGATGCTCGTACAGTTACGGTAGCCACAGTAGAAACAACTATGCTAGAGCGTACTATTCAAGCTTCCGGTACGGTGGCGGCTTATGAAGAAGTTCCTGTAATGTCTCAAGCTACGGGATTGCAAATTACGGAAATTTTAGCCGATCGCGGCGATTTTGTCCGTCAGGGACAGACATTAGCTCGGCTTAATAATAAAATGCTTCAGGCGGAAATATTACAAGCTCAGGGGGCAGTGGCTCAATTTGAAGCTCGTTTAGCAGAATTACGAGCAGGTTCGCGTCAAGAAGAAATTACTCAAGCTAAAGCCAGGGTTAACAATGCTAAATCAGAAGTAGTCAAAGCCCGCTCGGATTTAGATCTAATTCAAAAACGAGTTAAACGCAATCAAGAATTACAAACTGAAGGAGCAATAACACGCGATCGCCTGGATGAAATTCTCAATCAAGAACAGGTTGCCACGTCTAATTTGACTGGTGCAAAAGCTCGTTTAGCTGAAGCTGAACAGGCATTAGCGCAATTACAACTGGGAACGCGCCCCGAAACCATTCGTCAGGCAGAAGCAGAACTGACTCAAGCTAGAGGTAGATTACAAGGAATCCGCACTCAATTGGAAGACACCACCATAGTTGCCCCCGTTGATGGCACGATTGCTACTAGAACAGCACAATTAGGTAAAATTAGTTCGGTCGGGGAATCTTTATTTTCAATCATTGAAAACGGACGCTTAGAATTAAGACTGAAAGTACCCGAAACTCTCATCAGACAAATCGCCACCGACACCAAAGTTCGGATTACTGCTGATAGCGATCGCTCTAAAGAATTACTCGGTACAGTTAGAGAAATAGAACCCATTATCGATGGTGATTCTCGTCAAGGAATAGTTAGAGTTGATTTACCCAGCCAAACTAATTTCAAACCCGGAATGTTTTTAAGAGCCAAGATTATTACAGATACAACTCAAGGAAAAACCATTCCCATGGAAGCATTATTACCCCAAACTGGCACTCAGGCGCTCGCTTTTGTCTTACAAGCAGATAATACCGTGAAATCCCAGTCAGTAAAACTAGGAGAAACTATCGATGAGGGTCGAGTAGAAATACTTCAGGGCTTAGAGAGTAGCGATCGTGTAGTCCTCAAAGGAGTAGCATATCTTAAAGATGGCGATCGAGTCACCACTAGCAGCGAAATTTAAAGGGTTGCTAACAGCAAACATTCAATAATCAATGATAACTGATAACTGATTACCCCGCACTAGCTTGCATTTCTGCTGCCGTAATTTCTTGCAAGCGAATTTCATCACGATGGGGATCGGCGCGAGTAACTCGCATTCCCAGACGCTCTCCTAAAGATACCGCGCGATCAAAACGATGGGGTAATTCCATACCCAAATCTTCAATCAGAATTAAACCCAAATTTTCATCTTCTCTCAACCAGCGTAATACCAATACCTGCCAGATACATTCACCATTACGTCGCAGATATTCCAATCCCCAATAGCGATTGGTTTGACGTTCTACTAAGGTTGCTTCATAAGCCGAACCCGTGACGCTGTAAACAATCTCTTGCAGTTCTTCCTTAGAAAAAGATAAGGGCAGATTTTGCAAGTGGGCTTTAATTTGAAAATGAGCCAATAAGTCAGTGTAGCGACGAATCGGCGAAGTAACTTGTACGTAACTATCTAGCCCCAAACTAGCGTGTCTGGTAGGAGACATACTAGTTTCACTACGAGGCATACAGCGGCGCATGGCACAAAATCTTACTGGACCTGCTGGTAGCTGGATTAATTCTTCCTCTGAAGGCAATTCTGGCTGTGGTTGACCCCGATAAGGTAGGGGTAGATTATATTCTGCACCATATCTACCGGCTACTTCTCCTGCTAAAATCATCATCTCTGCTACCAATTGCCGAGATTGAGAGCCATCAATCAATTCAATAGTAATTTCTTCGTTATCTTTAACTTTGATGATTGATTCGGGCATTTTGATTTGAATCGAACCTTGCGACTTGCGCCATTGCTGTCTTAGTTTTGCCCACTCAGACAGTTCTACGATTTCTGGTTCGTCTTTTAAGCCCAAATGCAACATTTCATCCACATCATCATAAGTTAAACGATAGGTAGGCTTAATCAGAGTTGGTTGAATGATATATTCTTGTACTGCGCCCGTATCGTCTAAAACAACGCCAAAACTCAAGGCGGCACAAACTTGACCCTGTACCAGGCTCATTGGCCCTGTGGCCAATTCTGAGGGAAACATCGATACCATTCCTGTAGGCAGATACAGACTGGTACTGCGACGACGGGCTTCTAAATCTAGTTCGTCTCCTGGTACTACTAAACGAGTAGGATCGGCAATGTGTATCCAAATACGAGAAATTGTACCGCCATCTAAATATTCGATACTCAAACCATCATCGATTTCCGTCGTACTCTCGTCATCTATAGTACAGACTTTTAAGTTGGTTAAATCCAGACGGTTTGCATCAGGCTCATTAAATGGAGATTGAAGACGAGATTGCGCCACATCAAATACCTTTTTGGGAAAGTTAACAGGATAAGAACTACGACGTAAAAATAAATTTTCGTGTTTATTCCACCATCCTATCTCTACTAAAAGTTCAAAAGCTCCTTGAGGATCGGCTTTTTTATTAACTTGAGTGAGTATTTCTTGTGCCAGACGAGAAGTATTTTCTGGTTGCAGTGCTAATTTTTCAATAGCTTCTAAACGAAGGCGATCGCTTTCACTCCAGTAAATCTGTTCTCCTGCTAACGCCTGTTGCAGATGCTGAAAAAATTCTTCTTTTTCGCGATTTTTTTGTTCTTGAACTTCTAACTGATGTTTGATTTCTTCTACTTGGGAAGCAGGGCGAGGTTCGTAAACATCCCCTTTTTTCTTAAAGTAAATTTTGTCTTGACTCAACAGACTGTGAGCAGCGTAACACAGAATGCCACTTTGTTCGGAAAATAACAACTCTGCCATTTCCTGGGGCGTTACGTTTCTGTTTTCTTCGCTCAATATTTCCCAAGCGATTTCTAAACTGCTGGGGTCTAAATAATCTTCTACTTCTAAAACAAAGCTGGCAATTTCAGAGGCTTGATACAAACCATCATCAACTATATATTCAACTCGCTGGGGACGTATTTTATGAGACTGCCCCCTTTGGTCGATGACGATCCAATCCTTTTTTCCTTCTGGTCGTTCGGCAACTGCAAGGCAAGGTTGACCATGCACTCTGAATTCAATCAGCTTTCCTTTTTCCACCAGCTTTGCACTTTAAAATTTTTCAACAACATTATTATTCAGTCTAACTTGCTTTTTTTGTGGGCTATTTGCCAGCAAAACACCAGAATAATAAATTAACTTTTTAGCTTACGCTTCTTGATTGACAAAAGGCAACAACGCCAAAATTCTAGCTCTTTTAACAGCTTCAGTTAAATCCCTTTGCTGTTGGGCGGTCAATCCAGTAATGCGTCGGGGTAAGATTTTACCTCTTTCGGTAATAAACTTACGCAGTAGTTCGACATCTTTGTAGTCAATGGGATCGCTTGGTTTAATGGGAGAAAGACGTTTGCGGTAGTATGCCATAGTTTTGAAATTCTAGTTTAATTCGAGTTGAAGTTTAATTTTATTTAATTTCTTTATGAACTGTGTGAGTATTGCAATGAGTACAGAATTTTTTCAGTTCCATTCTGCCAGTAGTATTGCGACGGTTTTTAGTAGTGGTATATCTAGATACACCAGGCGATCGCTTGTTAGGATTAGTGCGACATTCGGTGCATTCTAAAGTAATAACAATTCGTACCCCTTTTTTGCTTGCCATATCAGATTAGAAATATTTATAGATTTACTGTGTAAGGGAAAGTGCGAGTCTTGACACGCAATTTAATATTCTCGCATATTTCGTTTGATTTGAGCAAATATTTTTTTGAGTCTTAAATCTAGAGAAAAACCTCTTTTGGTTTGAACCATTAGAGTTTCGGCAATACGGTCGTGAAAAGCTCGGTCTAACTCTTCATCTACTATGGCCAAAGCACAATCTACGAGCAAAGGAGTTAACAACAAGAGCATCGACAGGCCATTTTTAAAATTTATTTGCAACCCATACATTGCTAAAATCGCTGCCAAGCCAACAATTGCTTCTCGTTTAGCCAGACTCAACATATCGGGAACTCTATTATACCTGGGGGCAATAACTTTAATATCCATTAACCAACGCCCCAAACTCTGACCTTGATTTTGTTCGACGACAATAACTCGCATCCCCAACCAAGCAATGAAAAAGATAATTCCTTGCAAAATTGAGCCAAAACCAAAAAAGGAACTTACTACCCACACGGCGACAAAATCAATCGCAAAAGCTCCTATTCGTCTATTCATCGGTACTCTGGGATACCTGGGGTAATTACTAGGTTCTAGTTTGTACATGGCAGTTATTGGTTATTGGTTATTGGTTATTGGTTATTGGTTAGTTTTTACCAATTGCGCCATCCACCGGCAGTATTATTTAGCTCCCGTTTGTCCAAAATCCCTTGATATTCTGCCGAACTAGCCCATCGCTCGATTTCTCTGGCTCGAATTACGGGTACAGGATGAGTCAATTGAGCGGTTTGAGAGGCTTGCAGCATTTCACCCAGTCCATCTTCTGCTACTGCATCATAAGCTTTAGCCTGTTCGATAAAGGCATCCAAATTTAACTGAGGAGCTAAACTGGGAGAACCACCAGCTAATTTCATCAACACGGACATAACTATTTTGGGGTCTTGGATGGCTAAAAGAGCAGCGCGATCGCAACTAAATTCGGCACAGCGTACCCACTGTAACATCTGATTTTGCAAAGATTGAGCTAAAACCGTTCCCCAAGTTGGCAATAGGTTAGTGGCTAAAATCATAATATTAGCCATAGTTAAATAAACTCCATGTTCGCACTTAAGATGCCCTAATTCATGAGCAATTACTGCCTGGATTTCTTCTGGGGTCAGCATTTCAATCAACGAAGTATGCAGCACGATAAACGGCTGTTTACCCCGCATGGCAAAAGTATAGGCATTGGGAACGGGATTTTGCTGTACGTATAGTTGAGGCGGTTCGAGGTCGAGAATTTTACAGGCTTCTAATAATAGTTGGTGTAGCTCTGGTAACTGTTTTTCTCCTACCAAAATACTAGAAGCAATATTAGTAGTATAAAAAAACTGTTCGGCAACCGATCCCAATAAACTGCGAATAGCCATATCCATTCCAGGAACTTGTTTTAGGGTATTAGTTGCTTGTAAATCTAAAGGATGACGAAAGCGATCGGCTTTTAAACCTATTAAAGTTATTTTAGATAAGCTCATATAAAATCACGATGTGAGTCTGATAAATATATTGTATTGGTTTTGAAGAACAGTAAGCATTCATTGGTCATTGGTCATGGGGCATTTGCTGTGGTAAACTCGATTTTCCCCGCCAAAAAGCTGAAGTTCGAGCAACAATATAGATGTTTGTCTACATAAATTACTAAATAGGATGGCGATCGCCTCTATGGGTCAAGTTGATTTTTGGGAAAAGGAGAGTAATACTTCATTATCGCGTTTGCTACCGAGATTGGAAGAACGGTTTGGCGATCGCGTTGAGCCAGGGGAATGGCAGGGTTATGTACAGAGGATTAAGACTCATTTTCCCCGTTTGTTTCGGCTGCTATATCAGCTATACAGCACTCGATATGATTTCTTCTATCATTTAGAAAATATTTTAGCTACCGCCACAAAAATGTGGTTAGAAAGATCTGATGACCTAAAAGCTTTAGATGTAATGCGCCAAGCAGATCCCCAATGGTATCAGTCCAATCGCATGGTTGGAGCAATGTGCTATGTAGATCTGTTTGCAGGTAATCTTCAAGGACTTCGCGATCGCCTTCCCTATCTTACGGAGTTAGGCATTACCTATCTTCATTTGATGCCTTTGTTTAAATCTCCCGAAGGAGATAATGATGGCGGTTATGCCGTTAGCAGTTACCGAGAGGTCAATCCTGCTTTAGGAACTATGGAAGAGTTAGCACAACTGGCTACCGAATTAAGACAGCATGGCATCAGTTTGGTTATCGATTTTGTTTTCAACCATACTTCTGACGAACATGAGTGGGCAAAACTTGCCTTAGCAGGACATCCAGACTATCAAGAATACTATCGGATGTATCCTGATCGCCAATATCCTGATGCTGTAGAAAAAACTATTAATTCTGTATTTCCCGACGAACGTCCTGGCTGTTTTACTTATAAAAATAAAATTCGTAAGTGGGTGTGGACGACTTTTTATAATTACCAATGGGATTTAAACTACGAAAATCCGGTACTATTTACCAGGATGGCAGAAGAAATGCTGTTTCTTGCCAATGTGGGTGTGGAAATCTTACGCCTGGATGCGGTAGCTTTTTTGTGGAAGAAATTAGGAACGACTTGCGAGAATTTACCCGAAGCACATCTGTTGATTCAAGCCTTTAATGCCTTGGTAAAAATAGCTGCCCCAGCAATGGCATTTAAATCAGAAGCGATCGTTCATCCCGATGAAGTAACTCGCTATATTAGTGCTGAAGAATGCCCCCTATCTTACAATCCTCAATTGATGGCCTTACTTTGGGATGCCCTGGCAGTCAGAAATATTCGCCTACTACGTCACGGAATGGAAAAGCGATTTACCATACCAGCTAACTGTGCTTGGGTTAACTATATTCGCTGTCATGATGATATTGGTTGGGGTATTGCTGATGACGACATGAGAGATTTGAATATCAATCCCTACGATCATCGACGGTTTTTGACTGAATTTTATACCGGTCGGTTTGAAAGTAGCTTTGCTAAAGGTTTGCCCTTCCAAGAAAAGCCCGAAACCGGAGAAGCCCGTATTTCTGGTACTACTGCATCTCTCTGTGGGTTAGAAAAACTCACCAGCGATAGCGATCCTCACGAAATCGATCTGGCAATTCGACGCATCCTATTATTACACGGAATTATCTTAACCATTGGCGGTATTCCCTTAATTTATTTGGGAGACGAAATTGGAACTTTAAACGACTACACTTATACTGAGCATCCCGAAAAAGACGGCGACAGTCGTTGGGTGCATCGTTCTATATTTAATTGGGAACGTGCCGAACGACATCGTGACGGTTCTACCGTACCGGGTAGAATTTATCTCGGACTATTAAAACTAATTCAAATTCGCCAACAAAATCGAGCTTTTAGTTTGGGGGAAACCGAAATTATCGACACGGGGAACGATCATATTTTTGGTTATTTTCGCGCTCAACACGAACAAAATGTCTTAGTTTTGGCTAACTTTAGCGATCGCGAACAGGAAATTGTTGCTAAACGCTTGAGATTACTGGGGATGCGTAAGATTATGACTGATATTGTTTCTGGTAAAACGATTTCTGCGGTACAAAAATTGGTTCTCGAACCATATCAATTAGTTATTTTGATGTAACTTTGATCATTTATCATAAATTCATGGGTTGAAAACCCCGTCCTTTAGGGACGCTTCTTGCCCGTCAATATACTCCTTGATCTTCGCCAGTGGTGCGCCACCGCATGAGACACAAAAATAGCTCGGACTCCAGAGATGCTCGGAATGTGGCTTGAGGCTGAATTTTTGTCTCAATTTTCGATTAGAAACACCTTTTAAAACAAAAATTCAATTGGAGTGTTTTTTATGAAGCGTCAACCACGTACCGTTCTTAGGGGAGTGGCGAGTAGCGATACTTAAACCTTACCCGCCAGGGAAAACTCAGCAACTATTATTTATATTATTTATATGCTTTTTGTATTTCAGTTTCAGTCTCCTGGTCCAATTATTTTAGAAATTGGTTCACTGGCAATTCGCTGGTATGGTTTATTGATTGCTTCTGCGGTATTAATTGGAGTGACCTTATCTCAATATCTAGCACAACGGCGGGGAATTAATCCCGATTTGCTAGGAGATTTAGCTATTTGGTTGGTTATCGGTGCTATTCCCTGTGCCAGAGCTTATTATGTTTTATTTGAATGGCAAGAATATTCTCAACGTCCGCAAGATATTATAGCGATTTGGAAAGGAGGAATTGCCATTCACGGAGCAATTTTGGGGGCGACGATCGCAACTTATCTTTTTGCCCGATTTAAAAAAATGTCCTTTTGGCAATTGCTAGATCTAGTTGTGCCTTCTGCTATTTTAGGACAGTCCATCGGCAGGTGGGGTAATTTCTTTAATTCCGAAGCTTTTGGTAAACCAACCGAGCTACCCTGGAAACTGTATATTGCACCTCAATATCGCCCGATAAATTATATTAATTACGAATATTTTCATCCGACTTTTTTATACGAATCCCTTTGGAATCTGGGCGTTTTTGCCTTATTGCTTTGGCTCTTTTTTTGGGGATTAAAACCTAAAAATCGCTTAAAAATTGGCACGTTAACTTTAGTTTATGCGATTGCCTATAGTGTAGGCAGATTTTGGATTGAATGGCTGCGAACCGATAGTCTGATGTTAGGATTTTTAAAAATGGCTCAGGTTGTTAGTTTAGTTGCGATCGCTTTGAGTGTATTTGGTCTATTTTGGCTTTATGTTATCCAACGCCGCCTTCCCGATACGGTGAAGTAATCAGCGATTTAAATGCGATCTGAGTTTACCTACTCCCTACTCCCAAATTAACTTTGCACAACTACTTATACCTCACCAAATCGACACGATAACGTTGTTTTTTCGTAATCGAAACCTCTCCTACTTCCAATCTTCCTTTACCCCGAACAGAAATCAGATCGCCAGATTTGACATTGTAACTAGCTTGAGTAACTTCTTTCCAATTAACTCTGACATCTTTAGTAGCGATCGCATCTGCCATTTTACTACGAGACATCCCAAAACCAGCCGAGGCGATCGCATCTAGTCTTAGGGAGGCTTCTACAGTTGTCAATGCTTTCTTTTGAGGAGGACGAATTTTTAGTTCGCTCAATTCCATTGGTTGAGTTTTAACGCTAACAGTTCTCACCTGAGTTAAGGATGTCGTCAAAAAATTTACCATTTCTGGCACGACTATTACTTGTGCGCCTCTTTCCCCTAAAACAATAATGTCTCCTACCTTGTCTCTGACAATTCCCGTACCTAAAATCGAACCTAAAAAATCACGATGGGTAGCAGGATCGAAGAGAAAATTACCAGCAATGTCTAAAGCTGCTAATTCGATTTGAGATTCATCTAGGGGAATATCGCGACGAGATAAAGCAACGCGCTGTCTTTCAGCTTGGGGATAACCTCCCCAGGTTAAAAATTCTATTTCGGTTAATTTGCCAAAAATAGATTTTATTTCCGCTAATACGGGAGGAGAGAGAAAGTCAGTTAATACTACCTCCCAAGTTTTAATCGCTTGTTCGGCTTTATCGATAACGCGAGCAATTTCTTCTTTATTTTCTACACTTTTGAGTAATTCTTCTTTGGGTAACATTTATTCAGTTATTAGTCATTAGTTATTAGTAGGGGCGAAGCGCGAATCGCCCCTACAGTCTATTTAATGTTCAATTGATCCAGGACAAAAGCATATTCAAAGGCAATTTCTTTGAGGCTGTCATAGCGTCCGGATGCGCCGCCGTGTCCTGCACTCATATTGGTTTTGAGTAATAATAGGTTGTTGTCGGTTTTTAATTCTCTGAGTTTAGCCGTCCATTTAGCAGGTTCCCAATATTTGACTCGCGAATCGTTTAAACCTGCGGTAATTAATAAGGCGGGATATGCTTGAGGACTAACATTATCGTAAGGGGAATAGGATTTAATGTAATCGTAGTATTCTTTTTGATTGGGATTGCCCCATTCTTCCCATTCTAGAATAGTTAAAGGCAAAGATGTATCTAAGATGGTGGTTAAGACATCCACAAAGGGGACATCGGCTACAACTACTTTAAATAGATCGGGACGTTGGTTAATTACTCCACCCATCAGTAATCCCCCTGCACTACCACCAGAGATAACCAAGCGATCGCAATTCGTCCAGCCTTCGGTAATTAGATATTCGGCACAGGCAATAAAATCGGTAAAAGTGTTCTTTTTATGGAAGAATTTGCCATTTTCGTACCACATTCGACCCATTTCTTCCCCACCGCGAATATGGGCGATCGCAAAAACAAATCCTCGATCTAAAAGAGAAAGGCGCAAAGAAGAAAAGGTAGCGGGATAGGCATAGCCATAAGAACCATAACCCGTCAGCCACAGGGGATTAGAACTATCTCTGTTGATGCCTTTTTTATAAACTAGAGAAATTGGAACTTCTGTACCATCTTTAGCGGTAGCAAATAATCTCTCACTGGTGTATAAATGGCGATTATATCCTCCCAGAACTTCGGTTTCTTTTTTTAATTCTATTTCTCCTGTAATTAAGTCGCGATCAAAGACGGAAGAAGGAGTAATCATAGAAGTATAGCCATAACGAAACTTGGTAGTTTCAAATTCGGGATTATTTCCCCCAGAAAAAGAGTAAGTGGGTTCGGGGAAAGTTAGTTGGGTAATTTCTCCCGTGGCTAAAGTTTCAATTCTGGCGGTAGATAATCCTCCTTTACGTTCGTAAATAACTAAATAATCGGCAAAAGCGTCAATTCCTTCTAGCAGTACGTCCTCTCGATGAGAAATTAAGGTTTTCCAGTGGGTTTTATCTGGGGAATTTACTGGAGTAGACATCAATTTAAAGTTAATCGCCTCTTCGTTAGTGACGATATAAAAGCGATCGCTGTGATGTTCGATAGAATATTCTATTCCTGTGGTACGGGGTTGAAAAAGCTGAAATTCACCATAAGGATTATTAGCATCGAGATAATGTACTTCAGAAGTTATTTTACTGCCCAACTCTAGCAAAATATAGGCACGGGAACGGGTTTTTCCTACACCGAGATAGTATGCTTCGTCATTTTCCTGATATATCAAAACATCATCTTGCGGATCGTTTTCTAAAGTATGTCGCCATAATTGATAGGGACGATTGGTATCATCTACTTTGGTGTAAAAAACAGTTTGATTGTCGTTACCCCAAGCAAAAGAATAATAAGTATGGGGAATAGTTTCTGAATAGAGTTTTCTAGTAGCTAGATCGAGGAAAAATAGGGTATATTGTTCTGCCCCCGTGGTATCTGTAGAATAAGCCAAAATCTGCTGGTTAGGACTAATAGAAATGACTCCCAAACTAAAAAACTCATTACCTGCGGCTAATTCATTTTGATCTAAGAGTATCTCTTCTGTTGCATCCAAACTCTGATATTTGCGGCAAAAAATCCCATAGCTTTTACCTTCTTCCGTACGACTATAGTAATAGTAGTCTTTTAAGCGATAGGGAACGGAAAGATCTGTTTCCTTAATTCTAGAGAGGATTTCATCATACAGAGATTTTTGCAACTCTGTAGTGTGCTGCATTTTATCTTCAGTATATTTATTTTCAGCCTGTAAATAAGCGATAACTTCTGAATTATTTTGTTGGCGCAACCAATAATAATTATCAATTCTCTTGTCTCCATGAGTAATTAACTCGTGAGGGTGTTTAGCTGCTTTGGGAGGAGTTGGCTGTTGAGTCATACTAAAAATATTTAAATTTGATGCTTTGGGAATAATTGCTTATATTTTGCATTTACCAAAGAAGTCCGAGAAAACTCCGCTGTAATATGATGAAATTGTATGAATTAATTAAATTCAAATTACCAAAAGTTGCTATAGTTTTATCAATCTCTCTTATTTTGAATGAAATCAAGGCCATCTAAAACTATAAAACCATGAGAATTAGATTAGATTTAATTCATATTATCAGTAACAATATTTGGGCGATCGCCATTATTTTGATCTTGGCTCTGGTAATTTTTGTGAGTTTTAATCGAATTTCTCAGAAGAACTGGCTTAGAGCGATCGCTTTAATTTTCTTCGGATTTACCATTGGAATCTGCAATAGTCATGTTTTTGCTAGTTTGCCACCGATTTTACACTCTAACAATAATAATACAGAACAGAGCGATCGCGTTTGTAATACAGAGCGGGAGTTACCTTGGTTGCAAGTAGATGGTAAATGGATTAAAGACGAAACAGGTAATCCAGTTACTCTCAGAGGCATAAGTTTCTGTGGTTTTAATAACAGTTGGGGAGAAAAAGCCCTACCAGATTTTCCCCAAAAAATCTCTCAAGTAACTAATGGAGTTAATGGTTGGTATCCCAATCTCTTGCGTTTACCGATTAAAGACTATCATCTCAATAACTTTAGTTTAGAACAAGTTTATCACGCACTAAAAGGAGGTGTAGATGAATGCGTCAGACAAAAAGTTTACTGTATTATTGACTGGCACGCGGTAGATGGAGAAGAAGGTGCTGACTGGCGATCTCCTCAAATGCAACGTAAAACTGTAAAATTTTGGAGTTATATCGCCCCCCGATTTAAAGATTACTCCAATGTAATGTTTGAAATTTACAATGAGCCGGGATACCCCAAAGCCGTAACCGCAGAAAATTGGTTAAATTGGCGAGATAAAGCACAGCAATGGGTTGATCTAATGCGAGAACAAGCACCTAACAATATTATTCTCATCGGTTCTCCTTTATGGTCGCAGATTACCCAATTTGCCCCTCAATACCCTTTTGCAGGAGACAATTTAGCCTATGTTAATCATACCTATCCCGGTATGGAGGAAAGTTGGCCCAGAGATGTAGGCATGGAATACGACTGGGAAAAAGTTTTCGGTAAAGCCGCAGACCACGTACCCATGTTTATTACTGAATTTGGCTGGCAAGCTACGGGAGACTGGGACATGGGACAGGGTACGATTACCGATTTCGGTCAACCTATAAAAGATTTTTTAAATAATCGCCCTAATATTAACTGGACGATTTGGACTTACGACCACTACTGTTCTCCTCGATTAGCCGATGCTAATGGCAAAGTCAGAAAAGGAGAAAGAGAAATGGGTGAATTTGTACGGCAATGGCTGCAAGAAGAATGGCGGAGATCTACCAATCCAGTTAAGCCAACTTGTAAATGATACTTTATGGCGATCGCTTTATAACAGAGTTCATTTATTAGACCTATGAGCATAAGTCTTTAATCCTTTGTCTTCTGCTTTAAGATATATGTTGGCAAAAATTAAATAATTCAATGGTTTCTCGAATCTATAAAAATCTTTTTAAAAATATTTAATTGTACAATAATTTTAACAAATCATCAAAAAAATTCGCAGTTAATCTTTTGTAAGATTAGTTTTTAAACTCGATTAATTACATATTATATATAATTAATTTATTGACATTATAACGCTGCACAATCAAAACCAAACAAAATATTCAATAAATAAGATTACTGATTTCTAATTAATAATTGAGGTGTAATAATGATATATTCCTCTAAAATTAACGATAAATCAAGACAGATAAGTGTTAATAGAGATTTAAACCCAGAATACCGCGATCGCTATCAAAAAAATCGCCAATTAATTCAATTGTTTAATTCTATACAACTAGGATTAGCAGAAATGTATTTAAGAGGTTTAGAGATACCAGATGCTTGGCTAAGAAATGCGTTTAATGTGGTTATTACTGCTTTATACCGCCGTTATTCGTTATTTTTAATTCCAGAAGAGTGGATACTTACAGAAAGTTCAACCCTAGCAGAAAAGTCCCAAGAATTAATGGAACTTCAGTATAATTTGCCGCCAGAAATGTTTAGGTTAATGCTAGAAGAAAATAATCTACTCTATCCCAAATATACGACTGCTTTATGGGAAAAAGGAGCAAAAAATTTAACAGAAGCCCAACTAAATATGCTAGAAGATGCGATTGCCAAAGCTAATATTCAAGATGGAGATTCTGTCCTAGATATTGGTTGTGGTTGGGGTAGTGCCGCTCATTATATTTTGCATAAATTTCCCAATACTCAAGTTACTGGTTTAAATTTAAGTCGGGAACAATGTAACTATATTCGTAACAAAATGCAAGATAAAAATAGTTATTTTAGTTCGAGTCGATTTACTCTAATTGAAGGGGATTTTAATGAAATTAACTTTGACAAAAAGTTTGATAAAATCATCTCCTTGGGAGTATTTGAACATATTGGCAATCTTACTCAATCATTTGAAAAAATAAGTTCTTTTTTGCAAGCAGATGGTCGAGTCTTCATCCATATTATTTCTGTTAAATTACCTCACAATATTGGGAATCCCTTTATTGATAAATATATCTTTCCCAGGGCGCGAGTTTGGCATTATGAGATGATTCCCAGTGGCGATCTTGGCTGCTCCGAGGCGCCTGGCGATCGCCACTTAAAAACAATCGATCGCTGGTTTCTCAATGGTTCAAATTATGCTCGAACCCTACAAGCTTGGTTAGATAACTTTGATCGCACTCAAGACAAAATTAAAACTCTCAATTACAGCATGGATTACCAACGCTTTCGCCGTATGTGGCGACTTTACTTAATATTGTGCAATGCCTATTTTAATGCCGGTCAAGGAGAAATTTTAGGTAACGGTCAATATTTGATGGTTCATTCGTAGACAGTCAATTCATTGATCATTGGCTTGAAAGAGAATTTTCAAGCCTTTTTCTGCTTCCGATTAACTGATTACTGGTACTGTACCTTCCTCTCGATCAAATCGTTTTTGGATTTTTTCGGGTGGTACTGTTCCTACCCGCGATAGTAAAACTGCACCCAAACCAAACAGATTTAGCATTAAAATAATTAATCCGCCAGCGATAGGAATCAGACTAATTACTGCCAGAATTAGCATTCCCACTAAAAACGGTATAAGAGCTTTTTCTCTGCGGGAAAATATTTTCTTACCAATCCACAAACCAGTAGCGATCGCGCCGAGCAACCCAGCTACAGCTAAGGCTAAATTAGTAATAGGAATTAATAGAAAACCAAAGATACTACCAGCAAATAGAGCAATAAATAAAGTAATCCCTATAATAGCACCCAAACCCCACATACCAGATTTAAAAGGATGTTGATGCATGGTTGCAGTAATAGTTTGAATGTGACCTGGCATTAACAACAATAAAAATATGCCAAAAGCAACAACCACAATTAGAGAGATTAAAGAAAATAAAGCATTACTCAAATAAAGAGTGCCAAATAAACCAAAGCGATCAAATAGTACTTTGGCGTTACTAAACATGGTTACTTCACTACCGCCAACAATTGCCCCTGTTTCTTTAATGATCTGTCCGCCAATTGCTACTGCGTCCCCAGCCACACGAGCGTTAGGCTTGAGAATCACATCACCGCCAATCGCTACTGCATTGCCAGTAACTTGTCCCTCATTGAAGATAGTTACATCACCACCAATAGCTACTGCATCAGTAACAACTTGTTTTTCAGGGACTATAACTTCAGTCCCCATTTTGAAAATTTGGATTTCGTTATCATTATTGGCCACAGCAACCCCAGTAATAAAAATTACCAAAAAAGTCGCCATAAAAGCTATGATTAATGGTCTTAATTTTTGCCAACTCATACGATGAGCCTCCGTGAGTTAAGAATTAAGAGTAAAGGATTGAGGAGAAGTAACTTTTCTACCTTTTACCTACTTACTACCGTCTAATAACCAATAACCAATGACCAATGACGGTACAGACAAGGCATACCTTGTCTCTAATGACTAATTACTAATTACTTCCCCTACAGATCTTCTCGGTGTAGATTTGACAGTTTGTCCATAGCCCAAGCGTAATAAAATTTGAGGATAGCCATGATTGGGAAATAAAGCTTGAAGTTGCGATCGCAATTGGGGAATTTGAATCGGTTGATTGAAGAAAGATGCCCAAACCTGATCAACTCTGGCTCTTAATAATAAATGTGCTAATGCTTCTCCTGTTACCAACCAATCATGAGGAGTATCGTGTCTGCTAGTTAATAAAACCAAAGTAGGGGCTTGGGCGGCTAATTTTTGGTTTTGGGCTGACTGAGATTTACCCAAATTGAAAGAGCGAATTGCTAGAGCAATTATAGGAGTTAAGGCATCGAATCGTTCGTCTATTCCTTGAGCGTAAATAGGAATACCATCGTGATCGGGGCTATGTTCGGAGTGGATCCATTGCGCTAATTCCTGACGAAATAGAGGATTAGCCAGTTGAGTGCGATCGCCTTGGGTAATTAAATTAATTATAGTTGGGCGGAGATTATCGGGAATAATTTGTAACTGAGTAGATGGCGAACTAGCTGCCAGACGTAATTCTAAGAGTAAGGAATGTTGTAGTTGTCGATCTGTAAATGGAAGTCGATTGGTACGTCGCTTGACTATGGCATGAAATAAAGATTTTTCTTCATCAGACACTAATCTTTTGTTACCAAGTTCAATTCGGGCTAATAAATCCGGTTTGCTCTTTTCGGGAAAGACTTGTACTAGATCTTGATAGCCAAAATAATTAATGGCAATTTTTAAATGAAATAAAGCTGCACCACAACTAATGATTAACTCCCGATGATCTCGATCGGCTATGGGTAAAGCACGAGTTAGATCGCCATAGAGTTCGATCGCATCATCAACTAGCTTAAATAACCAAGGTTGAGTATTGTGTCCCGACGGAGCTAAAACTGCATAATTTAGTAAAAATTTCAGTTTTTCAGTTGTCGAACCAGTAACAGGAAAATCATCCTCCCTAACTTGCCAGGGATCTATTACCAACTGCGGCTGCCGTCGCTCAATGGTTGGAACAACTACAGGAAAGATATTAAACAAATTAATCATTCTCGATACTCTCGATTTAGAATTTAGCCGATAATAATCAAAGCGATCGCCAAGAGCCTTGTGGTGTAATTATGTTTGGTCTTAAGTTAATTAAAAAATCTGAGGAACTTGTGAAGAAAACCATAACGCCGATTCACTCTATTTCTCAAACGGATCAACTAGGCAATATGAGGGATTACCTTCGAGCAAAAAGTAGTAAAAACTACATAAAATATCAGGCTACCCCAGTTATTTTTTCAACTAAATAAAAAAATCCGTATTTTCACGGTTGTCAAATCAGCTAATAAAAGAACTGAATATATGTAAATCAAGCGAACGAAAAATTTAACATGAATTACTACTATAATCGATTACCAAATGGACGCTGGGGTATTTACGAACAAGGTAAGTTATTGGCTACAATTGGCTGTTACCAAACCTGTCAAGAGATTTTAAAATTGTTGGCAGAGCGCAAAATTGGTAACTCAAATAAAACTAAAGATTTGCGATCGCCTCAAGTAGACACTAAGAAATTAGTAGGAGTTTCTAACTCTAATGTCTCTAAAAATCAAACTGCTGCTTAATATTTTTTAGATATCTTTTGTCCTTTGTCTTTCTTCTTTGTTCAATTATTAGTGACGAATTTGAACGACAATATCAAAAGCTTTACTAAGTTAAGAAATATTACATTATTGGAGATTGTCCGTAAGAAGACTGCGTTAACTAGAAGTAACCAGTAGACATCTATCTATATATATATATCCTCTAGATTGGATGTTCAAGGCAAATTCGGTTGAAACAAAGGAACAAGAGTAAAAGTACAATCAATCTTAAGTTTCTGCTAGGAACTTTGAAATATTTTTAAGTTAATTGTTAATTTTTTGCTCTTGAACCTTCTTTCTATCAAATACTAGTTTTTTGTTGCTGTAAATAACTTACTAAAGCCTGAAGTCCTAAACGATAGCTGTCTACACCAAAACCACTAATCTGTCCTATGGCGATCGCAGCAATATAAGAGTGATGGCGGAATTCTTCTCGGCGGTATATGTTGCTCAGATGTACCTCTACCGTAGGAATTTGCACTGCTGCTAGACCATCTCGGATGGCAACGCTTGTATGAGTATATGCCCCGGCATTAATTAATATTCCCTGATGTACTTCTCTTACTTGATGTATCGCATCAACCAACTCCCCTTCATGATTAGACTGCAAACAAGAAATTCTCACTTGCAGTCTCTTCGCTTCTACTTCTAAAATTTGATTGATTCCAGCAAGAGTGGTAGAACCATATATTTGTGGTTCTCGCAAACCTAATAAGTTTAAGTTTGGACCGTGCAGAACTAATATACTAAATTGCAACAAGATCAATTACCGAATTAACTAACGGTAATTACGACTGGAGCGGTCATCTACTGGGATTGGGATTAATTCAGCTTCTGGCTCTGTATTGGGACCTAAAAGCACTTCAATCAATTTTTGCGCCCAATCTCTTAATTTATCTAGCAATTGTTCTATATAGTCCATCGGACAAATAACTCCTAACGAAATATCTAAATACTTATGTTATTATTCTTGCTTGCGTTTTTCAGTGCCTCTACCCTTTGATGTAAATAAGCATTGGCTTCGCTGCTACAACAGTTTTAGTAGTTTTGCCAGATAGACCAATCTATCAAACAACAGATATTTTTCTTCTGACTTTAGTAAATTTGTAACGACTGTAACAGTATATTAGATTGTTAGTATTAAGAGTAGCACAAGTTGAGTAGTCGGGTGCAACTCCATCCCATCATCTAAAAAAAAATAAAAACTCTCGTTTTTGTTAATAATCTTCAAAAATATCGATTGGTCGCCATTTTCCTCAATATAGCTAAAATCTAAAATTCTGATTAAATTACTGAATTAAAATTGAATTTAAATGTAGTCAACAGGGGAATCTGACATTAAGATTTATTGCCCCACAGCAGAATTAAGGGGGCTAAACTTGTAGGCTATAACGGTTGGAGGATATATAGTTTGCAGGATTAATCTTGGTTTTGATATTAGGTAGATTGCCATAAATTAAACTACTCAAACTGAGTCCGAGACAATCGAAAAAAAAATTTATATACAGCCCCATCGGGCATTACTTTGGTTGACTGACGTTATTATTGCCGATTCATATTGCAAATTAATTCCAGAAATTAAGGGAGAAATTAATGAAATTAGCTTACTGGATGTATGCCGGACCTGCTCATATAGGAACTTTACGTATTGCTAGCTCATTTAAAAACGTTCACGCGATCATGCACGCTCCTTTAGGAGATGATTACTTTAATGTCATGCGATCGATGCTAGAAAGAGAAAGGAATTTTACCCCTGTAACTGCTAGTGTAGTTGATCGCAATGTTTTGGCGCGGGGTTCTCAAGAAAAAGTAGTCGATAATATTACTCGCAAAGACCGTGAAGAACGACCTGATTTAATTGTTTTAACTCCCACTTGTACGTCTAGTATCTTACAAGAAGACTTACAAAATTTTGTCAGCCGTGCCACCATGGATACTCAGGGTGACGTACTGCTAGCTGATGTCAATCACTATCGCTACAACGAATTACAGGCAGCCGATCGCACTTTAACTCAAATCCTACAGTTTTATCTCGAAAAAGCCCGTAAAAAAGAACAATTACCCCAAGGAAAAACCGAAAAACCCTCTGTTAATATCATCGGTATCTCCACTCTG
The DNA here is from genome assembly GCA_050330335.1 of Pleurocapsa sp. Lineage (GTDB taxonomy): Bacteria > Cyanobacteriota > Cyanobacteriia > Cyanobacteriales > Xenococcaceae > Waterburya. Next base: position 10,327 of record JBHJNX010000076.1, on the reverse strand, counting down.
GGTTTCCACAACCAACATGATCGCACTGAGTTAACAAGACTCATGGCGGATTTGGGAATTGAAATCAATCAGATAATTCCTGATGCTGCATCGGTTCAAAAACTTAAAGAGTTACCCCGCGCTTGGTTTAACCTAGTACCCTATCGGGAATTGGGTTTAAGTGCGGCCCGTTATTTAGAAGCAGAATTCAATCTTCCCTATGTAGATATTACTCCCATGGGTGTAGTAGAAACTGCGCGCTGCATCCGTAAAATTCAACAGGTAATTAATTCCCAAGGTGCAGAGGTAGATTATGAAGAGTATATTAACAATCAAACTCTTTATGTGTCTCAAGCAGCTTGGTTTTCTCGTTCCATTGACTGTCAGAACCTCACCGGAAAAAAAGCAGTAGTTTTTGGCGACAATACTCACGCGGTGGCGATGACGAAAATTTTGGCGCGGGAAATGGGTATAAAAGTAATTTTAGCGGGAACTTACTGTAAATACGATGCCGATTGGTTTAAAGAACAAGTTGGGGAATATTGCGACGAAGTTCTCATTAGCGATGATAATGCAGAAATTGGTGACGCGATCGCCCGAATCGAACCTGCGGCGATTTTCGGTACGCAAATGGAACGTCATGTCGGTAAGCGTTTGAATATTCCCTGTGGTGTAATTGCTGCTCCCATTCACATTCAAAATTTCCCCATCGGCTACAAACCATTTTTAGGTTATGAAGGCACGAATCAAATTGCCGATTTGGTCTACAATTCTTTTACTTTAGGCATGGAAGATCATTTATTAGAAATTTTTGGTGGACACGATACCAAAGAAGTAATTACTAAAGGTATTTCGGCTGAGTCGGATTTAAATTGGGATAAAGAAGCACGGGCCGAACTAAATAAAGTTCCTGGTTTTGTGCGAGGTAAAGTGAAACGCAATACCGAAAAATTTGCTCGCGAACGAGGTTTTACTGAAATCAGTTTAGAAGTAATGTATGCAGCTAAAGAAGCAGTAGGTGCATAATTGGTAATAGTTAACATTGATCATTAATCATTTGACAGTTCCCAAGCGATATACCTTGTCTTGCTTAAAGAAAGTATACCGTAAGCGTTGCGAAGCGGTGCTTTTAGCAGAGAGGTGGTCTGAGGAGGTTTCCTCCTCAGTTTATGAACCCCGTCCCGCAGCAACATCCGCTTAGAATCCTGCGATTTCAATCTTAACGACCGATAATGGACTACATAATAAATGACTACGACAACTGCCACCAATACTAATATCGAACTCAACGATCCTAAATATTATTTCAATCGAGAATTAAGCTGGTTAGAGTTTAACCGCAGAGTATTGGCCGAAGCTTTAGATAAAAGAACGCCATTGTTAGAACGTCTCAAGTTTATGGCTATTTTTAGCTTTAATTTAGACGAATTTTTTATGGTGCGGGTTGCTGGTTTAAAACAACAAGTTGAAGCAGGAGTCAGTAAGTTATCGACTGATGGTCGTACTCCCGAAGAACAGCTAAAGGCGATCGCCAAATTATTATCGCCGATGATCGAACAGCAGCATCAGCATTTTGAGAAAGTGTTGAAAACTGAATTAAGCAAACAGGGAGTTCATCTTGTAGATTATGTCGATCTCAATCAAGAACAAAGAACTCATATCAACAGCTTTTTTGAAGAGCATATTTTCCCCGTACTGACTCCCTTGGCTGTAGATCCTTCTCATCCTTTCCCCTATATTTCTAACCTCAGCTTGAATTTGGCTGTAGTTCTCAAAGACCCCAGTACAGAACAAGAATTATTTGCACGGGTTAAAGTTCCTAAAACATTACCACGTTTTGTCCCCTTACCAGAAGAGTTGCGTCAACGTCAGCGAGGAAAAGCAGGAATTTGGACTGGCGTGCCGATAGAACAAGTAATTACCCATAATTTAGAATATTTATTCTCTGGAATGAATATTTTAGAATCTTATGCCTTTCGGGTAACTCGTAACGCTGATCTCGAAGTGGAAGAAGACGAAGCAGATGATTTATTACTGGCGATTGAAAAAGAATTACAAAAACGCCGTATCGGTGGATCTTGTGTGAGATTGGAAATTCAAGCTTCCATTCCCGAAGAGATTCGTTGGACAATTATGGGAGAATTGGGGTTAAGTGATAATGATGTTTATGATATTGATGGTTTATTGGGTTTGGGAGATTTGATGTCGTTTATGGCATTACCCCTACCAGAATTGAAAGATAAACCCTGGACTGCGATTTTACCTCAAAGATTGAGTTGGTTAAAAGATTTAGAAAATCCCAATGATAATGAAGATGGTAAAAGTTTCTTCAGCATAATCCGCAGTGGCGATTTATTATTTCACCATCCCTATCATTCTTTTAGTAGTACGGTACAGCGTTTTATTACTGAAGCGGCATACGACCCCAAAGTATTGGCAATTAAAATGACTCTCTATCGTACTTCGGGAGATTCGCCAATTGTTAAAGCCTTAATTGCAGCAGCGCAAAATAACAAACAAGTAGTGGCGTTAGTGGAATTAAAAGCGCGGTTTGATGAAGAAAATAATATTATTTGGGCGCGTAAGCTGGAACAATCGGGAGTTCATGTAGTTTATGGTTTATCTGGCTTAAAAACTCACACTAAAATTACTTTAGTGGTCAGACAGGAAAAAGAAAAAATCCGTCGCTACGTACATATCGGGACGGGGAACTATAATCCCAAAACCGCTAAAATATATACAGATTTAGGACTTTTGACCTGTAAGGAAGAATTTGGCGCAGATTTGACTGATTTATTCAATTTTTTAACTGGTTATTCCCGACAAAAATCTTATCGCAAGTTATTAGTTGCTCCTGTTAGTTTGCGCGATCGCATGGTAGAAATGATCGACCGCGAAATCGCTCACTGTCGTCAGGGAAAGGCAGGTCGTATTGTAGCTAAGATGAACTCTTTAGTAGACTCTCAGATCATTCAAAAACTCTATGAGGCTTCTCAAGCTGGAGTAGAAATTGACCTAATCGTACGGGGAATTTGCTGTTTGCGACCGGGACTTAAGGGAATTAGCGAAAATATTCGGGTAATTAGTATTATCGGACGTTTTTTAGAACATTCTCGCATTTTTTACTTTAATAATGACGGAAAAGAAGAAATTTACATTGGTAGTGCAGATTGGATGACCCGTAACCTCAGTCGGCGAGTGGAAGCAGTAACTCCTGTTGAATCTCCTGAAATTTTTAAGGATTTACAAGAAATTTTGGGTGTAATGTTGGCAGATAATCGTCAGGCTTGGGAATTACAATCTGATGGTATATTCGTTCAAAGACAACCTAAAAAAGACGAGGAAGTTCAAAGTAGCCACGAGATATTTATGGAAATGGCGTTGCAGTCGGCAGGAATATCTAAGTAGTTTGGCGATTATTTGTCTTAACTAAAAAGCAAAAAGATATAAATTCAGCTAGGATTGCTATATGAAGGTTGCAGTATTTGGCACTAAAACTTATGATCGCACTTTTTTGGCAGCAAGTAATCGAAAATATGGTCATGAGTTACACTTTTTTACCCCTAACTTGGATTTTCAAACGGTAGCATTAGCTAAAGGGTTTCCCGCTATCTGTGTCTTTGTCAACGACTTATTAGACCGTTCGATTTTAGAAATCTTGGCTACATCGGGGACTCGTTTAATTGCTTTGCGCTGTGCGGGTTACAACAACGTAGATCTTAATGCTGCCGAAGAATTGGGGATAACTGTAGTTAGAGTACCTGCCTATTCTCCTCATGCAGTTGCTGAACACGCGATCGCTTTAATTTTAACTCTCAATCGTAAAATTCATCGTGCTTATTATCGAGTTAGAGAAGGTAATTTTTCTCTCAATGGTCTGTTAGGTTTCGATTTGTACGGTCGTACTGTGGGTATTATTGGTACTGGTCAAATTGGTAAAATTGTTGGTCAGATATTACATGATTTTGGCTGTAAAATCGTAGCTTATGACCTCTATCCCCATAGGGAATTTGGTAAAAAATATGCCAAATATGTATCTTTAGAAGAATTATATTATCAGTCTGATATTATCAGTCTTCATTGTCCCCTAAATTCCGACACTTATCATTTAATTGATGAAGCTGCCATTGGTCAAATGAAATCAGGAGTTATGTTAGTTAATACTAGCCGAGGTGGTTTAATTGATACCCAAGCAGTAATTCAAGGATTAAAATCTAAACAAATCGGTCATCTGGCTTTAGATGTTTATGAAGAAGAAGAAGATATATTCTTTGAAGATTTATCAGGTGAAATTATTCAGGATGATGTTTTTCAAAGGTTGCTAACTTTTCCCAATGTAATTATTACCGGTCATCAAGCTTTTTTTACTGAAGAAGCACTCACTAATATTGCCGAAATAACTTTAGCCAACATCCAAGATATCGAACAGGGAAAAGTTTGTGTTAATCAAGTTAAAAGTTAAAAAAGAGTAGCAAGTTAAGGGTAGTATTTATTACTTCTTACTTCTTACTTCTTACTTCTTACTTCTTACTTAAATTATGTTTCCAATTATTTCAACTATAAACTTACTCAAACTTGCTTCTGGAGATACTTTATCGTTACAAGTATATCAATTTATTGGCAAAGAACCTGGTAAGAAGGTTTATATTCAGTCTAATCTTCACGGTGCAGAAATTGTTGGTAATGTGGTAATTCATCAATTAATTGAATTTCTGTCTACTTTAAACAAAGAACAAATAATAGGAGAAATTTGTCTTGTTCCCGTCTGCAATCCTTTAGGAGTAAATCAGCGATCGCATTTTTTTTCAACGGGTAGATTTAATAGTTATGATGGTAAAAATTGGAATCGTATTTTTTGGGATTACGAACAAGAATGTACCGATTTATTAGAGTTTGCTAAATCTCAACTGAATAAAGAACCAGAAATAATTAAACAAAACTATCGTCAAAAAATTCAGACTGCTTGGCAACAAGAATTGTCCAAAATACAACAACCTAAAAGTGTTTCTTTCAGCAAACAATACCGCGATAGACTACAATCTTTGTGCTTAGATGCCGATTACGTCATCGATATTCATAGTTCTAGCAATCAAGCAATAGATTATACTTTCTGTTTTCCAGAACGAGCAGAAAATGCTCAATATTTGCTTCTAGATTATGGAGTTATGATGACTGAATATGATGGTGATGCTTTTGACGAAGCTTTTTTAAAACCTTGGTTGGCATTAGAAACTCAACTTAACAAACTAGGTAAAAATATTAAATTCGATATCGAATCTTGGACTTTAGAATTAGGTGGCGGAATGACCATCAATTCTGATTCTGTAGTCAAAGGATTTCAAGGTATTAAAAACTATTTAAATCACAAGCAAATTTTACAATTATCCGAACCCGCGATCGCCCATCCTATCACTTTAGTCAAAACAGATAAAATTAATAGTTACTATGCCCCTACAGGTGGTATGATTCAATCGCGATCGCCTTTAGGAACAAAAGTTAATGCAGGAGATAAAATCTATCAACTTTTAAGTTTTAATAAACAACAAGAACCCCCAGAAATAATTGATATTTGTGCCGAAACAGATGGCTTGGTTTTTGATATTTCTATCAATCAATGTGTCAATCAAGGAGAATATGTTATGGATATTTTATCTTTTTAAGATAAGTAGCAACTAATAAATAACTAATAACTAACATGAGTAATCTTGAATTTACTATCCCAATTCCTCCTGAAAATTTTAAGTCTGGTTTTGTTGCGATCGTTGGTAGACCAAATGTCGGCAAATCTACTTTAATGAATCATTTAATTGGACAAAAAGTTGCCATTACTTCTCCTGTTGCTCAAACTACTCGTAACCGTTTAAGAGGTATTTTAACTACTCCTGAAGCTCAGATAATTTTTGTTGATACTCCTGGGATACATAAACCCCATCACGAGTTAGGAAAAGTCTTAGTACAAAATGCCAAAACAGCCATAAAATCTGTCGATTTAGTTTTGTTTGTGGTGGATAGTTCTATCGAAGCTGGTACAGGCGATCGCTTTATTTTCGATCTTTTAAAACACAGTTCTACTCCTGTAGTTTTGGGATTAAATAAAATAGACTTACAACCAAAAAATTATCAGTTTATCGATGATAGCTATCAAGAATTAATAGGAGATACTAATTGGTCAATCATTAAATTTTCTGCTACCACTGGAGAAGGAACAGATAAATTACAAACTACTTTAATTAATAAATTAGAAACAGGCCCTTATTATTATCCACCCGATCTTGTTACCGATCAACCAGAACGGTTTATTATGGCAGAGTTAATCCGAGAACAAATTTTATTACAAACTCGTCAGGAAATTCCTCACTCTGTAGCTATTACCATTGAAAAAGTAGAAGAAACCCCAAAAATAACTAAAATTTATGCTGCAATTAATATCGAACGTAGTTCTCAAAAAGGAATTTTGATCGGTAAACAAGGTAATATGCTAAAAGAAATTGGTGTGGCGGCAAGACAGCAGATTCAAAAACTGATTTCTGGTAAAGTATATTTAGAATTATTTGTTAAAGTAGAACCAAAATGGCGACAATCTCGTTTGCGTTTGGCTGAATTTGGCTATCGCGTTGAACAATGAATAGATAGGGACGTTGCCTACTGTTCGCAAGGGGAGTACAAGTAATAGGTAAACGTAGGGGCGTTTCGCGTTTTCCGAAGGGTACGAAGTAACGCCTGTACATAAAGTAATAGGGAATAGGTAATGATTGATCGTGAAAATTCATTAATTCAAGTAACAGTAAAGTTATTTGCCATATATCAAGAAACTTTTAATCTTCCCGAATTAACTTTAAATATTCCCCAAGAATCTACGGTTAATGATGTTTTAGATATGTTAATTAAAAAAAAACCTCAGCTAGAACAATGGCAAGAAGTTACTCGTTTTGGGGTTAATTTAAAATTTGTAGAAGCTGATACTATTGTCCGAGAAGGAGACGAAATTGTTTTAATTCCTCCTGTTAGTGGTGGTTAGTATAAATTGTTCAGCCAAAAATCGATATTTCCCAAAATGAAGATGTAAATAGGAAGCATGAAGTTGTCTCAGCTTCCAACCCTCAAAAATTACTGGACTGCTTGAATGAAATCCCTGCATTTGCCATAGTGATTTAGTTGGTAAGGATGCCAGTTGTGAGCGATGAAACTCATGCCCCTGTACTGTTTGTCCTGCGGCGATCAAGGAACTATTTTGTAAAGCGTTAGCCTGGCGGTATCCTAAAGTCAATTTTGGTGTCATGACTGCGGTGGTGGGAATTACCCCTACCATCGACCAAGTTTGCTCTTCGAGATCGATTAAGCGATCGCATAAATACATTAAACCCCCACATTCGGCATAAGTGGGCATTTCGGCGTTAATTAATTGTTTTAGCTGTCGTAAAAGTAAGGTGTTAGCTGATAGTTGCGGGGCAAACATTTCGGGAAATCCGCCACCAAAGTAGAGTCCTGCAATATCTGAAGGCAACTTTTCATCCACTAAGGGACTCCAGAAGATTAATTCTGCTCCCAATTGCTGCAAAATATCTAAATTATCCTGATAATAGAAATTAAAAGCGCGATCGCGTGCTACAGCTATTTTAATCTTAGACGGTGGAGACTCAATAGCCTCTTGCCCATGGTTAATTTTCGATGGTTGGAGTAGGGGAAATAACAGTTGCCAATTAAAAGAGGTTTTGGCTAAATGTGCCAGTCGTGCGAAAATATTATCTAACTGAGATAGTTCATCTGTAGGTACTAGCCCTAAATGTCTGTCGGGAATTGTCACCTCACTGTTACGACGTAAAACTCCTATAATCGGTAAGTTGACTGTGGTTAAAGCATTTTCTAATAATTCTAAATGGCGATCGCTGGCTACTTGATTGAGAATTACTCCGGCAATTTTAACTTGGGGATCGAGATTAGCATAACCATAGGCGATCGCCGCTACCGAACTAGATAAGCGGGAACAGTCCAAAACCAATAATACTGGTAAATTTAGTAATCTAGCTATATGTGCGGTACTGGCATAATCGTTTAATTGGCTAGTTGATTGAGAGGCATCGAAATGAGTAATACCATCAAATAAACCCATTACTCCTTCTACTATCACCCAGTCTACATTTTGACTATGGCGTAAAAAGCATTCTCGCACATAGTTTTCGGAAGTCAAAACGGGGTCTAAATTGCGACAAGGACGATTGGTAATCACCGTGTGAAACATCGGATCGATATAGTCCGGTCCTACTTTAAATGATTGAACTTTATTCCCTTGTCGAGCCAAAAAAGCCAGTATAGCTAAGGTGATTGTAGTTTTTCCGACTCCAGAGCGATCGCCCGCTATAATTACAGCCATATCATTTAATATTTAATATCTAATCGCTAATTATGAACATTCCTCCTCAGATTCCCGCTCACAATTCTCTGTTAAATAAAGTTGAAAAAAATCGCCATTCCCCTATTAAAGTTAAAGACCGCATTATTACTTTAGCTCATGGTAGTGGTGGTAAAGCGATGCGTGACTTGATTGAAGATATTTTTGTCAGTAGTTTTAATAATTCTCTATTATCAGAATTAGAAGATCAAGCCCGAATTAATCTAGCGGAGTTAATTGCCCAAGGCGATCGCTTGGCTTTGACTACAGATTCTTATGTCATCGAGCCGATTTTTTTTCCTGGTGGCAACATAGGTATATTAGCAGTTAATGGTACGGTTAACGATCTTGCCGTCAGTGGTGCAACTCCTTTATATTTATCCTGCGGAATGATTATTGAAGAAGGGTTTTCTCTAGCGAGTTTGCGTCAAATCGTCCAAAGTATGAAACAGGCTGCGGATGTGGCAGGAGTACAGATCGTTACTGGGGACACTAAGGTTGTCAATCGCGGTTCGGTAGACAAGCTATTTATTAACACTACGGGAGTAGGGGTAATTCCTTCGGAGATTAATGTTTCTGCTGGTAATCTTCAACCAGGAGATGCTGTAATCGTCAATGGTTATTTGGGTGATCATGGTGCAGCAATTATGGTAGCTAGGGAAGAGTTAGCATTAGATAGTAGCATCGAGAGTGATTGTCAGCCCCTTAATGGATTAGTAGCTTCAATTTTGGCTATTTGTCCCGAAATTCACGCCATGCGCGACGCTACCAGAGGCGGGGTGGCCACAGTATTGAATGAATTTGCCCTTACTTCAGAGGTAGGTATACGCTTGTACGAACAAGCACTTCCTGTGAGAGAAGGGGTTGGTGGGGTTTGTGAATTGTTAGGATTAGATCCTCTATATATGGCAAATGAAGGCAAGCTTGTGATAGTTGTACCTAATCATCAAGCAGAAAAGGTTCTCGCTGCCATGAAAAATCATCCTGCTGGTAAAGATGCCGTCATTATCGGTGAAGTAATTGATTCTGCTTCAGGGTTAGTATTAATGGAAACTATGTTTGGTACAGATAGAATTGTTGATATGTTGGTAGGCGATCAATTGCCTAGAATTTGTTAACCTGTAGTGGCTTTTGTTTTAAATCCCCTCCTGCTGTAATAAATACCCTGCCATTGCCAGTAAATTTTTGAAAAATAATGCCTTCTCCCCCTAAAAAGCCACTCATGCCCAAATTCATAGTTACATCTAATTCTCATTCCGCACTTCAGTTTGTAGTTGACAAAAAGTATCGGTCAGAATACATTGGTTATCCTCGCTCGGCAACCAGAAAAAGAAGCTTTTTGGGCGATCTCAATACTTTGATTTCAAGTTATTTTCATTAACTGATAATTATTGAGAATGACTGAGGAAGAGAATATTACTTTTCGCTCTTTTCAGGTTTAAAATATTAAGTAAAACTCTGATGGCTAGCCAGATAAAATATAATATTTTTGACAATGCTTGGAAAAATAATTAAGAGTGGAAACTCTAGAATCAGTGAGATTAACAATTTGCTTGACTCCATTTAAAACAACTAAATGAACGCCCTGAAAACATTGAAATATCCAACGTAGAGTTGGTCGCTCTGTAAGGAGTCCTAATTGATTTTTAACTCCTGTCTGATTCTGTTTTAGATTAGCTCTAAGTTGTCTTTGCCCAATGGTATATTGATAGTGGAACTCTAGTTATCCATTTTAAATGCTCGATTGTTAATAAATTATCTGCGGTATAAAGCGCACTATCTGCCACAAATATACTATCAAAATCTACTTGTTTTTTAAAATTAGATAATAGTTGAGCAAATTTGGCTTTGTCGTTATCATTACCATTACCACATTCTAGAAATAGAGGGACTCCTCCATCGCCACTTGCTATCAAATTAATTAAAAATTGCTTTAAATCTGGTCGCTTATCCTTTGAA
>JBHJNX010000075.1:0-11052 GCA_050330335.1 Pleurocapsa sp. | reverse complement strand
AAAAGTTCTATTTTGTCTCCAGCCTGTAGTAATTCGCGAGCTAACTCACTATTGAGATTAATTTTGTCTTTTTTGTCAGCTAAATGCTTGCCGATCTGAGTTAATACTAATTGGTGTTCGGTAAAAGAATTTTTACGGGACAATGCTTCATAAGCCGGATTGACTAGCTTAGACAACAATTGACTGGCTAGTTGTTTTTTAGTTTCATCAGTTTTGCAGGTATCAGGATGTAATTGTTGAGCTATTTTTAGATATCTCAAACGGATTTGCTTGGCATCGACATCGAGAGATACCCCTAAAATAGCGTGGTGATCGATAATATTGAGTTTAAAAAGTCCGTGTTTGATTGCAAAAGACATAGCAAACAGAAAAAAGTTAAGATTTTTCGGTTAAAAAATTAGTAGTTATAACTTATATAGTTCCCCTAAAGTTCTCTTAACTAACAGTTTTAAGTTAAATTTGAAGATTCGTCTTGTTTATTCAGGAACTCGAAGGAAACATAAAAAAAGCGATCGCTACTTTAGGGGACTAGGGGACTAGGGGATTAGGGGATTAGGGGACTAGGGGAAGAAATAAAAGTTTTTACTTTATATTTAATTTTACCCAGGTACTTATAAGTTTTAAACTTATTCAGTAACCCTTAATTAATAAGCAACCGAATTAATTATTATCGCCATAATTATTTATACAGTTAGTAATTTCCTCTGCCCTATTCCCTATACCCTTCCTACTTGATATAAATTTAAACTTGGTAAAATTTATCTGTTAATTGGTCATTAATATTTTTTTGAATAATTGATAATTGCTAATTTTTAATAAAACCAATTATCTTCCTTTATTTGATTATTTTTATTTAAATCAATTCTAAAAAAATCTAAACCAAAACTTTAAAATACTAATTTTGAGCTATCTAATAAAAATCAGATAGTTTAGCTTAAATTAAATCAAAAAACCCTAGGTTTTATGCGTATTTGTGCGGAGTCAAAAAAGGGTCTAAATTTATTTTTCAGTAAAACAACGATGGTATAGCTTTTTAAGTCAACAGAAAATGAGATTTAGATTCATAGATTTACCCATGAAATTAAAACTGCAATGGGTTGTTGATACCTTAGCTTTAATTCTTATGTCTACACAGTCTCTTAGTTATCGTTCTATAGAACTTCTACAAGCATACTATCGCGAACCTTCTTTAAAATTACGTAATAAATTAGTAGAATTAAACGCTGGATTAGTCCGCAAAGTTGCCCATCAAGTTTGTAGAAAATGTGCCGAACCTTATGAAGATTTAGAACAAATTGGTTATTTAGGTTTAATTAGAGCTATCGAGCGTTTCGATCCCCATCAAGGTTCTGCCTTTAGTTCTTTTGCTATTCCCTATATTAGAGGTGAAATGCTTCACTATCTTAGAGATAGAGGTAGCATGATGAGGATTCCTCGTAGGTGGCAAGAATTATATGCTAAAGGTAAAAAACTTCGTAAGGATTTAATTGAGCAATTAGGGCGTTTACCTCAAGATCTTGAAATTGCCGAAGCTTTGGAAATACCTTTAAATGAGTGGAGTGAATGTCAATTAGCTTTGCAAAATCGTTTACCTATTAGTTTAGATGCTGTAATTAATAATTCTTTAGATTCTTCTATTACATTTGGCGACACTATTATCGATCCTAACTATCACGAACAAAGAAGATTAGAAGATGATAAATTACAACTACAAAGAGCAATGAATCAGCTAGAAGCGAAAACTAAAGCAGCAATAGAATGTGTATTTTTATGGGATTTACCCCGCAAAGAAGCTGCTAAACAGATTGGTATCAGTCCGATGACTGTTACTCGTCATCTCCATAAAGGTATCGAACAATTAGGAGCAATGTTAGAGCCTCAAGCAGCATAATTTACTGAGGTACTTGAATTTAATTATCCCACTCGAACTATGTTTAATAAACTTTTATTTTTGCAATTAATTAATTGCCGCAATACACTCAATTTCTACTAAAACATCTTTAGGTAGACGAGCTACTTCCACACACGCACGAGCAGGAGCGGTATCTTCAGAGAAATATTGAGCATATATTTGATTCATTGGGGTAAAATTTGCTAAATCACGCAAAAAAACGCTAGTTTTCACTACATTATCCCAATTAGCTCCAGCTTCTTCTAAAATAGCTTGAATATTAGCCATAACCTGTTTGGTTTGAGCAGCAATATCCCCTTCTCCAACAATCTTTCCTGTTTGCGGATCGAGGGGAATTTGTCCTGCAATAAATAACATTTCTCCCGAAACAGCGATCGCTTGATTGTATGGGCCTACGGGTGCTGGTGCTTTGTCAGTGCGAATAATTTTTTTAGTCATTAGTCATTAGAGACAAGGTATGCCTTGTCTGTACAGTTATTAGTTGCTACTTTAAAAATAGTTGCTAGTTATTAATCCTATGATTAAAAAGACGGAACTGGCTAGATACAGATTGACGGCGATAAATTTACTGTTGCTTACTTCTTCTGGACAGTCGTGATAGCGATTGACGCGATGTACTAACTGATAGGCAGTCGGAAGGCTGGCAAAAATCAGTAAGGTTAACCAAGGTAAATAGTTGGCGATCGCACCGATAACGGTCAAGATATAAATGCTAGCTGTTGAGTAGGTTAACACTCGCGCTCCTGTTTTTGTACCCATCCGTACAATGGGCGATCGCTTTCCTGCGGCTAGATCGTCTTCTACTTGATGGAAATGAGAGCAAAATAAAATAATTGATGTAGTGATACCAATAATTACTGAGGTTGCTAGAGCTTGCTGAGAAAAGGCTTGAGTTTGAGAGTAATAAGCTGCACTAACTGCGCCAGGTCCAAAGGTAAAAAAACAAATTATTTCTCCCAATCCGAGATAACCCAGACGGAAGGGAGGTCCTTGGTAAGTATAGCCCAAAAAACAACACAGCAAGACTAACTCTAATACCATTGGGTCTTGTTGCCACCAAGATAGAGCTAAAATACCTATAATTCCCAAACTCAGACAGAGATTGCTAATCCAAAAGACTAGAAATTTATTACCTGTAAGATTGACTACAGAATGAGCTTTATTGACATCGATACCGGTTTCGGAATCAAAAACATCATTACTGAGATTGAGCCAAGCAATAATCAGAATTGCCGAGCCTAAAAAGGTAAAAAAGATTTGGGGATGAAAAATACCAGTTTCAGCAAATGCTACTGCCGTCCCTACCGCAATTGGTGCGATCGCCACACTATAAATAGGCGGCTTGATGGCAGCTAGCCACAATTTTTGATTTTTTTCGCCGATTTGCTTAACAATCATTTATATTTTGTCAACTTTTGTAGACGATATAGCTATGAAACCCATTTTGTGATCATCTTAGTACCCTATCAGGTATATTCTCTGGGGTTTATGTAGTTTCATGACAGTTTATCTTGTTTCGTTAAGCTTAGGAGACAATATTATCAATGATTTCAGTGGTTTTACTAGATTTTTGGCACAATCTCTCTATAATTTGATAGGCTGGCCAGTAATGTTTTTAGTCTGAAAGCCCAAACAAAAATAGCACAAACTAGATAACGTTAGGGAAATAAATAATTATATGTGTATTGTTATTGATTTTAGTTCCATAAAGGTTAATGATAGTTAATCAATATAGCTCTAGATTACCAATGGTGGATGGAATTAAATTGACTTTTCTTTTGATTAGCTAATAACTCCAATAACCAAGCAATTTAAATAATTTTTTTGATAATATCTGTGCAGCAATTGCCTTTGGAATGACACACTCTAAAATATCTATGCCTGTCATATCTCAATTTAATAAATCTATTCTCCATGAAGATGCAGAACTACAAGATTTTTGGAATAACAAGCAACTCAATTTTGCTGTAAGCGATCGCACTAAAATCATTAGTGTAGCTCGTAAAATTCCTCTTATAGACCCTTTAGCTTGTCTGCAAAAATTTACCACTCCCGATACTTTACATTTTTATTGGGAAAATCCCAGTAAACAAGAAGCTATGGCTGCTTGGGGAGTTGCTAAAAGTACCCGCGCGCAATCGGCATCTAGGTTTGCTGTCGCTCAAAACTTTATTAAAAATTGTTTTCAACAAATTATCAAACAAAGTGATCATAATTTAGCAGAAAGTAACCCTAGCATTTTTTGTAGTTTTACTTTTTTCTCACAACAAAAACAGGAAGATATTTTTTCGAGTGGAACACTGTTTTTACCTCGATTTCAAATAGCAAAAAAAAATAAAACTTGTTGGCTAATTATTAATTTTCCTTTGGCAGAATCTCAAGATAAAAAAAATATTAGAGAACGCTTAGAAAAAAGTATTAAAATTATAGATTGGCGAGAATTAGAAAAATTAGAAATATCGAGCGATCGCGATACTTTTGCCATTCCTAGTACTGAGACAAAAAACTCAGATTATTTTAAATCGGTAGTTACTTCGGCTTTAAATTCTATTGCAGTGGATGAATTTAGTAAAATAGTAATTGCTCATACAACTGATATTCAATCTTCAGAACCGTTTCAACTAATCGCATCACTCAATAACTTACGCAAAATTCATCCGGATTGCTATATTTTTTCTACCAGCAATGGTAAAGGACAAAATTTTATTGGTGCTAGTCCAGAGAGATTAATAAGTATACAAAATAAACAACTAGTAAGTGATGCTCTGGCAGGTTCTGCACCCAGGGGTAAAACTACTTCTGAGGATGCACATTTAGCTAGTTTGTTGCTTAAAAGTAGAAAAGAAAAACGCGAGCATCAAGCAGTAAGTGATTTCATTATGGAACGCTTGCGCTCTTTAGGTTTAAAACCCCAACAATTACCCTTGCAACTATTAAAATTATCTAGCATTCAGCATCTCTGGACACCAATATATGCCCATTTACCAGGAGATATTGAACCCTTAGAGATTATCGAACAATTGCATCCCACACCAGCAGTTGCAGGAGTACCTACAGCAATTGTTTGTAATAAAATTCGCGATTACGAACAATTTGATCGCTCCCTTTATGCAGCACCTTTAGGCTGGATAGATAGTCAGGGAAATTGTGAATTTGTCGTGGGTATTCGCTCGGCATTAATTGATGGTAATTGCGCCCGACTTTATGCAGGAGCGGGAATTGTTTCTGGCTCTAATCCTAATAAGGAATTTGCTGAAGTTCAGTTAAAATTACAATCTTTAATTGATGCTTTAGTTTAATTATTAGTTATTAGTCGTTAGTCATTAGTCATTAGTCATTAGTTAAATGAGATTACTTTAAATTAAAGACGGGTTCAATGTCAAAATAAAAAAGAGCTAAAACTTGTAAAATATTGTATTTACTGATTACTGTACGGGCGATTCCGGAATCGCCTCTACTAATAACTGAATAAATGATTGACTTTCGTAATACCAATACGGTTTGGGCTTCAGTATTGGTAGAAACTTGTTGGCGTTTGGGCTTGACTACTGCTGTACTCTGTCCAGGTTCTCGTTGTAGCCCTTTAACCATTGCTTTGGCGAGACATCCCCAAATTGAAGCTATTTCTATTTTAGACGAGCGTTCTGCCGCTTTTTTTGCTTTGGGAAAAGCCAAACAAACTGGTTTACCAACGATTTTAGTCTGTACTTCTGGGACGGCAGGAGCAAATTTTTATCCTGCGGTAATTGAAGCGAAAGAAAGTCACATTCCCTTAATTATTTTAACCGCCGATCGCCCGCCAGAATTGCGTAATTGTCATGCAGGACAGACAATCGATCAGATCAAACTATATAGTAATTATGCCAATTGGTATAGCGAACTGGCTGTTCCTGAAGCCAAGATGGAGATGTTACGCTACCTCAGACAGAATATAATTCAGGCGAAGATGCGATCGCTTTTTCCCACTCCAGGGGTAGTCCATTTTAATTTACCATTTCGCGAACCCCTCGCTCCCATCCCTCAACCAGAAATAGGGCAATTACAAAAACAGCTGTCTACTGCTAAATTTTTTGCTGGTATTTCTCCTCTAGTTACTGTTAATAATTGCGATGTCACTCTGCCTCTAAAAGAATGGCAAAGTTGCGATCGAGGAATTATTATTGCTGGTTTAGCACAACCAAAATATCCCGAATTATACTGCAAAGCGATCGCTCAATTATCTAAATTATTATCATTTCCCGTATTAGCAGAAGCTCTATCTCCTGTAAGAAATTATGCCGCACTCAATCCTTATTTAATTTCCAGTTATGATTTTATTTTGCGCGATGATATATCCGCTAGAAAATTAGTTCCAGATCTAGTAATTCAAATTGGGGAATTACCTACTAGCAAACAATTAAGAACTTGGTTGAATAATTTTGATACTAACTGTTACATCGTCGATTCGAGTTGGGAAAATTTTGATCCATTGCATAGAAATGCAGTTTATCTGAATAGTTCTATCGAAAAAATTACTAATAGTATCGATTCTGAAGCAGCGAACCAACAAATATCAGAATATTGTCAAGTTTGGCAGCAACAAGAAATTCAAACTAGAGAAAAAATTAATTTAGTAATGCAAGCTTGCGATACTTTATATGAAGGAAAAGCTGCTTGGTTGCTATCTCAAATATTGCCAGATCGCACGCCTATTTTCTTTGCCAATAGTATGTCCGTGAGAAACGCCGAATTTTTTTGGCAACCTAATAATAAACAGATCGTTCCTTATTTCAGTCGCGGTGCAAATGGAATCGACGGAACATTATCTACAGCATTAGGAATAGCCCAAAATAACTTACCTGGGGTTTTATTAACAGGAGATTTGGCATTACTTCACGATACTAATGGCTTTTTAATTCAAAATAAATTTCAAGGACATCTGACAATTGTTTTAATTAATAATAATGGCGGTGGGATTTTTGAAATGTTGCCTATATCTCAATTTGAATCTAGTTTTGAAGAGTATTTCGCTACTCCTCAAGCCGTAAGTTTTGCCAAACTAGCTGCTACTTATAGTGTAGATTATCGTACCGTTAACAACTGGCAGCAATTACAACAACTCTTATCTAACTTACCTACAACAGGCATCCGAATTCTAGAATTAATTTGCGATCGCAAAGCCGACGTTCAGTTCTTAAAAAGCTTTTATTAACTCAAGCCTAATTTATTTATCCGAGATGCGATCGCGCCTGGTTGTCTTGCTAATAATTTGGCTATTTCTTTAGCACTTAAACTCATCGTTCGCGCACTAGGTCATAAGAAAAAATACTTAAAACCCATTGGTAACAAGTTAAGCTTGTAAGCAATTAGTTGTTAATTGTGGCAAAACTAGAAATCGTTGAAGGTGGCGACGGCGACTTTGATATTTAATTGGAATTGGCATCAGGGCAGTTAGTTTTTCTATTTGTATTGTCCTGTAACTTTGTAACATTAAGACAATTATTCTTAGGGTTGCATATTGTCTTGAAGTTAATAACTGCTCTAAGCATTTGTGATAGAATTCAGGCAACATTTTGGTTTTGGGGGTATTTTCAATAAGTTCAACCCCCTTTTTTTACCATCTCACCGCTACATTTAACTGCTTATCTTGTTTTTCACTGCTCTGTCACCCCGTGAGCTTTCTAATTATCCTGATGTTATGCTATTGGCAGATCGCGGTTTTGCCAACCATCAACTAATCAACTGGCTACAAAATAGCAGATGGCATTACTGTTTACGTTTATCCTGTAATGTCATGATTCATGGTGCTAGGAGATATCCAATTGAGTTGAGATATCTGACACCACCTAAAGCAGAAGCAATTCTGTATCACAATGTTGGTTTGTGGTTGGATGGAGAATGCCGTTGTAATATCGTCTTGGCCAATGTGAAGGGAGTCAAAGTTCTGTAGGAATTCAATTGTATTTATTTGCTGTTCTAGATTCTGGATAATTAGCTACTTCTGAGCAACGCTCCCAATCCTGATTTCATGTTTCTTTTGTACTTCATCTATGGGGCTGCTGAATGTGGGATTTAAAGTCATGTCATATTTCCACTAACGCTAATGCTTGAGTAACTAAAAGAAAACACGATCGCTACTGAAGATTTCAGCTATTTAATTTGCGATCGCGACGCAAGGAGCGAACTCCTCGCGTATGCGCCTCGGCTGTAGCAAGATCGAAACACTTAGTAATCAGAGGAATGCAGATAAGCAAGTTGACGAAGTCGAAGCAGGCTCCGCCCGTTTAGGGCGGAGTACCTTCGACTCAGTGGGTTTCATAAGACATCGTTATCTTAGGCGATTGACTCACTGGCGCAGCTTGAACCTGGCTCAACAAGCTGTGTAGTTTCTCACCTTCGATCGCTTCTGTTTCTAAAAGTAGTGTGGTAATCGTCTCTAGTAAATCTCGATTCTGCTTGAGCGCATTCAAAGCCTGATGATGGGAAGTTTCCAGAATTTCTTTCACCTCGCGATCAATCGCTTGTGCCGTTTCTTCACTCATGACTCGACGAGGATTGGGTGTACCATTGTCCAAAAACATAGGTTGTTGTCCCTGCTGGTAAGCTTGTGGTCCTAAGATTTTACTCATGCCATAGGTAGTCACCATCCTCTCCGCCAAGTCAGTTGCTCGTTGCAAATCGTTGGATGCACCAGTAGTAACACTGTTAAATACAATCTCTTCTGCTGAGCGTCCACCCAGGAGAGTAGCAATCTGACCCCGAAGTTCTGTTTCGTCCATGAGAAACCGATCTTCCGTTGGTAGTTGTAGTGTGTAACCCAGTGCTGCCATACCACGGGAGACGATGGAGATTTTTTCGATTCGACCACTACCTGGCATCAAAGAACCAACCAGGGCATGACCGACTTCGTGATAGGCGACAACTTTCTTTTCCTTGTCGTTGAGGACACGGCTTTTCTTTTCAAGACCAGCAACCAACCGCTCGATCGCTTCAGTAAAGTCTTCCTGTGCCACCGTTTCACGTTGATTGCGTGCTGCTAAGAGTGCGGCTTCATTTACCAGGTTAGCCAAGTCTGCTCCAGCAAAACCAGGAGTACGAGTGGCGATCGCTTTAAGATTTACATCTTTACCCAACTTCACTTTTTGAGCATGAATGTTGAGAATCGCTTCTCGCCCCGATAATTCTGGGCGATCGACTAGAACTTGACGGTCAAATCGACCAGGACGTAAGAGGGCAGGGTCTAATATTTCAGGGCGATTAGTTGCAGCTAAAACGATTACGGTAGCTTCACCAGCCGTAAATCCATCCATTTCTGCTAGCAATTGGTTGAGTGTTTGTTCACGCTCATCATTGCCACCGTAGAAACCGCCACTGCTGCGAGACTTGCCGATCGCATCGAGTTCATCAATAAAGACGATGCAAGGAGCTTGTTTCTTCGCCTGCTCGAATAGATCGCGAACCCGTGAAGAACCCACACCTACGAACATTTCCACAAACTCAGAGCCAGAAATACTGAAGAATGGCACTTCCGCTTCCCCTGCTACCGCTTTAGCCAGCAGCGTTTTACCAGTCCCTGGAGGGCCTACCAGCAATACTCCCTTGGGAATTCGCGCCCCAATCTGAGTATAGCGTTTTGGAGTCTTGAGGAAATCGACAATCTCGACTAGTTCGGTCTTGGCTTCCTCTACCCCAGCTACATCGGCAAAGGTCGTTTTGGCAGATTCGCCTTCGACATAAACTTTGGCTTTGCTCTTGCCTATAGAGAGAACACCTTGAGATCCTGCACCTCCAGCACCTCGACGGGCAAAAAACTGCCAGATTGCCACAAAGATTAGAGGTGGAATCACCCAACCCAGAAGGCTGGTAAACCAGGCATTCTTAGGCGGAGGAGTAGCAGCAAACTCAACACCCTTATCTTCTAGCAACTTGGGCAATCCTAAATCAAAGATGGGTGTAGTAGAGAAAACAGTTCCAGCCTTTTCATCGTCAGTTTTCAATTGGAAGCGAATTTGGTTTTGACCGATTTCTACCCCTTTGACTTCACCTTGCTGCACCTGATGAATGAACAGACTGTAAGGGACACCAGGAATCCGAGGAACAGAGATAACAGGCAAGACAAAATCTACGAACACGAACAAAGCTGCCAGTGTCAGAAAAATGTTATTGAATAGACGAGAACGAGGGGGAGTAGGTTGTTCTTTAATTGGCATTGCTATCACCTATCATTTAAAAAGCTTTATACTGAACTAACTCTTCGGTGTCCAAACGATTTGATTTCCTTGACCCCAAGCACCACTAAATTTTGTCACTTTGACATCCCCTAAAACCTTAGTTTGACAAGCTAGTCGACGGTTCTGGGCGAGAGAATGAGGAGGCAGCGATCGCCGAGTGCGTTCGCGCCATTCAGGTTCCGAAACAGCCCCTTCCACCTGAACTGCACAAGTGCCACAAGTTCCGAGTCCGTGGCAGTTGAGGGTTGAAGTAGCCCCGTTGTAGAGTTCTATCCCATTCTGGAATTGTCAGTTTGATGTTGTACTGGCTATGTTTTATGGTTCAATGTTTCTTCATTCATGTGAACTCTTGACTATACGTGCTACAAGTCCATCATGTCTGTTGGGGTCTTTCTTGTGCTTTTTAGGATCATCAGATTGCTTTTTGGGTTTTTTGGCTTCTTTGTTGCCTTTTTTCTCTTTTGACATAATAATCCTCCAATTGAGGTTATTTTGATAGAATCTTTAGATTTCTAAGTTATTGGCATAACAAGCCCAGAAAGAGTTTAACTTCCGTTCACCTCTAACTCAAACCTATGCCAAAGGATCGATGCCCATCTTTTCAACTACATTGCGTAGTACAATAATTTGTTGATTCAGATCGAGACGTTTTAAAGCTTCGAGTGTTTGATTGGCTTCTGGAGTCATGCTGTAATCTGAAGGCATGGGAACCACGATTTCCTGAGTCATCCATTCGGCTAACTGATACCAGAAAGCCAGTTTCGCCTTCACATTTAATGCACCATAGGTACGCCCAGCAGTTGTATCTCTGTGATTTGCCAGATCCCGTATAATTTCCAGTTGCTCCTCACCAGAAGCATTTCTGACTTGATTCAGCAACCGTTTGGCAAGATGAAATTTGGCAATCTCAAGAGCAGCAGGCGCGATCGC
>JBHJNX010000074.1:0-16131 GCA_050330335.1 Pleurocapsa sp. | reverse complement strand
ACTTGGGCAGACATCTTAAACAGAGCTAACTTAGGATTTGAAGTAATGCACGAACGTAACGCGCACAACTTCCCCTTAGACTTAGCATCTGGTGAGTCTGCACCTGTAGCATTAACTGCTCCTTCCATCAACGGCTAGGATTTCTAGATAATTAAAAAAATGCTCCTCAGAAATGAGGGGCGTTTTTTTTTGCCATTTTTAATTTTTAGGCTAGTTCTGCTTTAACTGTTCTTCCGTAGCGTTTGGTTTCCTTGAACCAGTTGTCGGGAAGTGAATCTAGATCGGCATCACTCCAAAGATCGGGTTCATCTAAGGTTAAATAACCTTCCTGAATATCTTCATCATTGTCATGGTCAATAGAAATAGGTAATATAGGCGTTACTTCATCCTTGTCAGTGTTGTAGCGCACTGCATAATAATCTTGTCCGCATTCACGACAAAATACTAAAGGAAATAACAAGCGATCGCCTGAAGTTTTATACTGTCCTTCTAGAGTTAAATATCTTTTTTCTGTGGACATGGTAGCGGATGTGCCGATACACAGTAGAGGAATGCTGTAGTAAGGGCAGTTTGGAGTAAATTAAGACTTTTCTCTTCTTGAATAAATTTCGGTCTGTAACGATGAGAGTCAACGTAATATTGATAGGTAAGAGAATCAATTGTGGCTACACTTGAAATCAAAGTATTGAGATCGCCGAAAAAGCTTCTTTTTCTGGTTGCCGAGCGAGGATAACCAATGTATTCTGACCGATACTTTTTGTCAACTACAAACTAAAGTACGGAATGAGAATTAGAAAAAGATGTTAAACCCAATCATGACTAGGATGTGACAAAAGACAGATTATCTTAACTTGTCACCAATGGCTATTAGCTCTCAAGCTACAAATGAATAATTGAAATTTGCGTATTTAATTTAGAAGTAATCTTTTCACCGTGTTGTACTGGAATTACCGCACCATCAACAGGAGAGGTATAGAGGGGCATAGCACTAGCAGCTAGGGGAATATGGCGATCGCTAACAACTAAACCTAAAGTGGGATCGTAACCCCGCCAACCCGCACCTGGTAAGTAAATTTCTACCCAAGCGTGTAAATCTCGATTATTTTGTTCTCTATCACCTTCTTGGTAGCCACTAACAAACCTGGCAGCAATTCCCACAGCGCGACAGACTTCCATAAATAACACCGTATAATCCCGACACGAACCTTGTTTGCGCCGCCAAGTAATACCTGGAGGGAAAGGTTGTCCTGTTTCCCTGGTAATATAGTCACAATCTCGATAAATGCGTTGATTTAAAGCAAACAGAAAATCGATGGTATTATATTTGCTCTCAATCGCCAGTTCTTGAGCTAATTCCACAGCAGAACTGTCAGCAATCCAATCAGGCGATCGCAAGTAGGGTTCTAATTGTTTAAATAGAGAATTGGCATAATCGAGAGGTAAGGTAGTTGCCCAGGGTTCGAGAAGATAGTTAAAAGGATTGATACAGGTAGTTTCAACTTTAGATAATACCTGAATGTTTAATTGTTCTGTAGGGGTAGCAAACCAAAGTTTGATTAGATTATTCCCGTCTAGATCTACCAGATCGGATCTACCTTGAGGTTGAGGTTGAACCATTAAAGAAAAATCCAGCAGTTGGCAAAAGCGATCCGAACGGGGATGCAGTCTAAGCAGATGGGGTTTGAGTTGAACTGCTTGACTGTAGCTGTAAGTTGTTTGATGAGAAAGCTGATACTGCACCTAAAGAATCACCCAAAGCAATAAAAGTTGTATAAATTTCGTTGCCTACCTGATTAATCGAGTTTTGCATTCCATCTAAAAATTCATGCAAACCCGACTGAATAATTTCATCAATGGTGAGATAACCCAATTGAGAACATAATTTACCTAAAGCTCTTTCTGCGCCATTACACCAACCACCGCTAGGAGTCTGGGTAATTTCATGAAGGCATTGTTCTGCCTGCCATAAACAGAAATAAATCGATCGCGGAAACTGCCGGTCTAAAATCAAAAATTCAGCCACACAACTAGGGGTAATGTGATGTTGCCGTTTGCGATACATTTCATAAGCACTAGCAGATTTTAACAAAGATATCCACTGAATGCGATCTAGTGGCGTACCCACCCATTCAGCAGAGGGTAACAATAAAAAGTATTTAACATCCAAAATACGCGCCGTTTTATCCGCTCTTTCTAAGAGTCTACCCAACTGTCCGAAATGCCAACCTTCATTGTGAGACATAGTAGCATCCATCACACCGGCAAAGCGGTGACTTGCCATTTTGACACAACTAAAAAACTTAGGTAAAGCACTCAGAGATTGTAGCTTAGAAGCTTCTGTAATCATTAAATAAAATGAGTTTACTTCTTCCCACATTTCCGAAGAAATTACTTCACGGATCGATCGCGCATTTTCTCTAGCTATTTTTAAACAAGAAATAATGGAATTATGATAATTTTCCTCAAAAGTTAAAAATTGAATCACATTTTCAATGGTTGCTTCACTGTAACGAGCGTTAAATAACTCTAAATCTCCGGTTACGGCAATCAAAGGTTGCCACTGTTGGGGCATTCCTGCGGGTAAATCTAGCATTAAATTGAGATTGACATCGATAAACCGCGCTACATTTTCGGCACGTTCAATATAACGATTTAACCAGTAAATTGAATCTGCAACTCTACTCAGCATATTTTTTTAAGGAACGAGAAAATTTTATACAGGGAGAAAGTGAAATTTAAACGATTTTCACACCTATTTTAATCAAATTCTTTTACGATTATCATCGGGAGTAATCAAAACCTATGACACAACCAGAAATTTTAGAAGCTAGTCTTCAAGAAATTCCAGCCGAACCTGGAGTATATCTAATGCGTAATAGTTCGGGAGATATTTTATATATTGGAAAATCGAAAAAATTACGCTCGCGAGTTCGTTCTTATTTCCGCGATACCCGACAATTGAGCGATCGCATTGCCATGATGGTGCGTCAGGTAGTATCCATTGAATTTATCGTTACCGATACCGAAGCCGAGGCTTTAGCATTAGAAGCTAATTTAATCAAACAGCATCAACCCTATTACAACGTATTGTTAAAAGATGATAAAAAATATCCCTACGTCTGTATAACTTGGTCAGAAGATTATCCCCGCATCTTTATTACCCGCAAGCGCAGAGCTACTAATCAACAAGATCGTTACTATGGTCCTTATGTGGATACCCGTTTATTGCGCTACACTCTGCATATTATCAAACGGGTGTTTCCCCTGCGCCAGCGTCGCCAACCACTATTTAAACACCGTCCCTGTTTAAATTATGACTTAGGGCGTTGTCCTGGGGTATGTCAGTCTCTAATTACCCCTGAAGAATATAAAAAAACCATACAAAAAGTAGTAATGATTTTTCAGGGTAGAACTGATGAATTAGTCAATACCCTGCGATCGCAAATGGATAAGGCAGCGGAAAATCTCGATTTTGAAAAAGCGGCTCAATTGAGAGATCAAATCAAAGCTTTACAGGATCTAAATGCCGAGCAAAAAGTATCTTTACCCGATGATACGGTTTCCCGTGATGCGATCGCCCTAGCTGCCGACGATAAACACTGTTGCATTCAATTATTCCAAATCCGCGCAGGTAGATTGGTAGGGAGATTAGGATTTTTTGCTGATGCCAAATCCGGTACCACTGGTGCGATCTTACAACGAGTATTAGAAGAGCATTATGCTACCGTCGAACCCGTAGAAATTCCTGCCGAAGTAATCGTACAACACGAATTACCAGAAGGAGAAATATTAACCCAATGGTTGAGCGATCGCTCAAGAAAAAAAGTTAATTTAGTTGTTCCTCAAAGACAGCTAAAAGCCGAATTAATTGAAATGGTAGAACGCAATGCCAATTACGAATTACAGAGAACTCAAAGCCAAAGCGATCGCAATAATCTAGCTTTACAAGATTTAGCCACAATTCTCGATCTACCGGAACCTCCCAAACGCATTGAAGGATATGATATTTCCCACATTCAAGGCTCAAACGCCGTTGCTTCTCAAGTGGTATTTATTGATGGTGTTCCTGCAAAACAACACTATCGTCACTACAAAATTAAAAATCCTGACGTTAAGATCGGACATTCAGATGACTTTGCCAGTATGGCAGAAGTTATTCGCCGTCGTTTCCGTAAGTACGAACCACCTCTCCCCCAACCTATCTCCTACGAGGAGAGGGGAGTAGATTTTCCTGATTTAGTAATGATTGATGGCGGAAAAGGGCAATTGTCGGCGGTAGTGGAAGTATTGCGGGAAATGAACCTATTAGAAGCCGTAAAAGTAGTCAGTTTGGCTAAAAAACGCGAAGAAATCTTTTTGCCAGGAGAATCTTTTCCTTTAGATACCGATGCCGAACAGCCAGGAGTACAGCTACTGAGGCGAGTACGAGACGAATCACACCGTTTTGCAGTGAGCTTCCATCGCCAACAGAGATTAAAAAACACCAGGCGATCGCGTTTATCGGAAATCCCTGGTTTGGGTTTCAACCGTCAAAAACAGCTACTAGCTCACTTCCATTCCATCGATTACATCCGCGACGCATCCATAGCCAAACTTACGGAAGTTCCCGGTATCGGTCAAAACCTAGCTCAAGAAATTTATAATTATTTTCATCCCAATTAAGAAATGCATTCGGCGATCGCCATCAACTTAGTTGTGGCAACTTAAAGAGCATTTTTCTGATATCGGAGTTAAATAGCAAGAGTCCGTAACTGATAACCAATAATCCAATTGCCACAACAGGAGGTAAAAAAGCTCCTCCAAACAAAGGAACTGTAGATGCTAAAGTCAGCCAAAACACTTTTTTATAGCTTGGAGAGCCAAATAATTTGACAATTGAGAGATGAATCCAAAAATAGCTGGGTAAAGCGATAATTTCTGCTATTCCATATCCCCATAAACCCATAAATGGCATGAGCAATAAAGTTGCCAACCACAGTATTCCCACCAACCAGGCATTGCGACGAGCTACTTCATAGTTTTGTCCGATGGCATATAAAGTAGAAACATGCAATTCAAATATTGCACCAACCATTGTTCCTAAAGCAATAAAGGGAAATATCTCAGCACTGATTAACCATTCTTTACTAAACATAATCGGGATAATCCAGGCAGAAATACAAGAAAATACAGCACAAACTGGACCAATTAATAAAGCCTGATATGCCATACCTTGACTAATAGCATTTCGGGTTTTCATGGGATTGTCAATCAATTTAGCCATTACGCTAATTGACATCCGACGTACTACCATCTGTAGAATAGCTAATTGCTCGGCTAAACGAATTGCAATACTAATTAGTCCTGCTGCTTCTACTCCTGCCAAACGACTAACCAATAAAGGAACTCTCAGGTTTTTCAGATTAAGCAACCAGTCAGAGCTAGAGTAGGTTAAGCCATAACCAAGTGCGGGCCTAAGCAAATTCCATTGCCAACGCCAACGCCAGGGAATGGGGTAAAAAAAGTAGCCTAATAATGCTTGAACTATATATCTTACGACTGTTCCTACCAATGGACCCCAGTAACTCCATCCCATTAAAACCAGTACCACAGATAACAAATAATTGGCACCCTGGGCTAATGCTTCAATCACCCCTACTTCAGCAAAGTGTAAGTCTCTTTCCAGCATCGTAATATATATTCGACTAACCTGATCGAGCCATAGAGCAGGTAGTACTAAGCGCAATCCCTGGGTGACTTCACTGTTACCAGTCCACCAGCCGATTGCTGGGGAGGCAATCCAAAGCAGTGCGATTACGGCAACTCCCACTGTGTTATAAAAAGCAATGACTTGCTCAGGATCTTTTGGTGATAAATCGGGTTTGCGAACTAGATATACGTGTAGACCTAACTTTAATGTAGGGGTAAAAAAGTAAAAAATTCCGAGAATGATTGTGACGATACCATAATTTTCTGGTCCTAAAATACGAGCAATTACTAAGACGTTGACTAAAGAAAGCCCAGTGACAAATAATTGCCTGATTGACAAAGAAATACCACCTTTGAGGATTTTTTCCTTAATACTTTTGGAAGTAGGCATCAATTTTGGTTGTTTACGATTGAATCATTTTTAAAGTAAGCTTTATAGTCTTTATATGTTGGTTGGATTTTTTAAAAGTTTGACAATATTATCTTTTTTGCCACTTAGATAGCGAGTTTTATTGGCTTCAATTTCATTAATCACAACACCAGTAATTGAAGTATTGTTTTTTTTCAGTTTTGAAATTGTCTCCAGAATTATTTCTTTGGAAGTAAAATTAGGTCGAACTACCAAAACTAGACCATTTGTTAATTGACTTAAGGTAGTAACATCACTACAAATACTAGCAGGGGAAGAATCTATAATAACTAAATCATAAAATTCCCTAACTGCTTCTAACAGGACTTTCATTGATTTTGATTCAATCAATGCAGCAGGACGATTATTTAATTGACCGTGAGTCAGTACTGAAAGATTTTCAATATTGGTCGGGCGTACTACGGATATAAAAGTGCTGGGATTTTCAAGGACTTCTGTTAATCCGGGATAAGAAGGTACGCCAAGCAATTGATCTTGCAAAGGTTGACGCAAGTCGGCATCAATAATTAAGGTACGTCGTGACAACATTGCCGCTACTGATGCTAGACATAAAGCAACCGATGACTTTCCTTCCCCAAAGGCAATACCACTGATGACAATGGCAGGGTTGTTCTGGTTAGACGAGAATTCCAAGGTTTTTAGTAATTCACGATAAGGTTCGACCAGTATTGAATTGTCTAAAAATTGTTTTAAGTCTGGAGTATTGGCATCGTCAGTAAAAATATTGGGCAATACTCCAAGAATAGGAAGACCCAGTGTTTCTTCGGCTTCAATAGTACTGTGTAAACTATCATCTACTACACTTAAATAGAAGACTACTGTTACTGCTAAAAAGATTCCCGCAGCAGTGCCAACTACTAAAACAACTGTTGGGTTGGGGTGGGGGGTGTTGTCGATTGTAGCAGGGAAAATGATTCGAGTGCCACTGTTAGATTGGGTTTCGGCAATTTTGACTTCTTCTAATTTGCTTTGTAATGATTTAAGAGATGCTGTGGCTGTTTCTCGTTGGCGAATTAATTGACCAAGAGGCTTTTGAGCCTCAGGTATTTGAGTTACTCTAGTTCGTAAGTTATTTAGTTCTGCTCTTACAGTTTGAAGTTTGTTTTCTAATGATTGGTGTTCAATTTGAATAGAGATATATTGAGAAACTAAATCTTGGTTATCAGAATTGGATGCTACCTGACTAGAAAATGAAGCTTCATTGTTAGTAAAACTATCGGATAGCTTTTGTTTATATGAGGCACGTAAACTATTTCTTTCTTCTAAAAGTGCTTGCAGTTCAGGAGCTTGTTCTGTTAAATAAGAACGACGACTGCTAATTTTGGCTTCTAAATCTTTTAGTTCATTTTGCAATTTTTGAAGTTCTTTATCTTGATTAATACGAAGGGCTGTATAAGCTTTGTCTAGATTATCTAAACCAGAAGCTGTTTGAAGCAAGTCCTTTTTGGTAGTTGTTTCTCGTAACTGAGCCAAAAGACTGCGTTCTTCATTTTCTAGCTCTGTCAAACTTTTTACCAAGCCTGTAGTTTGAGCTTCAAAATTGACTAAACCTTGTGCCTGTCGATAATTACTTTCGGCAGTTTCTGCTTGTTGTAATCTTAGTTGCTGCTCGGCAATTTTAGCATCTAAAAGTTCTCTCAAAGCAGTGGTTGTTAAGCGATTTGTATCTATATTTTGTTGCACTACTGATTTGGCAAGACTATTTACTAGTTCAACAGCTATTTTTGGGTCTAAGTCATAATAAGTTAACCTTAAAATATTGGTTGCCGGAACAATTTCCACATCAATTACTCTTTTTAAAGTTTGGACACTTGGTAATTTTTTCTTCGGTGTTCCTGTGGTGTGTTCCAGATCTTGTAAAACCCGCTCCAGAATTTGGCTAGATTTTACTAACTCTGCTTGAGTAGCAACTGGATCAACACTTCTACTAAAAATTCTGGAATTTCTGTCAGTTAATTGTTGACCTAATTCGGAAATACTAACTTCTTGCTCTCCAACAATTAGTTTGGCTGATGCTTTATATTGTTTGGGAGTAATAATTAAGTATAAAGCTGAAGTAACTATGGTTGCAATAAAAGTTCCTAAAGCAATGGAACTATGTCTTTTAAAAGTTGATATAAATATTGATTTTCCAGCAGTTTTATTCATAAATTTTTGGCAATACTATCTAAATATTGGTTTTTATTTAGCTTCATTACACTGACAAATGGGCATAGTTTATTTTTTTCTGCCTCCACCAAATACAGTTTAAAAAACTAATAATAAACTATTTGGTAAAAATAATTACTTTAATGAGTTGTGTTTAAATATTTAACAATATTTAGTTGTAATAATTTTAAAAATTTGAATAAAACCACAGTAAGATTCTCATGTTTTTACTCTTGCTTTTTGATCGTAAAATATTTTGTTTATTTTCTATTAGTTTTAAAATCTTTCTTTAGATAAAAGTTACATTTTTAATGAACACGATCTATTTTAAGTAATTTCTGCTATGATTAACCTAATCTTTACTAAAGCTTAATCGAAGCCCAAAGTCAAGATTTTTTTTGAATTTGGTTGTTTAAAACAGTTTTCAACACAAAGTCTGTAAGTAAAAATAAATACTAAACCAGTAGCGATCGCTGAAAAATGAAAGTTCAATTCAGTAGAAGATTGTACCCAGCTAAAGCAAAACGAGAAGTGGAAACTCTGGGTTGGTTTTCTTGGCTTATCAAGCTAATTGAGAAGATTGTGTTGCTTTAAACTAATTTGCTTCTTAACAAAAGCTGACTGTGTTAATAAACAACTTTAATTAGGCGACTTATGCAAAATCCAATTGTAACAATTTTTTATCAGTTTGACCCGTTAAATCCTACCATTGGTGGTATTCAAACCTGCATTAAATACATAATTAAGTATGCTCCTCAAGAATTTCAATTACGCATAGTAGGAACGGGAAGTGACCCATCTATTGCTGTAGGGGAATGGCATGAAGTTGAGTTGTACGGTAGAAAGTTTCTGTTTATGCCGCTATTTCATTTAGAAAATGATAATGTTCGCCAATTCATACCCACATCAGTCAAATATACAATAGCACTTTTAAAACATCGCTTTAATTCT
The DNA here is from genome assembly GCA_050330335.1 of Pleurocapsa sp. GTDB lineage: Bacteria > Cyanobacteriota > Cyanobacteriia > Cyanobacteriales > Xenococcaceae > Waterburya. The sequence goes on along the minus strand of JBHJNX010000074.1, from coordinate 6,914 downwards.
GACTTTTTGCAATTCCACAGATTAGAGCCAACCATGGCAACTTATGGTTGGTCGGGAAGTAAGATATTTTACATTCACAATGATCTAGATCAAGCTGTAAAGCTGAAAAATGGTCAAAATGGCAAGGGTGGAATTCTTTGGCGGCGATTTCCCTGGGCTTACTTTGCTCTCGAACGTCTTTTAGTCGGTCAATTTGATCGCATTTTTTCTTGTAATACCAATTCAGCCCAACGATTTCAAAAGTCCTATCCTGATATTGCCCAACGGGTTACTTATCTTCCTAATACTGTTGACAGCGAACTTTTTTATCCTTTAACTTCGGCAGAAAAGCAACAGCAAAGAGTAAGTTTAGCACGACAACTTGGTCTGAAAGAAGAGACTTGTTTCTTTTTATTTGCAGGGCGTTTACATCCTCAAAAACAACCTCTGTTGTTAATTCGTTCCCTCGCCGTCCTGAATAAAGCTCATGTTCATTTACTAATAGTCGGTCAAGGAGAATTAGAACCTGAAATTCGTGCCGAGATCGCCAAGTTACAATTAACTGATCGCGTTACTATGTTAGGGCCTGTAACACAAGATAAGCTGGCAGAACTCTATCGAATTGCTAGTCTTTTTGTCTTAACCAGTGCTTATGAAGGTCTAGCCCGTGGCTCAATTGAGGCACTTGCTTGTGGAACACCAGTAGTTACAACTAGAGTAGGTGAAACGCCCAATTTCTTGACTGCTAAAAGTGGTATTGTTTGTGAAGAACAATCAGCCAGTGCGATCGCCGATGCTTTTAAACAGGTTTTAGAACATCCAGAATATTATTCAGCAGAAGCTTGCGTAGAAGTTGCTCAACCTTATAATGCTTATGATGTTGTCGGCAGGATTTACGGCGAGTTATTGCAACAATGGCAAGACCAAAACATATCTGAACCAAAATACGAGTCAAATAAAGTCTAAAAAATTGCTAAATAATACTCTAACAATTATTAGAACCGAGCGATATTCAATAACTTTAGTATCTATTTTGTTGGTATAAATTAAATTATTATAAAATCACATTTACTCTTGAAGATGGTTAAAGTATTGATGCATAAAAGTATTAAATCTGTATTTAAAAAAGTTTACTTTTTCTACGAAGCAGTCAGTAACTATAGATTCTTTAATTTAAGAAAACAAACTAATGGAATGCTTTGGCCTATCGTATATAAAACGATATATGAACAGTGTCGTCAACTGCCAGATCTCGACATTATTGAAATTGGTGGTGCTACTGGTGCCGGGAGTATTGCACTTGCTTGGGGAATGAAGGAATCAAATAAACAATCTCGTTTAATTGTGGTCGAAAAATGTGAAGGGGGTACTAGGAGTGATGTTGGAGGATATACAGAAAATCTCGCTCTAATTCAAGAGCATTTTAAGCAGTTCGATACTGGGGATAAAATTACTTTATTTCCTCACGAACTAACTTTTGACAATGGTCATGAGGTTATTTCATTAGTAAACACTAAAGAGATAGCCGCTTTGATTCATGATGCAGACGGAAGAATAGATCGCGACTTTTTTCTATTTTGGAATTTACTCAAACCAGGTGGTCTAATTATTGTAGACGACTATGCCAATGAACCTAAATATAAGCCAATCAGTGAGCGACATCCCCAAGGAGGTACTAAATCAGTGATGACTTATCGGCTACTCAATCAAATGATCCAATGGGGTCTGTTTAAAACTTCTAAGAAAATTGGTAAAACTATTTTTGGCTATAAACCTGCCGATGCTGATTACAGTCGCTTCGATTTGGAAATCTGCAACCAGATTATCGAAAATGTTCAAAAAGAGCGAAATGAGTTTCTTAACAAGCGGCAAGCCAAATTACGAATTGGTTAATTTGTATATGGTAACGATCAAATTGATGAGATATAAAGTAAATAGTTTTGAAGCAAAAGCCACAGAGCAGCAGCAAAATATTGTATCTCGATCATTTGAGCAACGCTATAGTATCTAGGGAAAAATTGACGTTTTTGATATTGCTTTCAGAAATTTATTACTAATTAAACTGACTTAAATATTTTTGTAAAAAAACCTAGATAAAAGCACAGATTATAAGTTTTAATCAAATATGGTCTCACTTCAAATTGTTAATCAATTAATCAATAAACTAGAACAAGAAAATATTTATTATTGTCACTGGAAAAGTAACGAACACATTAATGCTGCTGTAGAAGGTAAGACAGATCTGGATATACTAGTAGATAAGACAAATAAAGAACAACTCGAAAAAATTTTACCAGAGATAGGTTTTAAGTATTTTGAAGCCATCCCCTGCCGAAGATATAAAAATATAGAAGATTATTTAGCGATTGATGAAGAGACAGGCACTTTAGTCCATTTTCATCTTCATTACCAGTTAGAGCTAGGAGAAAAGCAATTAAAAGGTTATCACCTTCCTTGGGAAGAATTAATCTTATCGAGTCGAATTTATGATCGCCAACATCAAATTTATATTGCCGAGCCAAATATTGAGATTATTTTGTTGATTGTGCGTGCAGCTTTGAAAGTAAGAAACCGCGATCGCGTCAAAAGTTTATTAGGTTACAACTATTTTAAGGGTGATTTTATTCGCGAATTTGACTGGCTCAAAGACCGAATCGATCTGGCTCAGGTCAAACAACTAAGCGAAAAATTGTTGGGAAAAAATGCCGCTCAACTCATTCTAGATGCGATCGCTGGTAATGCTAACCTCACAAAATTATTATTGCCCAACAATGCCATTAGTTCGGTTCTTCAGCAATACCGCTATTATAATCCGATAGTAGCCATGGCATTAAGGTGGAATCGAGAAAGCAAAGACCTTATTCATAAAATATTAACCAGAATCTTTCATTTGGCGATCGTCACCCGAAGAACTCCTGTAAAAGGCGGTGTAATCGTCGCTATTTTAGGAGCAGACGGCTCTGGTAAATCAACGGTAATTTCTGAAATCACCAAATCTTTCGCTCAAAAATTGGACGTGCTTCCGATTTATTTGGGTAGCGGCGATGGTAAGGCTTCAATCATACGACAACCTCTAATTTGGATGGCGAAAGCATCTCGCGCTGCTAAAGCTTCTCAATCTAAGTGCGACAATAATCTCCAATCAACCTCCAAACAATCGATATTATCCAGGTTACATAAATTTTTGTGGGCTATTAGCTTAACCTACGAAAAACAAAATAAACTTAAACAAGCCTGTGCAGCTAAAGAGCGAGGGATGATTGTTATTTGCGATCGCTATCCCCAAAGCCAGATTTTAGGTTTTAATGATGGACCTTTGCTCGTGAACGGACAAGAGAGTACACTGAAATTACTTCAGAAGATTGAACAATGGGAATTTGAATCGTATCAAAATATGGCAGCAACAATGCCTCCCGATCTCGTCATCAAATTGAAGATTACACCTGAAGTAGCTAAGGCGCGAAAATCAGAAACGCCGTCTGAAATGGTTCATAAAAAGATAGCAGCAGTTCAAGCCTTAAAGTTTTCCCCTCAAACTACTGTAATTACTGTTGATGCCGAGCAACCTCTAAAAAGAGTTTTAGCTACAGCAAAGAGGGCGGTATGGGAGAGTCTTTAACTGAAAAATTTGAAAAATTCAAACCATTAATAGTTGAGTTTGTAGGTCTTCCAGGTGCTGGCAAAACAACTATATCTCAGCAGGTTGAACTTAAGTTAAAAGAACGAGATTTGCAGATAGTTTCTAGAGATAAAATTTTAAAACAGTGGGAGCAAGAAAATTTATGGCAAAAAGTCGTACAGCTTTTGCCCGATAATCTCCATGATTGGCATATTTTAATTAATTCTCTGATCTTTGCTTTGCAAGTTAGACCAATTAATCGACAGAGTTTTTCTAAAGCAGCCAAGATTTTTGCTAATTTTAAAAGAAACAATGCAGTAGCCCTTGCCAAAGATTGTGACATTATCTTATTAGATCAAGGTTTACTTCAGGAAACTTGGTCGGTGAGCATTACAGGAAGTCCACCCCCAGGCAAATATTTAAAACGGGAGATAATTCCCTTGTTTGATCGTAGTACAACAATAATTATTTACTGTCAGATAGACATAGATACTGCTTTAAAACGAATACAGAATCGCACCACTAGCAATAGTCGTTTCGATCAAATGGATGCCAAAAAAGCCCAAGAACTACTAGAAAAATATTTTTTTTACTTACAAGAAATTATTAACTGTGCGCGAACTAGTAACACTATCATTTTGGAACTAGATAGCTCTCAAGAGATAAAAGAGCAATCAAAAAAAGCTGTAAACTTAATTACTAGGCATTGTAATCAATTAGTCTCGTAAGTACACCATTAACTTTGTTTGGGTACTTGTCTGTTGTCTGTGGCAAATTTTTTTAACCAATGATCAATGACAAAAAACTAATAAAAGACCGCCTTGACAAAAAATTTAGTTTCCGTTCTTCTGATTTTGTCTTCAAACGGATTTTCTGTTTCTGTTGTTGCTTTCTATGTCTTTTTCCTCAATTTTTTCCCCAAGAATTTCCTAGCTCTTCTTGTAGTCAGACCGAAGAAAACCTAACTTTAGCTGAATCTCTTAGATTTTTACCAGCTTTTCCCGAAGCAGAGGGATTTGGTGCTATGTCTGTTGGAGGACGTGGTGGTAAAATAATTGAAGTGACTAATTTAAATGATCGTGGTTCAGGAAGTTTACGAGCAGCGATTAAAGTCAACGAACCGAGAACTGTGATTTTCAAAGTTGGTGGAACAATCCAACTGGATTCTAGCCTTGAAATCACCGACCCTTATATTACTATTGCTGGTCAGACTGCTCCTGGCGGTGGTATTACTCTAAAAAATAGTTCTAAAAATACGGAAGCACCTTTAAAAATTAAAACTCATGACGTAATTGTCAGATACATTAGAGCTAGACCGGGAAGTAATCCCAATGAAAATGGCAATCTTGACGCTTTAACTATAGCAGGGAAAAGTGGCAAGGTTTACAATGTGATTGTAGATCATAGTTCTTTTAGTTGGGCAACCGATGAGGTAGTCAGTACTTACAACGACTTGCACAACATTACTATACAGTGGAGTATCATCGCCGAAGGCTTAGACTGTTCGACTCATGTTGAAAATGGCGAACAACAATGTCACAGTATGGGCTTATTGATATCCTCTGAAGGACAAAAAGATATATCTATTCATCATAACTTGTTGGCACACAACAGACGTCGCAATCCCCTAGTTAAAGTCAGTGGTGTTGTAGATGTTGTTAATAACGTAGTGTACAATTCTGGCTTTGGTGAGAACTCTTTTGCTCCTACTCATGTCAGAGGCGACAATGGTCTATCTCAGGTAAATTATATTAATAACTACTTTAAACCAGGAGTTAATACTGGTTCTAGTGACTGGTTTATTGATACCAAATATGAACCAGTAGAAATTTATATTGAAGGTAATGTAGTTCCGAAAAGAGTAATGCATCCTAAATCTTTAAAGTGGGTTGTTGCTAATCCTCATTCTGCTGCAAAGATTATTCCAAGTTCTGCACCAGTGGCATATCAACAAGTATTAGAATATGCAGGAGCAAATCAACGGCTTAGAGATGATGGAACTTTTTTGATCAATAGAGACAGTATCGATCAAAGAATAGTACAAGATGTTCAACAAACTACGGGAAGTATTATTGACGAACCATCACAAGTAGGTGGCTGGTCTAAAATTAACTCTGGTGATCCCTACAAAGATACAGATCATGATGGTATGCCAGATAAATATGAAAAACTATATGGTTTTAACCCAAGAAACGCTTCCGATGGCTCTGAAGATGCTAATGGTGATGGATATACCAATATCGAAGAATTTTTGAATGGTAGTTGTCCCTTGTAATTCTTTATTCTTTATCTTCAGATGACGATTGTTTCCAGTTCCATCCAGCGATCGCCATTAAAGTCCACCAGTAGAAAAAAAGAGTTGTGTGCAGTAAAATATTACCAGTTAACATTCCCACCAGTATCGCTACAAAATAAGCTAACAAGATTAAGCAAAAATTTTTCTGTGCAGGTGTGAGAGAAACAGAACGCAATATTTGAAATATTCGTACAAATTGAGCGGCAAGAAAAGCTAAAAATGCTGTCAGTCCAAGGACTCCTTCTTCAACTAAAAATCGAATATAATCATTATGAGCAGCAGTATTGAAAATGCTGACATGAGAATCAGTTGCTAAACCATAGCCTAAAATTGGATGTTTTTGCCAAGCTTGAAGTAAAAATGTCCATTGAGCAATCCGCCAATTAAAACTATTACCATCCTCCCATTGCAATAAAATAGCACGGGACCGATCTATCTCTGAATTTAGTAGAGGTGTTTGATACAAAGATTGAAGCCGCTCTTGTCCTAAATCGGAACTAATGAATAACGTAATAATAAGCGCAAATAGACAAAATACACTAACTACATTGATTGCATTGAATTTGGGAACTAAGTAAAAGATAATGAATGCAATCAACATCATCAAACCAGTCAAAGAGCTAGTAGTCACTAAAAAAAAGGAAAGTACTCCCAGCAAAAGTATCCAATACTTGGATTGTTTGGAACTATAAATTTTCCATAGAGTTAATCCTAGAAAAAGCAAGATAAAGGTAGCAAAAGTATTGGGATGTCCCAGGGTTCCGTTCATGCGAGAACCTGCTGCTACGGAATATCCACTTTCAAACACTAAGAAAGAAGGTAAGCTGGAAGGAGGAACGGTGATTTGTAGCAATGCCGCTATCAGAGGTGCAATTAAACTAAAAAATAGCGCAGAAATTACTTTTTCTGGATGGAGTCGATCTTTGAGTTGCATTACCAGCAAATAAACCATCACCCAGGAAAACATCCGTACCCACTCGCGGATACTGTCTGACAAAACTGAAGCATCAGAACCCAGAA
>JBHJNX010000073.1:0-3601 GCA_050330335.1 Pleurocapsa sp. | reverse complement strand
ATATTGTAATGATTTGTAATATTTTAAGGACGTAAAAATATTCCCAGACTAGATTGGGTGCAGATAATTTTATTTTTAACCTGTAACACCGTAGCAATTATTACAATGCTAGAATTTTACTTCTTACAGTTAATTGCAGAAATTCACCATAATTATTTAGTCCCCATTGCGCCTCTGGTGGCACAGATGATCGAAGACCCAGATATTTTGGGACAGATACAGGATGCGTGGTTTAATTTTATTGAATCGGGTCAGGCTTGGGCGTTATTAATCGGGATGTTTTTAGGTTATACCTTTAAAGGTTTTATCATTTAGTCATTTACAATATATTTCGACCTAGTAATTCCGATTGTGTTGTCGTGACTAAAAAACAAACTTGGAGCGATCGCTTTGAATCTGCCTTAAATCCTGCGATCGCTATTTTTAATGCCAGTATTGGTTTTGATATCGAATTAATTGAATATGACTTAACCGGTTCGATCGCCCATGCTAAAATGCTGGCTAAAACCGCAATTATTACCCCAGAAGAAGCCGAACGGTTAGTATCGGGGTTAGAACAAATTCGCCAGGAATATCGAGAGGGTAATTTCAACCCAGGCATAGAAGCCGAAGACGTTCATTTTGCTGTGGAAAGAAGACTGACAGAAATAGTCGGAGATGTGGGCAAAAAATTACATACAGCGCGATCGCGTAACGATCAGGTAGGAACGGATATTAGGCTGTATCTCAGGGCGGAAATCGCTGAAATCAGAAGGCTAATTCGAGAATTTCAACAAGTTTTACTAACTCATGCCGAAGATCATGTTGAAACCCTGATTCCTGGTTATACTCACCTCCAACGGGCGCAGCCTTTAAGTTTGGCACATCATTTGTTGGCTTATTTTCAAATGGCGCAACGAGATTGGGAAAGATTGGGAGATATTTATGGTCGTACTAATATTTCTCCTTTGGGTTGTGGTGCGCTAGCGGGGACAACTTTTCCCATTGACAGACAGTATAGTGCCGAACTGTTGGGTTTTGCTGGAGTTTATGAAAATAGTTTAGATGGAGTCAGCGATCGCGATTTTGCGATCGAATTCCTTTGTGCTGCCAGTCTAATTATGGTGCATCTCAGCCGCCTCAGCGAAGAAATGATTTTATGGGCATCTCAAGAATTTAATTTTATTACCCTTAAAGATAGCTGTGCTACTGGTTCGAGTATTATGCCTCAAAAGAAAAACCCAGATATTCCCGAATTAGTTAGGGGAAAAACTGGCAGGGTATTCGGGCATCTACAAGGATTGTTAGTTATCATGAAAGGATTACCGTTGGCATACAATAAAGACCTACAAGAAGATAAAGAAGCTATTTTTGATGGAGTTAACACAGTTAAAGCTTGTCTGTCAGCCATGACAATTTTGTTATCTGAAGGAATCGAATTTCGCACCAACAGATTAGCAGCCGCCGTCGCCGAAGACTTTTCTAATGCTACCGATGTCGCCGATTATTTAGCTGCTAAGGGCATTCCCTTTAGAGAGGCTTATAATTTGGTAGGAAAAGTAGTAAAAACCAGCTTGGCTGCGGGAAAGCTACTAAAAGACCTAACTTTAGAGGAATGGCAGCAATTACACCCTGCTTTTGCCGATGATATCTATGATGCGATCGCACCTCAACAAGTAGTAGCTGCTCGTAATAGCTATGGTGGTACTGGTTTTCAGCAAGTCCGACAGGCAATTATTAGGGCGAAATCTCAATTGGAGACCACTGCTATTTCCTAAGTTAACGTTTAGTTATTTTATATTTATCTTATGCGTCGTTCTTGGCGATTTGTTTCTACAGTACTTGGGATTATTTTCCGCCACCCGGTTACGGGGACAACTATCATTCCTGTTTTAGAAGATGGTCGTATCGTTTTAGTACAGCGTAGCGATTCTGGTAAATGGGGATTGCCGGGAGGGATGGTAGATTGGGGGGAAGATATTCCTACTGCTGCGGTTCGAGAATTAAAAGAAGAAACGGGGTTAGAATTAGTCAAAATTCGGCGTTTAGTGGGAGTTTACTCAGCCCCAGACCGCGATCCTCGTCTTCATTCTATTTCTGTATTGTTAGAAGCAGAAGTAACAGGCAATTTTGAAGTCAGAGATCAACTAGAAATTCTGCAAGTTAAAGCATTTACACCAGATGAGTTACCTTTAGGAAATCTCAGTCACGATCACGACCGACAATTGAAAGATTATCTCGGTGGTGTGACTACAGTAGCATGAAGGCAGTAATCAGTAATCATTCCTTCAATGGTCAATGTTAAAACAGAGGCTTCGTCATCATTTACAGCAAATCGTGCGGGAAAGAGACCCTTATTTTGCTACTGGGGGTCACTTTTTAGTTCGAGAATATATCCGCAACACTCTATACCAATGGGGAGAAGTAAAAACCCACGAATTTAAAGTTAGAAATGACATTTATCAAAATCTCATACTCGATCTTCCCGCCCATACACCCTCTAGTTTACCGCCCATTTTAATTGGGGCGCATTACGATGCTGTACCGGGAACTCCCGGTGCTGACGATAACGCTACGGGGGTTGCCGTATTGTTAGAATTAGCGGCAGTTTTCCAAGCCAATCCCCTGAAATATCCCGTGCGGTTGGTAGCTTTCGATCTAGAAGAAGCAGCTTTAATTGGTAGGGGTTTATTAGGTAGTACGGCTTATGCTACCGAATTAAAAGCTCAAAAACAAGAGTTGAGATTGATGTTATCTTTAGAAATGCTGGGTTATCGCGACTCTAGACCCAATTCTCAGCACTATCCCGATTTAATTAAACCATTTTATCGCGATTGCGGTGATTTTATTGCTTTGGTGGGTAACTTATCTTCTATTTTCGATCTGATTACTCTCAGTCGTTGGATTGGGAAACACGGTACTCCTTGTCAGATTTTACCCGATCCTACCAGTGGTAAATTGATCCCGATGACTGGATTTAGCGATCACAGTCCTTTTTGGCGACAGGGATACAAGGCAATTATGGTTACGGATACGGCTATGTTACGTAATCCTCATTATCATCAGCCGAGCGATACTATTGACAGTTTAGATTTGGATTTTTTAACTGGTGTCTGCGAAAGTTTAATTGCAGCTTTAAATAGTATTTCTTAAAATCTAGAAGCAGTTAATTTAACGTCAGCATACTGCCAAGCAGATTCAAATTGTTTTTGCGTTACCAAAGTTTCTGATTCTTTACCTTGAGCTTGGAGACTTTGAGTTAATCCCCACAAAGACCAGCCGTTATTAGGATAAATTGCTAAATCTTGACGATAAACTTGTTCTGCCTCAACAAAATTATGATTAGCTAATAATGCTGCCCCTAAATATTGTCTGGAGAGAGTCGCCCAATCTGCGGGTTCGTCGTAGTTTAAAGCATCTTCTAATTCTAAGGATATTTAAGGTCTGCATCTGGTTGTGGTGTAGCTAAAATTTCATCCCATTGACCAAAGCGAATCATTGTATTTGACAACTCCCCAGCCTAAAGGCGTGGGGATTCTTCCTTCACAGAAAAACGCCTTGTAAAAGCAGTGCCTTTACTTGGTCTTACTCTTTCTCCAGAAGCGGTAGCGAGATGCCCTCC
>JBHJNX010000072.1:0-15144 GCA_050330335.1 Pleurocapsa sp. | reverse complement strand
TGCGCTCAAAGTCCCCCTTAATAAGGAAGGAACTGCGCTCAAAGTCCCCCTTAATAAGGAAGGAACTGCGCTCAAAGTCCCCCTTAATAAGGAAGGAACTGCGCTCAAAGTCCCCCTTGCCAAGGGGGATTTAGGGGGATCAATAGCCCAAAATCCCCAACAAGCTTTAACTAGAGTGACAGGGGTAGAAGTCAAGAAAATTCCAGCAGGAGTGCAAGTAACCTTGAAAACTCCTCCAGGACAACCCAAGTTAGTCCCGTTAATCTTACCTGAAGGGAATAATCTGGTAGTAGAAATTCTCGATGCGACTTTAGCCGATCCAGTTGACCCTAATTTCCAGATCCAGATTGGGGAACAACGCAGTCGAGGGATTGAATTGGATTTGCGTGGTGAACTATCACCAGGGCTAAATTTAATCGCTAGTTATGCTTATACCGATACCGAAATCACTGAAGATACTAAGGGTTTAGAGGGAAATCAGTTAGGCAATGTTCCTCGACACAGTGGTAATATCTGGGCGGTGTATGAACTTCAAAAAGGAAGTCTTCAAGGATTGGGATTGGGAGCAGGCGTTTTTGTATTGGGAGCAAGACAAGGAGATAACCAGAATAACTTTGAATTGTCTACTCATGCTTTAACCAATGCTTTGCTTTACTATCGTCGAGATAATTGGCGGGCGCAGTTAAATTTTGAAAACTTGTTTGATGTGGATTACTTTTTAGGTACTGAAAACGCTGTAATTCCTGGTGAACCTTTTACAGTTCGGGGTCAGCTTGGTGGAGTTTTGATCCCCCTAAATCCCCCTTGGGAAGGGGGACTCGTAAGACCCATTTTCTCCTTTTCTAAGAAAGACTTTAAGACTTATTCCCCCCTTAAGAAGGGGGGCTAGGGGGGATCAAACTCTGAATCTGTTCGCATACTCCCTCAAAATGATTCATTACCTCGTCGTTAGTAAACCTGATTACTTTTAATCCGTATCCTTCTAAAATTTTAGTTCTTTGGCGATCGCGTAATTGACCTTCTTCTGTAAAATGAGTATCTCCATCTACTTCAATCACCAACTTCAGTCCAGCACAGTAAAAATCGACGATAAAGCGATCGATTGGTCGCTGACGCAATACTCGCAAGGGAAAAGCTCTCAAATAATCTTGCCAAAGTTTGTTTTCGGCAGATGTGGGATTTTTCCTCATTTCCTTGGCTCTTGCTATAAGTTTGGGGTTGTAGGGCAGGTAAAAGTTACTGGCGTTGAGGTTTTGGCGATGAGACATAGGAATATTTTTTGAGAGGGTTAGTTATTCCTAAAATGCCCGATCTTTTCATGATTTATAACTTTTGGCTTGGGTTTCGATCCCCCTAAATCCCTCTTTCCAAGGGGGACTTTAAGAACTCTTTCCTTTTTATCAGTTGAGACTAGGAGGATCAATTCTTTGGGCGATCGCTTTTTTAAAATTGCCCAAAAAATTAAATTAATTGAGACTTTTTTGTAATAAGGAGAAATTTGATGATTATTTAAAAGTAGAACAAAGAATTAAACCTAAATTGAATTAAGTATTAATCATGAACAGCAAACAAATTCGCGATGTTGTATTTATCGCCCATCGTTACATCGGTTTAGTAGTTGGTCTTTTGGCAGCAGCGATCGCCTTAACAGGAAGTCTTTTAATCATTAATGGCTGGACAGCACCATTATTTGAACCGAAAGTTACAATTACTCCAGCAGGAGAGCCTATGGCGATCAGTGCGCTCGTTACTAAGGCAGAGTCTGTATTACCAAATTTGACTTTAGAAAGTTTAGAAATACCCGAAAAACCTACCGAATCAATTACTGCCTGGTGGATGGACAAAAAGGAAAAGTGGACATCAGCCAAAATCAATCCTTACACGGGAGAATTACTCGGTCAACCAAAGCCTGATAGTGGTTATATCGACTTTTTATGGAGTGTGCATATTACTCTGTTGGGAGGGGAAAAAGGAGCTTATGTAGCAGGATTAGTGGGGTTATTAACAACAATTCTTTGTATTACTGGGATTGTACTATGGCCAGGTTGGCGTAGATTGGCAAATGGGTTCAAAATCAAATGGAATGCTAAAGCTAAACGCTTAAACTTCGATCTACATAAAGTAGTTGGCATCATTGCAGCAGCGTTTCTGTCGATGGCAATGTTTACGGGATTTATTTGGAACTACGGCACTTGGACAACTCCAGTTATCTATGCAGCTACTTTTAGCCCTCAACCAGCAGAAGGAAATGAACCTGTTTCTAAAGTTATTCCTGGCAAACCACCCTTAAAATTTACAGAAGAAATATTACAAAAAGCTAATGCTGCCTTACCAGAAGGAAAAGTAACTTCTATTTACTTTCCGACTAAACCAGAAGGAGTGTTTCGAGTCAATAAAGAAGTTAATGGCAAAGAAGTTAATGCAGCAATCGATCGCTATAGTGGTCAGATTATTAAAGTCAATGACTTAAATACTAAAAAATCATTGGGCGATCGCGTGATGGATTCTTTTGGTCCAATTCACTTCGGTACTTTTGCTGGTTTACCATCCCGTATTTTCTATGTTTTTGTTGGTCTATCTCCCACCTTCTTATTAATTACAGGGTTTATTATGTGGCGGTTACGGAAAAATAAAAAACAAGAGCGATCGCTTTTTACCGATCCAGTAATTTCTAGAAAATAAAGTGTCATCTTATGTCTTGAGAGCGTAAAATATCTTCAACTTGACTTTTAAGATTGGGTAAATCTCGCTCAATAATTTTCCATACAGTTTTCAAATCAACCCTAAAATATTCATGAATTAGAATATTCCTAAAAGCTATAATTTGCGCCCAAGATACTCTCGAATATTTAGCAATAAATTTTTGAGAGAGACTGCTCGAAGCTTCGCCAATAATTTGTAAATGGTGAACAATCCAAACTTGAATTAATTCATTTTGCTGAAACTCTGCCTGTCCTTGAATTTGATATTTTTCAATTTGCGAGATTGCTTCAAGAATATCATGTAAGCGTTCTTGGTCATCTCTCATAACGCGATCGCTTCTTGGAGAACACGCTCTTTAATTCTTTCTTTTAAAGCAGATTCAGTAGCTATATCTACCTTGTATCCAAGTAATTTTTCTAAATCCAACACTAAACCCGCAGGAAACCAAGGACTGATATTGTCAATAGAATAATCTACCAAAAAATCGATATCACTATCTTGATTGGCTTCATTGCGAGCAACTGAACCAAAAATACGCACGTTAAATGCTCCGTGTTTAGCTGCAATAGAGATAATTTCTTCTCGTTTGTTTTTTAGTAAATCTGCGATCGCGCAGAGATCCTCTTTGTGGTGCGCTTGTTGAGTTGAATTATTCATAGTTATTAAAAATTTATTTCCTTTGCCCCTAACCTTCAAAGACTTATATCAACAATCTAATTTATTATGTCTTAAAACTATTTGATCTCCTTAAATTATTCTTAGCTAATTGATATTAATTATTAATAAGTAGGATAATAACATCCAAAGTCCAATACTAAGAATCTTACTGCGGGCTGTTCGCCGGTAAAAAAGTTAGACAGGGCATTATTATATCTCGATGACTTTACCCAAAGTAGCAAAATTGAATAATTCTGTATCCGCTAACTGAGAAGGAGAAACATTTTGTATACTGCGAAAAATACTGTCAATTCTACCTGGAGCTTCTCTTTCCCAAACCTGCAACATCTCTTTGATTTTAGCCCGTTGTAAATTTTCTTGAGAACCACACAAATTGCAAGGAATAATGGGAAACTGCCGAACCTTAGCGTAACGAATAATATCTTTTTCCGAACAATATGCTAAAGGACGAATAATAATATTTTGACCATCGTCACTTAATAATTTTGGTGGCATTGCTTTCAATCTACCACCATGAAACATATTTAAAAATAGGGTTTCTACAATATCATCCCGATGATGACCCAAGGCAATTTTATTAGCACCTTCTTCTTGGGCGACTCGATATAAAATTCCGCGACGTAGACGAGAACATAAACCGCACATAGTTTTTCCTTCGGGAATAACTCTAGTAACAGTGCTATAGGTATCTTCTTCTACAATGCGATAAGGGAGGTTTAGGGAAGCTAAATACTCTGGTAGGATATGTTTGGGGAAACCAGGTTGTTTTTGATCTAAATTAACTGCTAATAGTTCAAATTTAACGGGTGCTTTTTTTTGCAAACTGAGTAGCAAGTCTAACATGGTGTATGAATCTTTACCACCACTCAGACAGATCATAATGCGATCGCCTTCTTCGATCATTTTGTAATCTCCGATCGCTTTTCCTGTTAAACCCCGCAATTGGGCCTGTAACTTTTTAAAATTTTTGGAGGTACGAACTTTTGTCGCTTCCATATTTCTAGACTATTCCCATGAATTTAAGGATTATTTTACATTACAGGAAGCTAAAGAATGAAAAACACCTACAAGATCTGATGCCAATTAAATTGTTAGATTTAACTTTTTACTTAATTTAAGGCTTAAGGTTTAAAGTTTAAAGCTATGAAATAACAAATTTTTATCAAGGTTAATCAATATCAAGAATAATTTATTAAACTAATTTTTTTGACTCATTTGTTTAGAAATCTTTAACTAGATTCAGATATTTTTCTGCTTAGACGATCTACAATTAATATCCTGTTATGGTAGGAAAATTGAAATTACTTAGTTGCAAATGATTCAATTTTATCCAAACGAATCACGGTATCATTGTTTAACTTACACCAATCTGCATTATCAGCAGCATACACATCTACTATTTTACCTTGTACTTCAGTCAATTTATTGCCATCACGATAGGTTAGGCGACATTCTTTTTTTAAAGTAGCTATGGCTTCAAGGAGATCGTATAATTCACAACTTGCTGGAGTGTAATCACTCATAATTTTTCTCTTTGAAGAACTTGACTGTACTTGTTAATTATATCTAGATAATTCTACACACAACATCCATCAACTAAATTTCAATTTTCCATAAAATTCCGAAAAATCTGGGAAGTTTACAGAAAAATCAATCCCCTTTACAATAAATCTAATTATTAATATTTTGCAGGGATAAAAATTCCATGACAAAAATTCAACATTAAAATGGAAGTCAATCAATTTTTACAGCAGTATAGTGCAGGAAAAAGAACTTTTCAGAAGCTAAATCTACAAGAAGCCGAATTAGTTAAAGTTAACCTTAGTAGGATAGATTTAACCGCCGCAGACTTGCGACAATCAAGATTGGGAAGAACTAATTTAAGTAATGCTTGCTTGCAAAAAGCAGATTTAAGCGAGTCGATTTTGTGGGGGACAGATTTAACTACAGCCAATTTGAAACGTGCATTGCTAAGAGAAGCCGATCTCAGCGGCGCAATTTTAACTAAAGCTAATTTAAAACGAGCTAATTTAATTAAAGCAATTTTAAAAGGGGCAAATCTCAGCCATGCCAAACTATCTGAGACTTTAATGTTGGAAGTCGATCTCCGTCCTACTACTGATTATCGGACTAACTTAAATCATGCCAATCTTAGTTATGCCGATCTCAGCTACGCTAATTTAAGTATGGCAATTTTGTATCGAGCTAACTTAGAAGGTGCTAAACTCTGTCGGGCAAATTTAAGCGCGGGAATGGGATTAACTACCGATTTAACAGAGGCTAATTTACAGGGTGCAGATTTGAGTTATGCCAATTTTAGTGGGGCAATTTTATCTAAAGCTAATCTAAAAGATGCCGATTTAACAGGAACAAATCTCGATGATGCCAATTTAACAGAAGCGATTATGCCCGATGGTAGTGTTTATAAAACTATTTAAATTATTGACAAATGAAGTCTTCTCACAAAAAATTACAGCGTACTTTTTATCGGATTTTTACTGCTATTGGTGGTACTACCTTTTTAATTGCGCTAATTTTGGTCATTGAAGCTTTGTTTGGTGGAGAGAGAAGTTGTCAACCAACAGAAGCATTGATTCTTTGTCATATTAGAGAATCTACACTTTTAGAAGTGCTAGAAGGCTTCAGTATTTTGGTAGCAGTTTGGCTATTTTTTTTAGAAGCTCCTGAAAGAGATAAGCAAGCTCATTATGAAGCCTGGAAAACCATTGATGCTGCTCATGGACTCAAAACCAGCTATGCTCGATGTCAGGCATTACAAGATTTAAATGACGATTTTGTGAGTCTGAAGGGTTTAAATGCCCCTGAAGCTGATTTACGTGGTATTAATTTAGCAGGAGCAGATTTAAGCCAGGCTTTTTTATCGGGAGCAGATTTAAGTAATGCTAATCTCAGTAACGCTAATCTCAGTAATGCTAATTTGGCTGAAGCTAATTTAAGTAATGCTAATCTCAATAATACTAATTTAACTAGCGCAAATTTGGCATATGCAGATTTAATTGAAGCTAATTTGCAGAATGCAGATTTTGTAGGAGCAAATCTTTTAGGAGTTAATTTTGTAAGAGCCAATTTAAGTCAAGCTTATTTTGGTGATGTTAATTTAAATCAATCCCATTTTACCGATGCTAATCTTAAGCAAACTAAGTTTTTCGGCATCGAAAATCTGACGGTAGAACAAGTGAAATCTGCTAAAAATTGGCGTGAAGCAATCTATGATAGTAAATTATCGACTCAATTATCCATCGTTAAATACCATTAATTTCTCAACTTGTTAATGGTGCAGTTCTGCCAATCCTAAATAACTAATACCTTGAGGCGTTATGGCAAAACGATAGGGTAAAATTTCTACCCCAGCAGCTATAGCTTCTCTAAATAACTTAGCATATTGAAGATCATGGCGATCGCTTGGGGCAAATGCATCACAATCACTACGATTGATAAAATACAGCATCACTGGTTTAGCTTCTGGAATCAGTGCGGTTAATTCCCGTAAGTGTTTTTGTCCGCGAGTCGTTACCGTATCGGGAAATAAAGCAATATTTGCTGTAGATAGAGTTACGTTTTTTACTTCTACATACAGAGGTTGCGAGTCATCACTAGTCAGTAGAAAATCGATGCGACTTTTGTTATCTTTCCCATAAGGGACTTCTGAACGAATCTGATAGTATCTTCCTGCTAATTCGGGCAACAATTGCTGCTCTAAGGCTATTTTAATCACTCGATTGGGTATGGCTGTATTAATTCCTACCCAAGTTCCCTCTACAGCGATCGCTTCCCAAGTATAGGCTAATTTGCGCTTGGGGTTATCATTTTTCGATACTAATACGTCGCTTCCTGGTGTAGATACTCCGATCATCGGTCCGGTATTGGCACAATGAGCAGTGATTATTTCTCCTGTAGTTAATTCTATATCTGCTAAAAAGCGTTTATAGCGTTTAATTAGCTTACCTGAAACTAAAGCAGAATATTGATAGATCATTGGATTTTGAGATCATTGGCCGACAATCACAATTGACTATTAACTTAATCTTGATCTGATTTATCTTTGACATCGAGATCAGGTATGATATCAGGACGTTTGGCATCTTCCCAACCTGCGGGGCGTTTAGAATTATACCAGGCGATCGAACCGATAGATACTGCTGCAATGAAACCAATTACATATACAGCTACAAAATATGTGGGAAAAGTCCCAACTTCAGCTAGAAAAAACATCATTAATTAAAATAAAATTTTAGATTAACTTTTCTTAATATTACCAGAAACTGGACTTTTTAGACTAAAAACTAGGTCAGCTTAGGAAAAGCCTTGGCTCAATTTAAATTTTCTGGAGATAAAAAGTTTAAATTAGCCATAATCAAAGGAATAGTGGCTACGGCAAGTTTGACTAACCAAGGCGCACACACCAGAGTGACTAAGGTAAAGGTTAAAGACGTAAAACACATTCCCGCCTTAAAAACATCGTCTTTTATTTTAGAACTAATATATAAAGCGATCGCTGCAACCGCAAAAGTAGTTATGGAAAGCGCAAGCATTTTTTCCTCTAAATTATTTTATAAATTTGAACTGAGTATAATTAATAGCCATCTTAATCTCTTCACTTTTTACTTTGATGATGCATCGAAAGATTGAGACTCGAATATTAAGATTTTATAACTTTATCTTAACTTGTCAACTTTTTTTTGACTAAGTTTAGTTGACCTACTGGCCAAGTGTGGGTTAGATCGAGTTTGAATAGAACAAAAAAATGCGATCGCGCATTTGAGGAAAAATTAAAAGCCATTAGTTTTTAGCTAATGGGTCGCTATTTAGAAGATTTTTATACTGTCGGACAAGTAATTACTAAAAATCATGAAGCGTAAATTACAGTATTCGATCTTAATATGTATTAGTTGTGTGTTGCTATGGCTAGGTTATAGTTATCGCCTGCCAGCTAGTAGTAATCATGAAACTAATCAGATTTCACACTTGATTAACCGTATGAGTTTTGGAGTTACTCCAGGACAAATAGGTCAGGTAAAATCTACTGGAATTGAAGCTTATATTCAAGCACAACTCAATCCCAAGGCGATCGCAGAATCGCCAAAATTAGAGAACTATTTAAACAGCCTCGATTTGGTAAATACCAATTCAATGGAATTATTTAAAAAATTTAATGATAATCAACAACAACAAAAAAAAACTGAAATATCTTTTGAACAAGTTGAAAAACTTAAGCAAGCAAACAGAGAATTTAGAGCCGAAAATCAAGAACAAGTAGTTAATGCCAATGTAGCCAGAGCAATTAATTCTAACCGTCAGTTACAAGAAGTAATGGTTAATTTTTGGTTTAATCACTTTAATGTTGATTTTCAAAAAAAAGTTGTAGATTTTTGGGTAGCTAATTATGAAAATGATCTCAGAACTCATGCTTTAGGAAATTTTCGCGACCTTTTAGGAGTAACTGCCAAACATCCAGCAATGTTAATTTATTTAGATAATGAATTAAATACTGCTCCTAATAGCCCTGGTGTTAGAGGACCTTATCAAGGTTTAAATGAAAATTATGCTCGTGAGTTGTTAGAACTTCATACTTTAGGAGTTGAAGGTGGTTATACTCAAGCAGACATTATAGCTTTAGCGCGAATTTTTACTGGTTGGTCAAGACATTTTGGCAATGGTAAAGGAGATAATAATGGATTTATTTTTGTTAAAAATCGTCACGATTTTGACGATAAAGTTTTTTTAGGTAAAACTATTAAAGGCAGTGGTCTTAAAGAAGGAGAAAAAGCTTTAGATATTCTGGCCAATCATCCTGCTACTGCTGATCATATTAGTTATAAGCTGGCACAATATTTTGTTGCTGATCAACCACCATCCAGTTTAGTAGATACACTGGCGCAAAAATTTTTAGAAAGTAATGGCAATATCAAAACGGTATTAAATACTTTATTTCATAGCCAGGAATTTAACGACTCTCAGTATTACCAGCAAAAGTTTAAAACTCCTTATCAATATGTAATTTCTATGGTGCGTGCTGGAGGAATTAAAAATCCTAATTTCAACCGTATACGCAATATGTTCAATCAATTATCAATGCCAGTGTATCGTTGTCCTAGTCCTGATGGCTATAAAAACACTAAAAATGCTTGGTTAAATCCTGATGCCATATTGCGTAGAGTCAGTTTTGCCACCCAAATTGCTAATGGTTATTTAAACAAAAAACAACCCCTAGATGTTAAGCAGTTACGAGCAACTATAGGAAATAATTTTTCCCCCAAAACTCGACAGATTATTGCCGAAAGTCATCCTAGATTAAAAGCAGCACTGATGTTAGGTAGTCCTGAAATGATGTATCGTTAATCCTCTAATTAATTGTTAATTATTATGAAAAGAAGAAAGTTATTGCAAGCTGCAAGCTTATTAACTGGAGGAATGCTTGTTGCTGTTGGTTTTAATAGTTGGATAGCTAGAAGTGTAGCTCAAACAAAAAGAAGTAAACGTTTGATCGTAGTATTCTTACGGGGTGGAATTGATGGTTTAAATATGGTAGTTCCCCATCAAGAAATAGATTATTATCAAGCTAGACCGACCATTGCTGTTCCTTATCCTCAAGAATCAGATGGTGCGATGGATTTAGACGGTTTTTTTGGTTTGCATCCCAGTCTCAAAGATATTTTTCCTTTTTGGCAACAAAAGAACTTGGCTGTTATTCATAATTGTGGTTCACCTGATGCAACTCGTTCTCATTTTGATGCTCAAGACTATATGGAAAATGGCACTCCAGGGGTGAAAAGTACTGCGGATGGTTGGCTGAATCGACTGCTAGCACAATTACCTCCAGAAAAACTTACTCAAGCTTTAAACGTCGGTAACACTACCCCACGTATTTTAAGAGGAGAGATGCCAGTATCTCATTTACGTCCTGGAAAAAATTCTACTAATCCTTTACCAATAGATCGTCCTCAAGTTAATCAAGCCTTTAATAGTTTATATGGTGGCCAAGACCTTCTGAGTAAAGCTTATCAAGAAGGACTAAAAGCTAGGGAGATGATTTTAGCTGAATTACGCCAAGAAATGATCTCTGCATCTCGCGGTGCTTCCTCAGTAGCGAATTTTGTTGATGATGCACAGGAAGTAGCTAAGTTAATCAAAGGAGATACTAAAACTCAATTGGCATTTATGGATATCGGCGGATGGGATACCCATATTAATCAACAGCGAATTTTAGAAAATTTACTACCTCCTTTAGGAGAAGGTTTAGCAACCTTGGTTAAAGGGTTAGGTTCGCTCTACTCTGATACAGTAATTGTAGTCATGTCGGAGTTTGGTCGGACTGTGGAGGAAAACGGTAATCAAGGTACCGATCATGGACATGGCAATATTATGCTACTTTTGGGTGGTGCGGTTAATGGGGGTAAAGTTTATGGTGAATGGCAGGGTTTAACCGAGTCAGCACTATATGAAGGACGAGATTTACCGATTACTACAGATTTTAGAGAAGCGATCGCTTGCATCTTAACCCAACATCTGTCTATTTCTACAGCTAGTTTAGCCCCTATTCTACCTGGATATCAAGCAGTTAATAATTTAAATTTGTTTGGTTAGACTAATTTGTCCGTCCAAATGTTTTTTTGTTCATCTTCATAAAAACGATAAAATATTGGTTCATCTTTAAATTGATGTTCATCAAGAACATGATGAAAAATTTTTTTATCGATCATTTTTTGACCTAATTTTATGGCATCTTGACGAGAAATTTTTAGTTGTTCTACTATCCAATCTACGCTTTCATTGCCGAGAAAACAATGATGGTACAATTTTAGTTTATGACGACGGGCTTTTATCTTTAGACCATTGTCTCCACGCATTTGTAATGCTAGTTGTTTGAGACTGATACGGTCTGCCTTTTGGGAACTAGATACGGTTTTTTCTGGTATTTCTGAAATGGCAAATGTCGCTTCACCATCTGGTTTGTAACGCTTGTCTTCCATCCAAATACCAATACTGTTTTTACCTTTAACTAATAAGGTAGGAATTTGTGACCTCTCTTGGTGATCTAAATATTCTTCCCGACATTGTTTAATCGCAATTTCTAGTTCATCTTTACTAAAAGATTGGGCTTCTAAAAAAACTTGACCATTGTAAATTAAACCCAATGTTTTTTGTAGTTGACCACCAATGTTACCTATTACCTGACAATATTTAACTTGTTCGTAATTAAGTAATAGCATTTATAATTATTCTCCTTCTTCTCGATTCTTTTAGTTGGATTGTTTAGAATTTCTAGATAACATTTTGTATGGGGTTAATTAATTTTTGGGCGATCAAGAATAAGGTTGAACGATCGCAATTTCTGTGTATTCAAAATTATTAGAACTGTGTTTTACTAGAGAATAATTTAACTCACCCAATTCTAACCAATCTTTTTCACAATCGGGTTTTGGCGAGTAATAAACTAGCACATATTCTTCACCAAGGCGATCTATTATTGCCGTTTCTACTTCTCCCCGCCATTGGGTTTTAGTTGCCAAAATTATTAGTTGATTGGCTAATTGGGGAATAGCACGGGCTACTTGTTTGCGATATATTTGGTCTAAGCTACCAAAAGGAGAATCCATAACTATTGGAAAATTACTACTGTCAGGTCCCATGAGAGTGTTACGCTGACTCCATTCTCTTACACGGTCTATAATTCCGCCAATAAAACTCAAACTTAAAATCTGATTTTCTCCTGTAGAAGCGGCCACTGGTATTTCTATTCCTGAAGTATTTTCTACTAAGGTTAGTTGGTAATTACTACTAAGCTTGGGAATATAAGGAGTGAAAGAAATAAAGTTAAATATTTCTCGAACTTTTTGTTCTAAAGATAGACGAAATTGAGTTTCTAAACGACTTCTAACTTCAGTTAATCTGGTAATTGATTCTTGAGTTGCTTTAATTCTTTCATTGGCTAAAATTTGTTTGCCTTCGGTTATTTTATGTTTGTTTATTTGTTGAATTAGAATTGCGATCGCTTGTCGATGGATAGTTAATTGTTGTTGAGTTATTCCTTGTTCTAAAAGTAGATTTTTAATTTTTTCTTCAATTATTTCTACATTCTGATGTAAATTTTGAATATCGCGATTGGGATAGTTTCTGAGTTGTTGGTTAATTTTTGCCAGTTCTTTAGTAAGATGATTAATTTCTGTATATTGACGGTCAATTTCTGCTTGTTGTCGGTCTACTTGTTGCCAAAATTCTTCTCTTTGATCTTGATATTTATTAACTTGAGTTTCTAATCTAATTGCCGATTCTTCTACTACTTTAAGTTCTACTTTATTTAACCAGGAACTAACCTGTTGATAAGCTTCTGTTTGCGGTTTTAGTATCTTGCCGCACAGACAAATCTGTCTATCTAGTAGTTGTTGAATAAATTCTTTTTTTACTCCACTAGATAATTGACCGCGAATTCGTAAATCTGCGATTAAATTAAAAAACTTTTGGGTGATTTCAGCAGTAAACACTAAATATCCTGATTGGGATAAAATTTTTTTTAAATCAATTTTAGCCCGAATTAAATTAGTTCTGGCTGACTTTTCTTGCTTGATTAATTTATCTTTGAGTCGTTGTAATTGATCTGCACCGCTTAAATCTAGTAACTGGGTAGCAAGAATTCGTTTTTGTCTTTCTAACTGTTGAATTTCTCTAACTATATCGGCAAGTCTTATTTCAGTGCGATCGCTTTGTTGTTCTAATTCTAGTTGTTCTTTTAATAGTTGCTTAGTAGCGGCATTGCCTAATAGTTGTAATTCTTCTTGTAGAGTTTTTTTGGCATTTTTTAAATGTTCGATCGCTCTATCTAATACTTTTACTCCTAACAACTCTTTAGTATCTTCAGCAATATCATGATGAGAGTCATTCCGAAAAAAGCGATCAATACGTTCACCATCAAAAAAGAAATACTGATGTAAACTTGCTGGTAAAATACCTTCAATAATTTCTTCTGGTGCTTCTAAAGGAGGATACCAGCGTCCATCATCTCCTGCAACTAACATAAATAATTTTGCGGGAGAATATTTAATTACACTATTTTTATCTTTAGTAGCGTAACATTTCCGTTTGATTTGATAGAGTTTACGATCGCGTTCAAATTGAATTTCTACCCAACATTCTACGGCAGATTCAATACTAGCTTCAGCAATAGCTCGCTTATTAATTAATAGTGTAGGAGAAGCAAAAGCCGCAGTGAATTTTTCATATAACACCCAAGTAAAAGCATTTAATATTGTGGTTTTACCCGCACCATTATTACCGTAGATTACGGTAGTATTTTTTTTACCGCTAGCAAATTTAATTACTGGAGTTTGGCCATAAAATTGTCTAAAATTACATAGCTGCAAGGAAATAAGTTTCATTGAATAACTTGCTTGATAATTTTGAGAATGTCTTCGTTAATATTGCGTGGAGTTTTTAAATACAGTTTATCTTTTTCGATTTTTAATACCCGTTCGATAATTTCTTTAACTTCTGGTGAAGCGGTAGTTATTGGTGCTTGAATTTTATTTAAATCTGCTTGACAATTATTTTTTCTAGGCAAATATGACATAAATAATACTAGGTTTATTTATTCTTATAACATAGCAAAAAGAAACAGCTAATCAAATAGACTATTTTGAGCGAGCTTTTCTCAAATAATTAACTATTTTATCCCAATCTTAAAGAGGACTACAAAGCCTAAACCAAAGTTAATTTAGTAGTACAAAATTATTGATTATTCTTGATCGCGATCGCCATAGTAGGGAAATTCCCTTCAACGCCTTTGAGTTTGTGAGATTGAACTTGTTCGATTTGGAGATCTGTTAAGCAATTAGCTACTGTTTCGGAAATCAAAATTTTGTTGGGTGCAGCTACTCCTTGTAAGCGAGCAGCAATGTTAACTACCTGACCGATCGCTGTATAATCTTTTCGATGTCCGCCGCCAAACATCCCCACAATAGCTCTTCCTTGATGGATACCACAACGCATTTGCAACAGAGGAATGGGAGTATTAATCGTCAGTGCTTTAGTTTGCCATTTCTGATTTAATTGTTGTAGATAAAAGTGCATAGTTTGAGCCGTAGCGATCGCTCGTCGAGCTTGTTCATGACGGGATAATTCTTCTGGTGCGCCAAACATTGCCATAATAGCATCGCCAATAAACTTATCTACCGTACCACCGCGATCGAATACTGCCTTACTCATTGCTTCGAGATATTCGTTGAGAATTTCCGCTAAAAGACGGGAACTTAATTTACCTGATAAATTAGTAAACCCAACTAAATCGCAGAATAAAACCGTAATGCGACGAGGTTCAGGACTTAAATCTAATTGTAGTTGTCCTTTGGCAGCTTTATTGACAATTGCCTCTGGTAAAAAACGTTTTAATACCGATTCGGTTAAATAGTCATTGAGTTGACTGACTTCTTGTTCTTTGATTTGTAATTGTTGAGCTTGTTGTCTGGTAGTTTCGTACAGTCTGGCTTGCTGTACGGCGATCGCGGCTTGAGAAGCTACCATTTCGGCTAATTCTACGTCAGAATCGTTCCATTGACGAGAATCTCCTGATTGTCTCAGGGTGATACTACCGATAATTTGCTCATCGACGATTAGAGGAACAATTAATAAGGCTCTAGCTTTAGAATGCCAGGGTAATTCGTAACGGGCAAGTTTTTGTTGTCGTTCTAAGTCGTCAGATTTAACCGGTTTTTTGGTGAATAACAGTGCTTGTAAGATGGGATTTTCTGC
>JBHJNX010000071.1:0-19578 GCA_050330335.1 Pleurocapsa sp. | reverse complement strand
AAAAAAGGAAACTCCAACACAATCGAGCGCACGGATTTACTGAAAGAGTTTGTTGAACTATTTTGTGAATATCAAATTGACTACTTGAGTGCTGACCGCGAGTTTTTGGGTCATGATTGGCTTAAATATTTACTGTTTTAGAAAAAGTGCGATCGCACCTGGAAAATATCAAAGATTATTTTGTGTCAGATTTTGAATTTTGAAACATTTCATAATAGGGAATATTATTTTTAACTGCATAATCAGTCTTAGAGGAATAATAATTACCCTGGCGGTCGTGAAAAGCCCAGGTGGTAGGAAATTGGGCGATCGCTCCCAATGTTAGAGGTACTCCCGACTGTCTTAAAGTTTTAATGCGTCTATGCAAGGTACTCCGAGATAAACCAGTTATTTCCATCAGTTGCTTGTAGGTATATTTTTCTCCGTTAATCATCATAGCGATCGCTTTACTGTATATTGTGTCAGAAGTTTAATTTTGGCACATAAATTAGCAATGTCCAGAAGTTAGAGAAATAATATAATTACTATTACTGAAAATTAAACCTATGGTATTACCCAGAATTAAAGTAGCTAAAGATAAAGCTGAATTAGTCCAAAAATTATTAGATACTAAAGGAACAACAGGAGCATTTCAAACCTATGCTGATGTCATAGCTTTTGCAGCTAGTTTGGGAGCAAAATATCAGAAAAGATTGCCATTAGCAGAAATATCCAAAAGTGAACCAGCACCAATTAATTTAGAAGTGTTTATCTCTCGCGGTTATGATAGCTTAATTAACCTTATTGCTGTGGTAGAAACCCAAGACATCAATATCCTTTCTACACAAAATAGTGAAGCCGAAGAGCAAAAAATATTAATTTTTGAAGAATATGCCAATGGAGGTTTAGAGAAACTACAAGACGATCTGCGTGGCTCAGTAGATTATACAGAAAGACTATTATTAATTCTCACTACAGAAAGATTTACAGACGAAAATACCACAGAAGAATTCGATCTAAGTCGCTTTTTATAGTTTAGAGAATCTTTAAACCCAAACTTTACTAATAAATAGAATGTGTCAAAATTTTATTCATGGCACATCGTTTAAAATTAATTGAAATTCTTTGATGGCAACTAGTCTAGCTAATAATAGTATAAATACTTAGAAAAAATATTAGTTTTATGGCTGAATATCAGGGAAAAATTCAGCTAAATCGCGGATGCTTTGATCCCGATAAAATCGTATGTGTAGAAATGTAAGAAAAACTATCAACAATTTAAAGTTCTCAACAAAATTAGACCCATATTAATTAAAGTTACCTCTGGCTTTCGACCTAAGCATTAGGTTGTCTATTTCTTTTGACTATTTCAGTCTAAAACCCATTAATAACAAAAGAATTAACAGAGGAAAAACCAATGATTGAACAGGAAAATCGTCCCACTAATTTTTGGGAAAGAACCTTAACCGCGATCGCTATTACTTTTTCGATTGTAGGATATTATAAAACGCTATCTTCGGCTCAAGCAGCACCTTATGAAATATACGATCGCGAAATATTTAAAAAAGATTCAGAGAAAATTCTCCAATTACAAAAAGTCAAGTGGAGAATAGATATATGAGTAATCTTATTATTGCACCCCTCTCTATCTCATATAGCTCTGCTCGCATCTTTATTTAAACTTTTAACTGAAATGATTTAATTCTGATTTCTGACTTCTGACTCATAACCCACCTTAATAAGGGGTAAGTTAAAAGAAAAAAAGGGTGAAAACTTAATGTCCCTCAATGTATGACAAGATTGATTTAAGAGACTATTCACCCCAAATGCAATTATAGCTCTCTTGTATGGCGATCGCCTTGCTGCAATCCACTAAGAGAATTAATTGATTACTGCTTACTGATTTACAGCCATTCTATTTGTTTGGCAGCTTCGGTAAGGGTGGCGGTTTTTTGTCCTGTAGTTCTGGCGGAAAATCCGATTAGATCTATGGGAGTATTAACTAAATCTACAAGACTGGCTTTGCGGGCGATCGCTTTGAGGGTATCTCTGGGTAATTCTTTGAGTAACCAACGGCTGAGACGATAGATAATTTCTTTGGTAGTTAGTTCTCTCATTAAATCTACGCCGTGTAGTTGGTGCAGGTAATAATTAGAACGCCCGTAACGTCGAAATTGACTGCGAAAATTATTTAAGGTGGCGCGATGTCGGTGACTGATAATTGCATCGGCGGCGTATTCTAATTTCCAGCCCTGTTGTTGAATGCGCCAACAAATATCCGCATCTCCTCCTGTAGTTAGATGGGGGCGAAATAATCCACTCTTAACCAAGGCTTGTTTTCTGATGGCAATATTGGCAGTTTGTCCGTATGCTCCAAAGGGATGTTTTAATAAAAAATGCTGGGACATTAATTGATTGCGTTGGGCATATTGTTCTAATAAACTGTTGCCATGTAGGGCAATAATTTCACCGACAACTACACCAATTTGCTGATTAGTAAAAGGTTTAACTAAGTTTGATAACCAGTCGGGTTGGGGGCGACAATCGGCATCAGTAAACGCCAAAATATCGTAACTTGAGTTACGAATTCCTAGATTACGGGCTGCATAAGAACTTTGAATTTTATTTTCGGTTAAATGACGAATCTGGAAATTATTGTTTACTGCTTTCTCTACTGCGGCTTGTAAAATTTCAGCAGTGCGATCGCTACTGTTATTATCTACTAATAAATATTCTACTAAGGCGCGATCGTAAGTTTGTTCATACAAACACTTTAATAAATCTGGTAAATCATTTTCACCATTATAAATCGGAATAATTACAGTAACGGGAAGAAAAGAATAATTATCCATCATCAGTTATCATTTATCAGTCAGAAGGGAGAAGTCAAAGATAAAAATATAATAGAGATTTAGCTTTTGTGAGAATTGTTATTTAATTAGCGATCGCAACTTTCCCAAGAAGTCTAATTACTCCAAACTCAAGTTTTGTATCCCTACTTAAACAAAGAAGGTTTGCGCTCTTCCCCCGAAGAATTGTTGGCTGGTTGAGTTTGAATAGCTCGCCCTTGGCTTAGTTGAGTTCCTGTACCGCCATCAGCAGGGTCTAAAAATGGTCGAAGATCGATATCTCCGTCTGCATTTTGATTGTTAGCCGAACCGCCACCTAAGCCATCAACACCAACTATTTTGCCAACTTCATTGAGAATGTCTGTTGAACTTTGAGTACCGCCGTAGGTATACACCCCTTGAGTTTGTTGACCGTCATCAGCAATTAAGAGATTTTCAAAGATCAGGTTACGGGTTAATTGGGGGTCTTGACCGGGAGGAACAGTTAAAACAATACGACAATTAGTCGGGTCTACTTGAGTGGTAACACAAATGATATCGTAGTTATTTTGCACGTCTGTAGACATTTCTAATAGTCCATCTTGACGGTAAGTTTCAAATCTTTGAGTAATCTCATTACATCTTCGTTCGGGAGACCAACCATCACCCAATTGACTGGGAATTGCCCAAGGATAACCCCGATTAGGTTGACTTTCGGGATAATACATTACTGTGTATTCGCCGTTGACAATTTCACAAGTAAATCTAGTGTCGCCAGTACGAGTCGTGGTAGTAGTGGTAGTGGAAGTAGTGGAACTGGAACTAGAACCGGAAGTGCCATCAATAATTACTTCTGGTGGTTGACCATTTTGAGCGATCGCTCCGTACTTCACCAAAGGGGAAAGGGCATCTAAAATCGGTAAAGCAGACGCATTACTAACTCCACCGCTTAAAGCGATCGCTGTAGACATACCAATTGTTTGCATTAATGATGTTAAATTAAATGAAAAAGATTTCATAGATCTTGATAATCCCATAGTTATTAGTTATTGTTCTGAAATTCTACAAAATTATTAATTTATGGCGTTAGTCCTATTGTTTGTGAAATCTATTAAAGACATATACAAGTAATTTTCTTATGGGGTTTCAACCATTATGACGCTGGGTTAATCTAAATGTTTCTGAGAATCTCGGTAAAATAAAGGTCAGAAATTTAAAATGAGGAGGGAAATCCTGTTGCAATTTTATTATTCTCGTCTTTCTGTCAATGCCCGTCGCGTTTGGGTAACTCTGTTAGAGAAGAATTTAGAATTTGAACCGATTGTAATGCAACTGAATGGCGATCAGTTTCAAGCAGATTTTTTAAAAATCAATCCCTTCCATCACATTCCTGTGTTGGTAGATGACGGTTTTACGGTTTTTGAATCTCTAGCAATTCTCGATTATTTAGAAGCCAAATATCCCCAACCTGCTTTGATGCCTACAGATGGGCAAGAAATTGCTCAAGTTCGCATGATTGAATTAGTTACCGTCAACGAATTACCGCCAGCTTCTATTGTCTTGATGAAGGATATGTTAGATGTAGAAGTTCCCCAAGGACAAATTGAGAGAGCCAAGCAAACTATGGGGACAGCTTTACAATATTTTGAAGACAATTTAGATAATAACAATTCTTATTTTATCAGCGATCGCTTTACTTCTGCCGATATTGTGGCAGGAACGGCAGTAGCTTCAATTCCTTTTTTGGGTATTTCTCTAGAACCCTATCCCAAAGTAACTAAATGGTTAAATAATTTACAACAAAGAAGTAGTTGGCAACAAACTGCGCCCTCCCCAGAAGATATCGAGAAATCTAAAGCAGTGATGAAGGCTATTTTGCTAAAAAGATAGATACCATGCTCGATGAATTAGGAGAAATAGAAAGAGAAATCTATCGTAAATATAAACCGGCACTGCGGTATATCGGCGTAGACTTTACAAGGGAAGATGTACAAGAAGCAATATTATCTTGTTATTCTGATATGGAATCGGCTTTTCAAGCGGTAATTGTTTATTGGAAATACAAACAAGAGCAACAAGAACCAATTTATCCCAATGCTGCCTTAGTTGAAGCTTTAAAAGAACACTGGCATCCTTTTAACTGGCAGGACAAATATTTAGACGATCCGAGATTTAAAAGTCCTTGTTTAATTTGGTGGAAAAAAGCGGGAGAAACTTGGGGGATAGAACTTAGAAATCAGCTAATTGCCGATGTTAATGAAACTGATGCAGGAGGAGAATATATTTTATTTAAAAACGGTGAAAAGATACCTTTAAGAATTGCTAATTTAAGGGGATGGGATTGGCTTCTAGAATACGCGCGCTCTCGCCAAAGGCGAGGCACTTCGTGATCGCAATTAATTTAGGATTTACCTAATCTTGAGGAAGTTCTCGAAGAAGTTGTCTAAGCGCGATCGCGCCTTACGGGACTGACGGGACTCGAACCCGCGACCTCCTGCGTGACAGGCAGGCATTCTAACCAGCTGAACTACAATCCCTAGTTTTTGGTTATAGAGTCTTAGGCTTGCTTTCTCTTGACCACTACTCTTTTTTGCCACGAATCTTATAATAACACACTATTTTGAAAAAATTAGTGGATAAATAAATTATTTGTTCCCCTACCTAATAATTTCTGGTTTGAGTGAGGGAAACTTGATTGCAATGGCTGCATTTTCAGCCCAGGATGGATAGCTTTAGCTATACTCAAAACAATAATTTGAGGAGGGAGGCATTATGGTAACAGTTTCTAAACCCAAAGCTTGGTCGAAATCTGTCATTCAACCAGCATCAGAATTTTCTCTAACATCTTTACCAATATTAGCGGGGGCAATTCCTCCTAAGTTAAGAGGAAAATTGTATCGCAATGGACCTGCAAGACTATCTAGAGGAGACAGGCGAGTCGGACATTGGTTTGATGGAGATGGTGCAATTTTAGGTGTTAACTTTACCGATGAGGGAGCTACAGGGGTTTATCGTTATGTACAAACTCAAGGATATCAAGATGAGACAGCGGCAGATGCATTTTTATATCCTAACTACGGCATGAAAGCCCCAGGAGCTTTTTGGAACAATTGGTTTAAGCCTGTTAAAAATTCGGCTAATACTTCAGTTTTGGCACTACCAGACTGTTTGTTAGCTTTATGGGAAGGCGGATTACCTTATGCTTTAGATTTAGTCAGTTTAAAAACATTGAATAGCGATCGCTTGGCAGGATTTTCTAACAAACAGACTTTTTCGGCTCATCCTAAAGTCGATCCCGATACGGGAGAAATTTTTAATTTTGGTGTAAGTGCGGGGTTAAATGCCACTTTAAATTTATATCGTTGCGATCGCTCTGGTCAACTTCAGCAGCAAAACACTTTTTCTTTAAAAGGATTGCCTCTGATTCATGATTTTGTTTTAGCAGGACAATATTTAGTTTTTTTAGTCTCTCCAGTGCGAGTTAATTTAGCATCAGTAATGTTGGGTCAAAAAAGCTACAGCGATGCAATGGAGTGGAAACCGGAGTTAGGAACAAAAATTTTAATTTTTGAGCGGGATAATCTATCTTTAGTCAGTAGTGGCCAAACCGATCCTTGGTATCAATGGCATTTTAGCAATGGCTGTGTAGCAGATGGAGCGATCGCTTTAGAGTTGGTGCGCTATGAAAATTTTCAAACCAATCAATATCTTAAAGAAGTTGCCACTGGTAAGATCGAAACTCCAGCCAGAGGAACTTTATGGTCTTTTAAAATTGACCCTCAAACAGCAGAAGTTATTGAAAGCAAACAATTAGTGGATCGCGATTGTGAATTTCCTACTATAGCACCACATCGAGTAGGGAAATCCTGGCGTTATACTTATCTATCCGTTCGTGGTTATGGCGACGATAGTGGTCGAGAATTATTGACGGCGATCGCTGCTTACGACCATCATATCGGTAATTTATTTATAGCGGACATGGGTGCCAATTGCTATCCCTCCGAACCGATATTAGTGCCTTCAACGGCTGATGCGGAAAAAGGTTGGTTATTAACTGTAGTCTACGACGGCAATCAAGATAGCAGTGAAGTCAGAATTTACCAAAGCGATCGCTTGTTTGAACCCCCTATTTGTCGTCTTGGTTTACCTATTGTGATTCCTCCAAGTTTTCACGGCACTTGGAAGTCTTCTTGAATATATCGATTAAGCCCGATTGTTTGTCCTGGTAAAATTTGAATAAGCGAAAATTATCGATTAAATTATGCCATGACTGTCAGTCAAGATTTACAATCCCAAGGAATTGCAGCAGGACATTTACGTCGGGTGCATCATCTTGCTTTAAATGTTCGAGATATGAAACGCTCTCGATATTTTTATGGAACTATTTTAGGCTTACACGAACTTACTGGAGAAGAAGTTCCCCAGACTCTCACTAAATTAGTGGCGGCGGGTAGAGTTGCTAATTTTATTACTCCTGATGGTACGATTATCGATTTATTTTGGGAGCCAGATTTGTTGCCCCCCCATGAAGACCCCGAACGACAATTTACTCGTGCTAATCATTTAGCGTTTGATATCGAACCACAACTATTTGATTGCGCTGTAGAAATATTAAAACAAAATCGAGTACCTATTGCTAATGATGTGGTAACTCGCGCTACGGGTAAGGGTTTTTATGTTTATGACCCTGATGGTTTTATGGTAGAAATTCGTTGCGATCCACAACCTGTAGACAATACATAGCTAATTAATTATTATTAGTTATTTACTATTTATTAACTATATGAAAAATACTCAGTCAAACACCAACAAAAATTTTAAACCTCAGACGGACTATGGTTATTCTTTAGTACCTAATTTTTGGCTTTATTTAGGAATTATTGCAATTTTAAGCTGCTTGAGTTTTTATGGTTATCGATATTGGCAACTTTCTCGTTTAACTCCCCAAGCGAATACTCAACCAAATGTAAAACCATCTAATTCTAGCAGTCAGATTGATTCTCTTGATTCCCAACAAATAACTAGAGAAGAATTATCTGCGGAAGAATTATCGATTGCCGCTGATTTAGATAACATTGATTTAATTCTTCAAGAAATGGAGCAAAATGCCAACCAAAAAATTTTTCTTCCTGTCAAAAGTATTCCTGAAGAAAAACAAAATGACTTAGCTGTAACTAAATTGACTAATAAAATTCAAAGTGCCTCTAATGTAAAATCTCTTCAAACCAATATTAATCAAACCGATGCCATCCCGTCTTTAGAACGAGGAATAAACCAAAGTTCTATTCAAAAGATTATTGAACCTTCTACAGAAGTAACTCAAAATCGACTAAATTCTAGAGAAAAAAAACAAGATTTTGATCAAAAAAATTTAATTAATTCTTATGAATATCATGCAGAAAAGAGTCATGAGGACCCAAGTTCTTTGGGCAAAATTTACAAGCAAAATTCAGAAAATAATAATTCAGAATTAACCGCAATTGATGCTAAAACGAATAATACCAATGTAGTTAATAGTCCTCAAACTTGGCGATCGCCATCTGGATTAGAGTCTCAAATAAGTTCTGTTACAGAGCCTGGTTTTAGTTCGGCAGCAGTTAATAATGGTCAATTACCCACAAATTTAAGCGATTATCAAATTAAACCTCAAGATTACAATCTTCTTGTACCTAGTAACTATTTAGCATTACCCAGAACTAATAGCCAGCTAACTCAAATCCCCAATAATGGAAGCTCTACCAGAGAAACATCAACAGTGCCAATAAATAACCTAAATAGCTATCAATTACAACTTCAAGAATTAAATCAATTTAATTTAAACACTGGTTTAAATACTGCTAATCCAGAGGGAGCATCCCTACCTAATAGTTCTAGGTTACAACCTACTGGAGTTTGGCAACCTAGTGGTTTATTTTGACGAATTAAAAAAATATTCGTAACTCATTAATTCAATTCTAGATTTTTTTTATTTTACCTAGCATACTTAGACTTTTGCAGGAGGTCTATTGATTAAAAACACTTATTAAATTAACCTTATGCTCAATTATGTTTGGTTTGGTTTAATTGCCATTTCCTTTGTTGTCGGGGCAGTTAATGGCAACATTGAAGCTGTTACTGAGGCGGCTATTGATAGCGCAAAGTTAGCGGTGGAGTTGGCTATCGGTTTAATTGGGATTATGGCTTTGTGGTTGGGCATGATGAAAATTGCCGAAGAAGCTGGATTGATAAATGCGATCGCACGAGTAGTCCGTCCGATTACGTTATGGTTATTCCCTGAAGTTCCCCCAGATCATCCAGCGGTTAGTGCAATGGTACTAAATATGTCGGCTAATATCCTTGGTTTGGGCAACGCCGCCACACCATTGGGGTTAAAAGCCATGCAAGAGTTGCAAAAACTTAACCCCACCGAAGACACTGCCACCAACGCCATGTGTACCTTCTTGGCTATCAATACCTCCAGTGTGCAATTAATTTTACCCGCCACAGTAGTCGCTCTGATGGGAGTTAATGCTAGTCAGTTGTTTATCCCTACCATTTTAGCCACTTCCTGCTCCACCATTGCTGGAGTCATCGCCGTCAAATTTTTAGCAAAATTACCTCAATTTGCCATGGCTCAGGTGGAAAATGACAAAAAAGTTATTGAAGAAGACTTCCAAGAATTAGATTAATTATCACCTAACTAAAATAATGATTGAATCCGTAGCTGATATATTTAATACCACAGCCACATATATTATTCCCTTGCTGTTAATGGGTATTCCTTTTTATGCCCTAGTATTCAAAAAAGTTAAAGTCTATGAAGTTTTCACCGAAGGGGCAAAAGATGGTTTTACCATTGCTATCCAAATCATACCTTATCTCGTAGCTATCCTAGTTGCGATCGCCATGTTTCGTGCCAGTGGAGCATTAGACCTATTATTAAACCTCCTATCCCCCGCCCTATCCCTTATCGGTTTCCCCCCGGAAAACGTCCTTCTAGCCCTCATGCGCCCTTTATCTGGTGGTGGCTCATTTGGACTTTTAAGTGACATCGTAGAAACCTATGGGGCTGACTCTCTCGTTGCCAAAATTGCCGCTACCATGTTTGGCTCAACGGAAACAACTTTTTATGTCTTAGCAGTTTATTTTGGCTCAGTAGGCATTAAAAAAATACGCCATGCCCTCCTCGCTGGACTAATTGCGGATGTAGTGGGAATTTTTAGTACCGTTTATATCTGTCGCCTATTTTTTACCTAGATTAAACTAATGGCAAACTAAAAGCTATAATTTGTTTGTTATTCTATTGTTAATGTAAAAAGAGTATATATATATGAAACAGTGAACGCAAGCCCAGTCTGTTTCGGGCGAGGTACTGTTCACCACTCCCCATAGCATAGGTTTAATTAATATCCCGTCTGAGAATAAAACCATTATCTCCATCTATACGTTGAGGTAATTGCTCGATCGCAATCAATTTCATAGTTTTAATGTCGTAGGTGGTATAAACAGTTTCAACACTATCCAGTAAAAGATCGACAATAGTAATTGTTTGGCGAGGCAGTAAATTACTACCGATTAATTGCCTACTACCTTGTCCTAATGCTCCTGCATTGAGTAATTGTAATTGACCTTTTTTACCTGGATAATAAGCATGATGATGTCCGCTAATATAGGTGTGAACTCCTGCTGTTTCTAAGAGCGATCGC
Source organism: Pleurocapsa sp. (assembly GCA_050330335.1). Classification (GTDB taxonomy): domain Bacteria; phylum Cyanobacteriota; class Cyanobacteriia; order Cyanobacteriales; family Xenococcaceae; genus Waterburya. Next base: position 9,086 of record JBHJNX010000071.1, on the reverse strand, counting down.
AATTCTTCGGCTGAAGCTAAATATTCTCCCGATTTGTTTTTTTGAGGAGCTACAGGATATAAAGGTAAATGTCCGATGACAATTCGCATTTTTGCCTGTCGTGCGGCTGGACTAGCTAAACTTTTTTGAACCCAAGTCAACTGTTGGGAGTCGATTTTATCGGTGGAAGCATCCCAAACTAAAAAGAAAATATTGCTATATTGAAAAGTATAATAAAAAGGAAAATTAGCGCGATCGCTAAATTTTAAACCTGGGTCGTGTTGTGGATTTTGCCAATAAGCTGAGGCTAATTCTCGTTCGTTAGCAAAAATTAATTCCGATTTTACTATTGCTCCTGAACCATCATGATTGCCAATAGTAAACCCAAAAGGTATTTGCAATTCTCGTAGAGGTTTGGCTATGTGAACCTCAAAAGCAGACCACATAGCTTGGATTTGGGCTGTTGTTAAACTGGGTTTTTGTCCGGCAATCATATCGCCGCCGCAAAGAACTAAATCTGGTTGCCATCGGGAAATCAAGGCGATCGCTTTATCGATTTCTGGCTCGTATTCCGTAGAACCATATTGACTATTAAGATCGCTAATGACGACAATTCTAACTACATGATCTTGCTTAATTGAATCAGCAACTATTATTGCTTCAGAGCTTCGGTAGTCGCGATCGCTCTGAGAAATACCAATAACAGTAAGTACTACAACTAACAATAAAACATATTGCCAAAATTTCATATCTTCTAATTTCTGACTAAGGTAGCTGCCTACGGTGCAAATCTTGCTGCTGCTGTTAGAATCATGGATCGTTCTGGCTGGAAATGATCTAAATCAATAGCACTATGAAATATTTTCTCGGTTTGGTGGCTTTAACTGCTATTTTCATTTTAGGTAGTATAGCTGTATCGGCACAAACAGAATTTCCGACTTCACTGTTTTTAGCTTATCCTCCTCCGCAGCACGAAACTACTGCCGAGAAAATCTTTTTTATCGGTACGGCTCCTCCTACAGGAAAAGTTACTGTTAACGGTAAATCTGTAGATCGGAGTCACGACGGACATTTTGCTCCCAGTTTTCCTTTAAAGATCGGGGAAAATAGTTTGACTATCCGCCACCAAGATGAAAAATTAGAATTAACCGTTATTCGTAACAGTACCGAACCAGAAATTCCTGATGGAGTAGCTTTCGCCCCAAATTCCCTTACTCCTGCTGTGGATGTTGGCATTTTACCAGATGAATTAATTTGTTTTGGTGCAGTTGCACCACCAGATGCCCAAGTTGCAGTCAGGATTGGTAGTAGTAAAATTCTGTTGTTACCCCAAATCGATACGGTTGAACTCCCTCCTAATTCTGCTGTATTAACTGCTCAAACCGAACCAGTAACTAAAAGTAATGGCAGCCAATATGAAGGATGTACCGTTCTTGAAGAGATGGAAAACTATGGCAAACCCATATTTGAACTGAAATTAGACGGCGAGGTAATTCGAGAGCAGGGAAAGGGAGAAATTAATATTCTTTCTCCTAAAGATGTTGAAGTAGTAGAAGTTATTGCTGATACTGGAGTAGCAAGAACTGGTGCGGGTACAGATTATTCTCGTCTGACTCCTTTACCTCAAGGTACGAAGGCGAGGGTAACAGGAAAACAGGGGGAATGGTTGCGTCTTGATTACGGTGGCTGGATTAAAAAGTCGGAAACTCAAGCCGTACCGAATAATATACCTGCTCAATCTTTAATTCGTGGTATTACTTCTCGTCAAGTACCAGGGGCGACGGAAATTATTTTTCCTTTACAACTACCTGTTCCTGTAAAAGTACAACAAGGAAATAATCGTTTTACTCTCAGTTTATATAATACCACCGCTCAAACCGATACCATTCGCCTCGACCCCGATCCCCTAATTAAACGTCTCGACTGGCAACAGGTATCTCCAACACAAATAGATTATGATTTTCAGCTTTGGCATCAACAGCAATGGGGTTATGATCTGCGTTACAAAGGAACTAGTTTGATTTTATCCCTGAGACATCCTCCTGCTGGTATGAGCGATCGCAACATAGCCTCTTTGTTACCTTTACAGGGTATTAAAATTTTACTCGACCCCGGACATGGCGGCGAAGAATCTGGGAGTAAAGGGCCTACTGGTTATACCGAAAAGGAAATTAATTTGGTAATATCTCGGTTGGTAGAAACTGAATTAAAACGCTTGGGTGCTACAGTTTATCTTACTAGGGAAAAAGATGAATTTGTTTCTTTAGAAGATCGAGTTAAAGCGATCAATAAAATTCAACCAGACTTAGCTATTTCGATTCATTACAATGCTTTACCCGATAGTGGCGATGCAATTAATACCAAGGGAATTGGTACTTTTTGGTATCATCCTCAAGCCCAAGATATTGCTGTCTTTTTACATAGTTATTTAGTGGGTAAATTAAATCGTCCTTCTTACGGAACTTTTTGGAATAATTTAGCTTTAACTCGTCCTCATACTGCACCTTCGATCTTATTAGAATTGGGCTTTATGATTAACCCCGAAGAGTTTGAATGGATTACTGATAAATCCGAACAACCTAAATTAGCTAATGCGATCGCTCAAGGAATTAAGGAGTGGTTTGATCGTCTTAGACGACTATAAAATGTAAAGTCTATTGTAGGATCAATTAAATCGGACTAATATTTATCAAGGTTTACAAAACAACACAATTCAAAGGGATTTTGATTTATGCCATATACAACAGAAGAAGGTGGAAGACTCAACAACTTTGCTCAAGAGCCTAAAATGTATACAGCTGAAGAGCCAACTACAAAAGAGAAGCGCAATTATATTATTTTGGGAATCTGTGGATTATTATTAGTCTGCGGCTTGATGGCAGTTGCAGTATTTGCTTCAAGTGCAAGCTAAATTTAAATTTAATTTTTAACCATCGATCGCTTTGTTCAAAAAAATTGTCCATCTACTGAATATAAGTAGCTAGGGGTAAGTCACTTTAAAACTGATACGAGGCGATCGATTACCTCCGATACTCGTGAGACAATAGAACCATAAAAATTGATATTGAGGTAAAGACGATAGAAATGTTAAAGTCATTGATGGCCGGATTGTTAATTGCGATCGCTTTAGTTTTATCCGGCTGTGTATCGGGAGCTAGTGGACTGCAAAGCTATGTCAATACATCTAAGGGTTATGAATTTTTATATCCTAATGGTTGGATACCAGTTAACATTAGTAAATCTGATAATGGAGTAGACGTAGTATATAGAGATTTAGTCGAAAGAACAGAAAACCTCAGTGTTATCGTGAGCGATGTTCCTCCAGGAAAAACTTTAGAAGATTTGGGAGATCCGACAGAAGTTGGATATCGTTTCTTAAAATTGATTAATAATAACCCTAATTCCGAGCGCACAGCAGAGTTTTTAAGAGCAGAATCCCGTCAAGGTAAAGATAAAACTTATTATTTATTAGAATATGAAGTAGATGCTCCCGAAACAGATTTAAGACACAATATTGCTAGTGTTGCAGTCAGCCGCGATAAATTATTTACTTTTAATCTCTCTACTCCCGAAAGACGCTGGAATACAGTTAAAGATACTTTTGAAATAGCTGCTAAATCTTTTTCTGTACGCTAAAAGTAAACTGTAAGGCGGGCATTGCCCATTTTACTCAATTGACAATCTCAATCGTGAAGACAATACCAGATTTTATTCTCGCTTCAGCCTCTCCCGCCCGTCGTAAACTACTGCAAATGGTAGGAATTGAGCCTACTGTCTGTCAGAGTAACTTTGATGAATCTCAGATCCAGTTAGAAGATGCCGAAAAATTAGTTAATACCCTAGCTAAATGCAAAGCTGAAGTAGTAGCCAATTATTATAAAAATGGTTTAATTTTAGGTTGTGACTCCGTACTGACAGTCAACGATCGCATTTATGGTAAGCCAGAATCTCCTCAAGTTGCGATCGCTCGATGGCAGGAAATGCGCGGTAATATTGGTATTTTATATACAGGTCATGCTTTACTAAACCTCACACAACAAACCCAAATTGTGCGCTGTGGCATTACTAAAGTTTATTTTGCCGATGTAAGCGATCGCACTATCGAAGCCTACGTAGCCAGTGGCGAACCTCTCAAATGTGCTGGTAGTTTTGCTTTAGAAGGTAAAGGCGGTTTATTTGTTAAAAAAATTGAAGGTTGTCAGAGTAATGTAATTGGCTTGAGTCTTCCCTTGTTACATCAGATGCTCCATGAGTTAGGCTACAATGTCACCAACTTTTGGTAACAGTCATTGATCAACATTGAACATTGATAAATGATAAATGATAAATGGTGAATGAAATGACAGCAATAGAAGAATTTAGAGAGAAGATGAAGGCTGGAGCGATTTTTGAAGCTCTAACTCTAGCCATGAGCGAAGCTGTAGAATTAAAAATTACTACTTGGGTAGCTACTTCTGGTATTGAAAATAATCCAAACGGCGATGAATCTCAGCCAGGCTATCGCCTACATACCCGAATTAATTTGGTTAACGGTGAAGTAGAAAACGAAATTGGTAGTGAATTTATCAACAACCCCAACTACGCTCAACTACAGCAATTACATTTAGAACAAGTACAACAGGGAAGAGAAACTTTAATTAGAAATATCGAAAGCCTACAGGCTATGTTTACTATTTTTAACGATACTTTGCCAGATATGCCTCAAAATCCTGCATTGCAACCAGGAAGAGAAGAAGACAATGAGTAGGTAGTAAGTAGTAAGTAGTAACTATCAACTGTTAGTAATCAATAATTAAACACCATGACTGAAGATTTCAAACAAGCTTTAAGATCGGGGAATTTAAAGGAAGCGTTTTTGCTGGCAATGAGTAAAGCTCCAGAGTTACATATTACTACTTGGATTGCTTCTCCTCAAGATAATCCCGATCGCCCTCAAGGTGATAAGAGTCTGCGTACTCATATTAATTTAATTGAAGGGAAAATAGAAAATCAAATTGGGGAACAATTATTGGGTGATCGCCATCCTCAAATACAACAGTTTCACCATCAGCAGGTAATTCAAGGACATCAAACCATCCAGCAAAACCTGGAAAGCCTGCAAAAAATGTTTCGTCTGATGGCCGCATTTCAACAACGACAACAACAAGGTAACCTTCAGTCTAGTTGGATAGATGTTCGAGAAGCCAATAAAAACGAATTAAACGGAAATAACCATGTTAATGCGATCGCTGGCTCGGTCACAAGTACAGAACTTTCTGGTAACAAAGCCGAACCTCAACTTCCTTCTTTTACTAGAGAAGAAGATGATGATGCAGTAGTAAAAGATCTCTTATCTTTAGCAGATCTAGATGAAGAAGAAGAAGTAGAAACTACAGATCAAGAAGACTGGGGAGATTGGTTAGAAGAAAATGAAGAGCCAATTAATACCCAATTTGTCGATCCTAATTCGATAAATCCCCATCAAGGATGATTCGAGAGTTATTCCGACAACTGATTACTGGTGATTACTGGTAAATGATCAATGTTAAATGGTATGGGGTTATGTGTTAGAAGATTTAACTACTCTTGAAATTAATACTGCAATTGTGGCGGAGATTGTGGCGGAAGTATTTATTCCTTGGGAAGTTTATCATAGTATTTATTCTATTTCCCGTGCTTCCCTAGTCGTGTCTGCCGTAGATTTATCTTTGCACGACCGCTATTTACAATTACGTCGTCAACTAGAATTGGCATATAACTTACTATTAATCGATCCTAATTCTCAACTCTACGATCGCGTCCTAGTGGCAGAAATTAAGCGTAATTTACCATTGTTAGCCAGTTCGGATAGCAGTTGGGAAACTATTGCGACAAAATTACCCCCATCTATATCTCGCGATCACCATAAGCATCGCTCTGCACTCAATAAATTACTCAAAGAACCCAGTTTTTTAACTACTTTACGTCAATTAAATAATGCCAAGGCTCTTTTAGACAGACGCGATCGTAATTTACAGCGAGAAGCTAATACCATTACCGATATAACTTATGCTCAAACCGTAATTCAACTAGACGGTACTATCTCTAATTGTTACGCTCAAGCTATTTTAGACAGGAGCGATCGCGATAAACTCTTAAAACTTCATGAAAAATCTGTAGCCGCAGCCGAAAGACAGTGGCGCAGTTTATTAAAATTTGTCGCATCAACAGGGACATTGAACATTGATAAATGATAAATGACCAACAATCGCTCCGTCATTTGAGATGGGGTTCGTATATACATCTAGATGAACATCAAATGATTCCCTATCGGATTCGTTTTGAGTTGGATGCAGATAGTCTGGCGCAAATAGATCTATTGAGAAACAATAACCGACAGATTCAACTTCAAGGGGTTCTTTTAACTAATTTACGCTACTATGCTTTATTAATTTTTCAGGCTGAAGATAACTCAGAATTAATTTTTACTACTAACTATTTACAGGAACAAGAATCTATAACAATTATTAAAAGTGCGATCGCACCATCGGGTAAAGTTTCTCAAGAAATTCGCGCAGCTAGTTTGCAAAATCAGCAACTATTTAACCAACTGATTAAAGTTCATCATTGGTCGATGTCTCAAATCATAACTCAGTTACCCTTAAAATCTTATCGCTTGAGTAAATGGCTTTCTCAAATAATTGCTTTATTAATTACTATTATTATTTCTCCAGTAATTTTTTATTTTATAGGTGGTTATTTTTCAGGTAAATTATTAATTATTTTAACTATTTTTATTATTTTAAACTTGGTATTTAAATATATTTTGATTGCTCGCATTCGGCAGATATTTAAAGATAAAGTACTTTTTAGTTTTTGGGTAAGTTCTCCTAATAGGCGTAAAATTGGCTTAATGTTACTCAGTATTTTCCCAAGTTCGATTAATTGAAATTCACTATTTTAATTCTATTGCGTACTTGCCGAAATATTTGCATGAGGTTATCCACACTGAGTTTCCCCAAACGATCTGTCATAATAAATATGGTAAATTTCTTGGAGAGAGAATCAAATGTCGTTTTCTATTTCTTCTCTTTATGACTGGTATCGTCAAACTATTCGTCATCCTAAATATGGTTGGTGGCTAGCAATCGGAACTTTAATTTATTTAATCAGTCCAATCGATATTGCTCCCGATTTTATTCCCATTATCGGACAGATCGATGACTTAGTACTAGCTAGCTTATTAGTAACTGAGGTATCCCAAATACTCTTAGAAAAATATAAATCTCGCCAACAGCCTGGTGGTGTAACTTCTGAAACAACTAGTGACAGCACTGCTAGTAAAACAACAATCGATGTCGAAGCAGTAGAAACAGAAACCACATTTACTAAATAATCGAATAGAACTTGTTGTCATTCAATGAAATAATAGCTATGGCGCGATTTGTAATCAACACGTCGCGTTATCTGTTTATTTAAAAAAACTAAAAATTATGGAATGTGCCATCATCAGTCGTGCGGGACAAGTATTAGCCAGAGGAAAATTATTCTTAACTAAAGAAGAAAGCGATCGCTTGAGATTGAATCTTAAAACTAATGGCGGCAAATTAGTTACAGGAGGAATTGTCGGTGATGACGGCGACTTAAGTGAGGCTAGTGAAGAATTGTTTCAAAATTGTTATCAAAATTGGCGCATGACTGGTTTGACGCTGACAGTGACAATTCGCACTTGAGGGCGATCGCGTACGCGCCTGCTTCGCCTGATCACTCGTTCGATGGGCTAAGATAAAAATAAATATTGTTAACAATCGCGATATATATATCAAAAAAGCTTAACCATAAAACTTAAGAATTAGAAATTTTTTTGATGTCTTAGAGATATCTCTTGGCAAAATGATTATTATATCTTTAGATAAGATTACTAAATTATAAGCATTAACAAAATTAATCAGCCATCGTTTGACTTAAGTTGTAAACGTTATAGTAAGAGAAGATTGACATAGTGATTCATCATCTAGAACAACACTATAAAGTCCTCGGACTAAAAGTAGGAGCATCCCTAGAAGAAATTAACCAAGCTTATAAAAACTTGGCTCTGATGTGGCATCCAGACCGCATTCCTCAAGATGACCAGAATTTAGTGAAAACTTCTGCCGAAAAGTTCAAAGAAATCAATCACGCTCGCGATTTGCTACGAGCCTTTCATCGTCAGCATCGACCTCAATCTTCATCCCGACAATCTAATCGTTATTACTCTAACGAACAACAAAGCTACAGTAAAGGTGAAGGAAGCTCGAAAGATAGAGAAGGATCTCAATATCGCCGAAGCTATTCTCGACCGGGATATAACGATTATACTTCTGGCAGCAATAGGAGTGATCGTTCAGAAACTGAATCTCGTCAATATAGCGACTATTCTTATACCGAGCCGAAAAAAACCAATAACCATACAAGCGATCGCCCGAATTCGGAAACTAGAAGAGGTTATTATAGTTCTTACTATACATACAATAGCACTAGTTCTTACACCGAGCAGAAAAGAGCCTACTATCGTCCAGAGCCTAGCTATACTAGAAGTACCGAACCACAGGAATGTTACGAGACTAAATCTAGTCAGCAACAAAGGGGAAGTTATTACCAAAATCAAACTACTAATTCCTATCGCCGACCGGATCACAAAGACATGGTGGGGATGGATTTTAGTAACGCTAACTTCAAAGAAAAAGATCTTTCCGGCCGCAACTTAAAACAGGCTAACTTTAGCCATGCAGATTTAAGCGATAGTTTTTTACATAAAGTGAATTTCGAGGAAGCCAATCTTAGGGGTGCAAATTTATTTCGCGCCAACCTCTTACAAGCCAATTTGAAAAAAGCCGATTTGAGAGATGTAAATCTCATCGGTGCAGACTTAAGCGGTGCAGACTTAAGCGGTGCTAACTTAAAGGGTGCTAAAGTTGGCTATGGTAACAAGATTATGGTTAAACTAACTGGGGTGAAACTGACAGGCGCAACCCTTCCCGATGGTACGATTCATGATTAAACAGTAAATAACAAGTCAATTACCCATCGCTTCCCTTCGGGTAAGCGTGGGCTTGAGTAACCCAGTACTCAACTAAGAGTTGCACTACAGCACAAGCCTAATCCTGATA
>JBHJNX010000070.1:0-4281 GCA_050330335.1 Pleurocapsa sp. | reverse complement strand
ATTTGATAACTCAATGTCTGCTCATTTATTCCACCGTCACCGATTTCGCTAAATTACGAGGTTGATCCACATCTAACCCTTTAATCGCGGCAATATGATAAGACAACATCTGCAAGGGGACAACTGCCAAGACGGGGGAAATCAATTCATCCACTTCTGGTACGGTTAAAATATCGTCAAAAGTATGACTTGCTTCGGTGGCATTCATAGCGGTGGTAACGCCGATCAAACGGGCATCACGGGCTTTAGCTTCTTGGGCGTTGGAAATCACTTTATCGTAGACGCTACCGGGCATGGCTACGGCGACTACTGGTACTTTATGATCTAAGAGGGCAATGGGTCCGTGTTTCATTTCTCCTGCGGGGTATGCCTCGGCATGGATGTAGGAGATTTCTTTGAGTTTTAATGCACCTTCTAAAGCGATGGGGAAGTTGATACCCCGCCCAATAAAGATAAAGTCTTCAGTTTCGGTAGTGAATTCGTGTGCCAATTCTTCGATGTATTCGGCTTGGGTATCGATGATGGTTTCTATTTGACTGGGAATGTGACGCAACCCGGCAATGATTTCGTCGATTTTGAGGTTAGAGAGGGTTTTACGGCGATATGCTAAATCTAATGCCAGGAAATAAAAACTCATTACTTGGGCGATAAAGGTTTTGGTGGCAGCTACGCCGATCTCGATTCCTGCTTGGGTATTAATGACGCGATCGCATATTTGGGCAATAGTGCTTTCAGGGCGGTTGGTAATGGCTAGTAGTTTGGCTTGTAATTTGGGTTCTAAATTAGCTCTCCTGTCTCTTTCTGCTTCTAATGCAGCAATGGTATCGGCGGTTTCTCCTGACTGGGTAACGCCAATGGTGAGGGTATGGGGAATTATTGGTTTGGGAGCATAGCGAAACTCGGAGGCATAATCTACGGTAGTGGGTATATTCGCCAGTTGTTCTAGTAAGTATTTACCGATTAAGGCAGCGTGCCAACTCGTACCGCAAGCTAAGATTTGAATGTGTTCTAAATTATCTGTAAGTTGGGGAGATAAACCCAAATTGACGGGGCTATAATCGGGATTTTCTTCGGCGTGCCAGTTAGGATTGAGATAGTTATCCAGACAAGTTCTGACTACTGCGGGTTGCTCGTAGATTTCTTTGAGCATATAGTGACGGAAACCCTGTTTTTCTACCTGTACGGGATTCCAATCTAGGGTGCGGGGGAAACGAGAAATGCGATCGCCCGTGAAACTATAGATTTCTACTCCCAAGGGAGTTAATCTTGCCATTTCGCCATTTTCTAAGTTTAAAACGGTACGGGTATGGGGTAAAACGGCGGTGATATCAGAAGCACAGAAAAATTCACCCTGTCCGAAACCGAGAATGAGAGGGGCTTGTTGCCTTGCCACGACTAATTCATAGGGATGATCGGCACTAATTACAGCGATCGCAAATGCTCCTTCTAGTTGGGGAATGGTTTTTTGTACTGCGGTTAATAAGGAGTCGGAATCGGCTAAATTTTCAGCAATTAAATGAGGAATAGTTTCTGTATCGGTTTCTGAGATGAATTTTGCACCTCTACTAATCAATGCTTCTTTTAGCTCGCGATAATTTTCAATAATGCCATTTTGCACTACGGCAATGCCGCAACTAGCGTCTAAATGAGGGTGGGCGTTATGTTCTTCTGGTTTACCATGAGTTGCCCAACGAGTATGGCCGATGCCTATTTGAGCGGGATTGATATCTCTTTCGAGTTTTTCTCTGAGGTTATATAGTTTGCCTTTGGCTTTAACACAGTGAATTTTTCCTTCTGTAACCGTTGCCACTCCTGCCGAGTCGTAACCCCGATACTCTAATCTTCCCAAACCAGAGATCAAAATATCTGTAGCTGCTTGAGTACCGATGTAGCCGACGATTCCACACATAATTTTAGTTACCAGTTGGTGTCTTGTTATTCCAATCGATTTTATTGTATGTAATAAAAATAGGAAATGCTATTAGCCTGCGATCGCATCAAGTTATGGATTTAAAACAGAGCGATCGCTATTTAATTTGTATTAAGCTCGATCCCAAAATTTGAAATAAATATTAATTGGTTATTGCGTTTAAATTATTACTTAAAATAATCCAATTTTCTAAACTTAAATCTTCAGCACGGCATTGAGGATTAAAATTTAATTGTTCTAATAATTTATTGAAGTCATCAAGCTCGATAATACTTTTAAAATTATTACGCAACATCTTACGACGATTGGCAAAACCCAACTTAATTAAAGTTTCTAATTGACGGGGATTATCCACAGGAAATTTTAGCCTACGAGGAGATAATTTAATAACTGCTGAATCTACTTTTGGTGGAGGATAAAATGCTTTAGCTGGTACATCGCAAATTAATTCACAACTGGCTAAATATTGTACTCGAATTGATAATGCGCCAAAGGCTTTAGTACCGGGAGTAGCTATCAAGCGATCGCCTACTTCTTTTTGAACTAATAAAACAATTGATTCGTATTTTTGGGTTGCAGGAGTGGCAATTTTTCCTAATAGCTTTTCAATAATTGGACCCGTAATATTATAGGGAATGTTAGCAACTACTTTATTAGGATTTTGGAATTTATCAAACGAGTCTAAAGCTCCATCTAAATCTACATCTAAAAAGTCACCCTGTAATAACAAAAAATTGTCTACTTGACCCAATTTTTTAACTAGTTTCTGACATAAATCTCTATCGATTTCTACCGATACCAAAGCTTCTACTTCTGGTAATAATCTAGTAGTTAGAATACCAGTCCCTGTCCCAATTTCTAAAACGCGATCGCTTTTTTTTAATTCAGCTGCTTCTATAATTTGTTCTAATATCGCTTCACTACGCAACCAATGTTGAGCAAAACGTTTTCTCGGCCTAGATTTAAAAACCGCCATAAATTTAGTAGTAAAAGAGATAAAAAAATGCTTGAATTCTTAATTTTTCTTGAACTTTTCTTTGATTTTTCTCATTGCTTTTAAGACTACAGCACCCATACCAACATACTCTTTTTGATAAATAACTTCTTGCTTAATTTCCTGAGTTGGTACAATGCCAGATTCAGACCTTTTTTTACGAGCATATCCCCAACCGTCTTTAATCATAAAGTCACCATAGGCAGGATGAGGCTTAACTAATAATTGATAAACTTGATAAACTTGTGCAGTTTCCCTTTCTTCTTGCGGCATAGCTTTAACTCTAGCTGTATTCTTAGCTGTAGGACTTGAAGCATAAGTCCAATCTAGATCGTCGAAGATAATCCATCCTCCGGGAAGCAGAAGACGATCAATCAAAAAGAAAGCAAAGCCGTCAACAAACCAATTATGTGCGCCATCAAGATAACAAAAGTCAAATCTTGGTTCAGGATTTTCTTCTAACATCTTCATCAGTCGCCAAGTATAAGATGTTGGCTCGTAATAGACAGTGACATATTTCTGTAAATCAAGACTAGATAACAAAGATTCAATATTAGGATCGGCATTTTTAGCAGTTAGTAAATCGATTGTGGTAATGCTGCCTCCATTCAATTCATCAATTGCTCCAGCCATATATGCTGTTGAAACCCCGTGACAAAAACCCAATTCCAAAATATTGTGAATCTGATTTTCAATAATAAAGTTAGTCATTACTTTAGCTTGGTCAAAATCCATATTTGGAAGACCTTTTACTTTTGCATTGATTTGGTCCAACTTCATATAATTCCCAGTGTTTCAACAATTTACTGCTTAATTGTATCGGTTAATTTGATATATGCTAAGTAGGTTAAGATAATATTTATGGTTATCAATCCTGATTAATGCCCCTAGATCTTAAAATACGCTGGCGTTTTTTACGAGCAATTTCTTGTAAATCCACACTGCGATCGGTTTCGTCAACAATTTCTCCAGTTAAAATTTCTAAAACATCTTCTAAAGTAACTACCCCCGCTACACCACCATATTCATCTAAAACTACGGCTAAATGTTCTCTAGTTTCTTGAAATACTTTTAATAATTTATCTGCTCTAATAGTTTCGGGAACAAAGCGTACTGGACGTGCTAAATCGATAATTTTTTGATTTCGATCTCCTTCTATGGCCGTCGTCAAAAGTTCATCTTTCAAAACTACTCCCGTTACATTATCAATGCTATCTTTAATTACTAAAATACGAGTATGTTGGGAAGCAATAATTTCTTGTTGACATTCGGCTAAAGTTAGTTCTCCTTTGAGATAAGTAATAATAATTCTCGGTGTCATCAAATCCGAAGCCGTCAGATCGTTTAACTGAAAAAC
>JBHJNX010000069.1:0-4968 GCA_050330335.1 Pleurocapsa sp. | reverse complement strand
GGAGCAACGGGAGCAGGGGGAGAAATAAGAGTTTTTACTTTATATTTATTTTACCCAGGTACTTATATAAGTTTTGAGGGAATGAAACAGCCCTGGCTTCCCTACTTTTCTTTGGGTTTAAAAGTAGACATCACCTCTAACTCTTTGAGTTGCTTGTTATCGACAGAGGAGGGGGCATTAGTTAGCAGACAACTTGCTTGCTGGGTTTTAGGAAAGGCGATTACGTCTCGAATGGATTCTTCTCCGGCCAATAACATAACCAAGCGATCTAAACCGTAGGCGATACCACCGTGGGGTGGTGTACCGTATTCAAAGGCTTCTAACAAAAAGCCAAATTTATTATCAGCTTCTTCGGTAGATAAACCAATGGTAGCAAAGACTTGTTCTTGGATATCTTTCTGATAGATCCGCAAACTACCACCGCCAATTTCGATGCCGTTATAAACTAAGTCATAAGCTTGCGCCCTAGCGGTAGTCAAATCATCAAGATCTTCAGGATAAGGGGCAGTAAAAGGATGATGGAGTGCTTCATAACGTTTTTCGTCGGCATTCCATTCAAACATGGGAAATTCCGTAATCCAGAGTAGATTAATTTTATTTTCGTCAATTAAACCCAATTCTTTACCTACTAATAAGCGCAAGCGGTCTAGAGATTTATTAACTATAGCAGTGTCTCCCGCACCAAATAGCAATAAATGTCCTGGTTTTGCTCCAGTACGGCTCAATAACTCTTGTTTTTGCTCTTCCGTAAGATTATCTTTAATCGCGCCAATGGTATCGATTTCATTATTTTCCCGCACGCGAATGTAGGCAATCCCTTTAGCACCAGCCGCTACAGCTTGATTAAACAGATCCCCTTTAGGTTTGATGCGGACATTAGAGATGGCATCGTTACCATTAGGAATGGGTAAAACTTTTACCTGTCCTCCACTGGCAACTGCCCCAGAGAAAACTTTAAATCCAGAATTTTTAACAATATCGGAAACATCCACTAATTCGAGATCGAAGCGAGTATCCGGACGATCGCTACCGTATTTCGCCATGGATTCGGCGTAAGTCAGACGGGGAAAAGGACGGGGCAAATCGATGTTTTTGACGGTTTTAAAAATCTGGCAGATCAACGCCTCATTGAGTTCGATAATCTCGTCTTGAGAAAGGAAACTCATTTCCAGATCTAACTGAGTAAATTCTGGCTGTCTGTCGGCGCGTAAATCTTCATCGCGGAAACAACGGGCAATTTGATAATAGCGATCGCACCCCGATACCATCAATAATTGTTTGAACAGTTGGGGTGATTGGGGTAAAGCGTACCATTCTCCTGGGTTGACACGAGACGGTACGAGATAATCCCTCGCCCCTTCAGGAGTAGAACGAGTTAAGATGGGAGTCTCGACTTCCATAAAATGCTCTTCATCTTCTAGAAATCGGCGCATCGCCTTAACTACCTGATGGCGTAAGTTAAGATTTTTCGCCATGCGATCGCGTCTTAAGTCTAAATAGCGATATTGCAAGCGCAGATTTTCCCGCACATTTTCTGTGTCGGCAGTAGAAACCTGAAAGGGTAATTGTTTGCCTACTTCGTTTAAAATTTCCATGGACTCGGCGTAAATTTCTACTTCTCCTGTGGGTAACTTATTATTTAATGATTCAGGAGGACGTTGACTGACCGTACCCACTGCCTTGACTACATATTCACTACGTAAAGATTCTGCATCGGCATAAGATTGGGGAGTACGTTGAGGATCGCTGACAATTTGTACTGTCCCCGTGCGATCGCGCAGATCAATAAAAATCACTCCTCCGTGATCGCGACGGCGATCTACCCAGCCATAAATAGTAACGGTTTTACCTATATGTTTTGCTCTTAATTCTCCGCAATAATTAGTTCTCATGCTCCCCGATGACTCTATAAAAATTTAAATAAGTGCGTCTTTTAGAGTAACAAAATCTGTGTCTTTATAGTCAACAGGGTAAAGCGGTTAGGAACAAACGATTCTAAAAATTCATGAAGATTCTTGATTTCTTGTATAGATTAGTATTCGGTATTATCTTGATTATTGCAACTTATCTTTATAATTTGTTGGCAACTGTTGCCAATCTCTGATTAAGTGCCAACCTCATCTCTTTGTCCTTTTATGTTTTTTTCCAGCCAACCAAGGGAAGAATTAAATGTTGCCGGAGCGATCGCATCTCCCATTTTGAGCAAAAGTCGATTATTGTTTTTGCTTACCCTAGCGATATTTATCTGGTTAGGATACAGACAGGTTCAAAAAAGCCTGACACCACCCCAAGCAGTGTTAGTTTTAGGGGGACATGAAGAACGAGAACGATATGCCGCTAAACTCGGTCGCCAGTACCGAGAGTTACCGATTTGGGTATCTTCTGGCAGTCCCCAAGATTACGCTAAAAAAATTTTCCTCAAAGAAGGTATCAGTGGCGATCGCTTGCACCTAGATTATCGTGCCAGGGATACTGTCACCAACTTTACCACTTTAGTAGACGAACTCAAAGCTCAAGGGATTAACAGTGTTTATCTAATTACTTCAGAAAATCATATGACTCGCGCCAAAATTATCGGTGAAATCGTTTTTGGTAGCCGTGGAATCGTTTTTCAGCCAATTTCCGTTCCTTCTAAAAATCCACCTGAACCCATTGAAAAGTCTTTGCGGGATGGTGTGAGGTCAATTTTGTGGTTAGTTACTGGTCACACTGGCGTAATTTTAGTTCACTCTTGGCAGAAAACTCTGTACCCTAACTAACACTTAACATTTAATTAATGCCAGATCGATTTGAGATTCTTCTGGTTGAGTAATATTGACTTTAATATTAGGGCCAAAAAACTTTTCGATCTTTTCTTGTTTTTCTTGCCAAGTATCCAAACTAATAAATGGCGAGTAAAACTCCATAATTAAAGTGTACGCACCGTCAGTAGTTTTTTCTTCAAGAGCCATTAATTCTGGTCTATCTTCATCTGTCGGACTTAAACCAAGTTTGGCTAAAGATTCATCTAGATGTGCTTCTTGTCCGTAACGATAGCGTGTTACATCTTTGATTAATTGTTTTTGGGTGGGTGTTGCTTGTTCTTCTCTTAAAGCCTTAATTTTTGATGGTGTTTCCACTCGGAAGGGAATTGGTTTTAATTCTGCGGCTTTGAGAGCTAATCCACCCAACAATAGAGGTATACCATAGAAAAATCCTGCTAAATTGAGAGTATTTAAACCCACGGCATAAGCATAAAAGCCTACCAAAGTTAAAATCCCCCCTACGGTCAATCCCACGGCAGCTAAAGGTATTTTACGCAACATAAGAAAAAAATTGTTTATATTTGTTAATATTGTCTATTCTAGAGCTATACACGCGCTAATTAAGACAAAATTATGGACAAAACTACCATTAAAGCCAGAGTCGATCAAATCGCCAGCAAGAGACAATCATTAATCGATCTTTTAGAACAACCCAATTTAGGAACACTTAGAATCGATGTCGATCAGGCACTTGAAGAGTTAGATGAATTGATTGAAGAATTTAACGAAGTTTTTCCTGAAGAGAATCAATAGTATTTTTTTGAACTCAAATAAAAGCGATCGCTTTTATTTGAGATGAGACTAATTTTTTGATCCCGATATAAGCTTGGGTATCATCTTCCTATTCCTCTTTCTTTTTATTTGTGAGCTACTCTAATCTCTATTCCCTATCTCTTTTCTCTTGTTCTGTATCTGCTTCCATTCCTGGGGAACTTTGCTAACTTTATCTCTTCCTGTTGGTTGGTAAACTGCTTTTCCCATAGGTCTGGTACGCAGTGTTCCTTGGAAATAAGAATTAATTCGCTCTTTTGTGATTTCAGTGTATTCTTTTTCTTTTTCACAACCCACAGCTTTACGATTATGTTTGATGGCAGCAATTAATGAAGAACCTACTCCTGCAAAGGGATCGAATACCCAGTCATTTTCCTTAGTTAAAGCCAAAACACAACGTTCGACTAATTCAACAGGATATTGACAAGGATGAATAGTTTTTTCAGGGTGATTGGATTTAACATTAGGAATTTCCCAGACTTCTTTTCCCCATTCATCAATTGCTATTTGCCATAAATCTGAAGGATTTTTACCTTGAGGATTCCCCGATAGTTTACCTTTATTCTTACCTTTGTAGTGGCGTTTTCCTGGATATTTAGCAGGAACTCGAACCGCATCTAAATTAAAAATATAATCTTTACTTTTAGTAAACCATAGTATCGTTTCATACCGCCCAGAAAATCTTTTTGAGGCGTGTAATCCATGTCCAAAATGCCAAATGATTCTATTCCTTAAAAATAAATCATGTTTTTTAAATAGTTGATAATAAAAAATATCTAAAGGAAAAACTTCCCCTTTATTTACATAATTGCCTACCTGCCAGCAGATACTACCATCTTCTTTTAAAATCCGATATAACTGTTCGATAATTGATTCTTGTTGTTGTAGATAATCCTCAATTGAAGTTCGCTTTTCATAATCTTTACCCAAATTATAAGGAGGAGAAGTAACGATTAAAGAAATGGAGCAGTCGGGAATAGTGGGTAAAAATTGATTGACATCTTGACAACTCAATACTAATTCAGCATCTAAACTAAATTCCTGTTCAATTGATGGAGAAGTAGGCACAATAGACGAATCAAGCATTTAAGATTAATCGGCAAACTAGCTTTTAAAAGATAGCATATCTATAGTTATTAAAGCGATCGCCAAATAATTCAAATTTAATTGAACAAGAAATAAAATATAGACAGGCAACGGGAGCGTACAATAGAGCGATCGCGTTTATAATTCGTTTACTAAAGGTGGTTCGCTCATTTATCTAGTCCGACCAAATTTGATAACTCAATGTCTGCTCATTTATTCCACCGTCACCGATTTCGCTAAATTACGAGGTTGATCCACATCTAACCCTTTAATCGCGGCAATATGATAAGACAACATCTGCAAGGGG
>JBHJNX010000068.1:0-10513 GCA_050330335.1 Pleurocapsa sp. | reverse complement strand
CTCGAACCTTGGCCTCTAAAGTTTATTTTTGACGAGATTATCTTTAAGGAATTTCAGGTTGAGAGTTTACAAGTTCCTTTTTTAGATAACTTAAGTGTTATTACCTTGTTAACTTTGTTAGTAGTTGCCTTAGTAATTACTGCCTTACTACGAGGCACAATGGCTTATGTGAGTACTGCGGGAATGGCGGTGGCTGCTACTAGGATTTTGAGTGAGATACGGGCGAATTTGTATTCTCATATTCAAAGTTTGTCTCTTTCTTTTCACAACAAAGCCAAGACAGGGGATTTAATTACTCGCGTTACCTACGACATTGAAAGACTGCGGGAAGTAGTGGTAGTAGCAGCTTTACCTCTGGTTACCAATACCTTAACGATGGTGGGGATGTTAGGGGTGATGATGTGGTTGAATATTCAGTTGGCTTTAATTGCGATCGCGATTTTTCCGATCTTCTTATTAACCACTGCTACTATGAGTAAGCGCATTCACAAGGTAGCTAAGAATCAACGCCAGCGGGAAGGAGTAATGGCAGCTAATGCAGCCGAAGCAATTGGTGCAATTAAGGTAGTACAGGCTTTATCTTTACAGTCTCGTTTAGAAAAAACCTTTAGCAAACAAAATCAAAAAAGCCTTAACGAAAGCGCGCAAACCCAGAAATTACGGGCAGGACAGGAACGTACTGTGGAAGTTTTAGTGGCGATCGCAACTTCCATTGTTCTCTGGCGAGGAGTACAGTTAGTGATGGTTGGCACTATTACCCCAGGCGACTTACTGGTATTTATTAACTATCTGAAGGTGGCATTTAAACCCATGCGCCAGTTAGCTAAATATACAGGACAAATTGCCAAGGCGATCGCCTCTGGGGAAAGAATTATCGATCTTCTTGAAATCGTACCCGAAGTTAGGGATGCCAAGTGGTCTTATCCTGCCCATGCTTTTCGGGGAATGGTGGAGTTTCGTTGTGTCAGTTTTGCCTATGAGGATCAAATCGATACTCTCAACAATCTGTCTTTAAAAGTCTTACCTGGGCAGAAAGTAGCTTTAGTAGGAGCTTCTGGAGGCGGTAAATCAACTTTAGTTAGTCTGCTACTGCGTCTTTACGATCCCCAACAAGGTAAAGTTTTAATTGACGGACACGACATTAAAGAATATACCCTCGATTCTTTAAGAAAACAAATCAGTATTGTTCTCCAGGAAAGTATTCTCTTTGCTACCACCATTAAAGATAATATCGCCTACGGTTGTGTTGAAGCTACCGATAAAGAAATCGAAATGGCTGCCCGTTTAGCTAATGCCCACGACTTTATTGTGGCACTCCCCGAAGGATACAATACCATAGTGGGAGAAAGAGGCGCAACCCTTTCAGGAGGAGAAAGACAACGTATTGCGATCGCTCGTGCTGCCATTCGTAATGCACCCATAGTTATTCTCGATGAACCCACAGTGGGATTAGATAATCATAGTGAACGTCTGGTTACTGATGCTTTAGATCATCTCACTCAAACCTCCACTACCTTTTTAATTACCCACGATTTAAGAACTGCGCGTAATGCCGATCAAATTTTTTATTTAGAAGGAGGCAAAATTTTAGAACAGGGAATCCATGAACAATTGATGGTATTGGGTAAACACTACGCTACTCTTTATCATTTGCAGCAAACAGTTAATCTTAGGTAATTTTCAATAGTTAAAAACTAAATTCTGTTCTCACTGTTCCTACCCATAAAGTACTATTATCTTCGGTATCAGGGTTGAAAACAACAAATCCTCCAGGGGTAATTTCAATGTAATCGTTAACTTTGATGCGGTATAAAGCTTCAATGTGTATAGGAATTTCTTCTGTAACTAAATCATTATCATCATGACTGCTAATGACGGGTGGAATACCAATAATAATTCCTCCCATATTTCCTTCTTTCCCTAAATCAGGAAAAGCCAAGGTTAGCGCACTGTTAAGAATCGTTGCACGATCATCACCATCCTTCTGTTGTTGAGCTTGAGTATAGCCAAACCAACCGCCAATTTCTAAACCGGAAGTAATTTCCCAGTTAGCTTGTACGCCGAAATTATCTGAAGTAGTAGCATTTTGCTCAAAAGGTTCGTTAGCATCTCCAACCCCAGTTGAACCCATCAGGTTGACATCATCATTCCGTTCGTAACTATGAGTATAAGTAACAGCAAAAGCTAATTTATCTTGGGGTTCAATTACTAATTGTGCGATCGCACTAGCAGAACTGTCAAATATACCTCTTCCTGCTTGAGGATTAGCCACATCTTCATTATTGATAAAATAACCTGCAAAACCTAAGACTATATCATTAAATTCTTGTTTAATCCCAATTCCTGCTCCTCCTGGAGCGCGTAAAGTTGCGGGATCTCTTCTAGCATAACGAGAAACCGCACCGCTACTACTACTGGAAAAAGGATTTAAAACTTCTCCCACATCATTGAGACTCACTCCTGCTGTACCGAACATAATTTCTGTGCGATCGCTAATGGGAACAGTGTAAGATAATTCTGATAATTGGGTTGCATTATCAGTATCTCCATCAACACTCAAACGACTCAAAGAAGTATCGGTGACATCATCTAGTCGAGGAAGATTTTGATTTTCTAAACGCACTCGTAATAAATCTCCACCAAAAAAACTTGTATCAAAAACTAATCTGGTACGATAACCAAGGGTGGTTTGGCTATTACTTTCCCCTCCAATGCTATCAGTAAAAAAAAATAATACCTGACCATTAAATTTAGTTTTCATAGAAAATTGTTCTGATTCTAATTCAGTATTTTTTGTTTCTAATTGTGCTATTTTAGTAGTAACCCGTTCCCCGTCTTGAAAAGACGGGGCTTGCGGGTAAGGACACGTCATCTGAGGTTTCCTCAGATGCGTGAGATGTCCGTGACCGTTGGTCAATTTAGCTAATTCTGAAGCAAAATTATGTTGTAATTTTTTCAAGATTATTAAGTCTTGGAGTGAAGTAATATTATCAATTCCTTGTAAACAATTATTCAAGCTTACAGCAAATTTATAGCGAGTTATCGCTAAATTAGTTGCATGATTATTCCATTTTAAATTACAGTTATAACGCTTACCTAGAGATGTTAATGCTTGATATTGCCAATCTGTAGTCTTAATATTTTTTAGTTCTGATACTAAAGTAATTGATTGATTATTAGCGAGAACGGTAGAAGTATTAAATAAGTAAGCAATGATAATGGATAATAACTTTGTTTTGTGTTTAATTTTGATTGTCATGTTTTATTTTTTCTGCTACTGACATTTATTATTTTTCAATTTCCTAAGTGGTAATAGCCCCTGTAAAATTACATGATTGTAAAATTGAGGGTAGTGAATTACAGTAAGACAATCGATTAAATTTACAATACTGATATTTAAATTTTTGGATAAAATTTTAGTTAGTAATTCATTTGAAGCAATAATTAAAATACTGGTTAAACTATGTTTTTGTGAAGTCAATAGTAATTTGTGTTGCCAATTATCAAAACAATAATTTTGTGAGATTGACAAAGGCATAATTGTATTAGGTATGGAAAACTGGTTGGCTAATGATTCTGATAATTGAGAATTATCAGTTACAATTAAATCAATATAATTGCTATTTATTAGTTTAGTTAAATAAGAATAGTTGGTTGAATTTTGATAATTATCATTAGCTAATAACAACCATCGCCAGCCAGTTTTTCCTGCTTTGAGTTTTGGTAGTGTTTCACCTAAATGCTCAGTACAATTTAAATATTTAAGCCATCCACAATTATGATCTGAAGGAAATTCTAAACAACTAATGCCACAATTAGATTGCTGTAAAGTATGATAAGCTTGAGGCTGCAAATCAATTGCGGTACTAATTAAAGCTCGATTAGTACCACCATGGGCCACGACTAAAATAGTTGCACCACGATGTTTAGTTAAAACTTTTTGCCAAAATTGCCTAGCGCGATCGCACAATTCTAAAACAGGATAAAAAGTATCATTAAAAGTAAATAAGTGTGGTGTTTCTTGCCAAGATTTATAATCATCTGGAAATTTTTCTTTAACTTCTTGATAGTATAAACCATGCCAATTTGACATATTAATCTCAGTTAATAGAGGATCAATAAATATAGGAGGTGAATTATTATTTTCTTTTAAGGAAGAAAAAATCTCTTGAGTGGTTTGTTGAACTCTAGTTAAAGGACTGGTATAAATAGCATCAAAATTATACTCTTTTAACGATAATCCTGTAACGAAAGCATCTCGATGCCCTTTTTCTGTTAGTATCGAATCATCACTACTACCTTGATATCTTCCCTGTTCGTTATAGTTACTACGAGCATGACGAACCAGAATTACTTGGGTAGATGAAGTAGAAAAAGTAGCTTCATTAGAGATAAGATAATTCATAAATTAATAACTTTTTATTTGTTTGCTCATGCTTAGGGAATATTATTTATAGGTTGATATCTCTTAATGAAAATTAAATGAAACTATGATGAGAAATTTTTCATAGTCTAATTAACCGAAAGCTAAACTTGCCTTAATTTATAATCCGCAATAAAGATCGTAAACTGCAAGATAATCTCAACAAAACTCCTAAGAATGAATTACAAAATCTATACCAACTATCGCTTACTCTTACCCACAGAAGAAATATTGGGAACTTTAGCGATAAAAAATGGCATGATTATCGATATTCAGCCAGGAATTGTATCTCAAGGACAAAATGGAAATGGTGACTATCTTTTACCAGGATTAATCGAACTCCATACCGATAATCTAGAAAAGTCTATTTCTCCTCGTCCTGGTATTAGATTTCCCATTGAAATAGCAGCAGTTAATCACGATCGCGATTTAATTAGTTCTGGTATTACTACTGTCTGTGATGCGATCGCTATTGGCGATGTGACACCAAAAGAAAATTCTTTGCGCCTACATCATTATGCACCAATGATTGATGCGATCGCTGAAGGACAATCCGCAGGTAGATTTAGTTGCAATCATTTACTGCATTTGCGGTGCGAGTTAGGTTACGAACATCTTTATGATATTGTTGAGCCTTATGGGAAGCACCCTTTATTGGCTTTAATCTCATTAATGGATCATACTCCTGGACAACGGCAGTTTGTCAATATTGATAAATACAAGGAATACTATCAAGGTAAACATGGTGTAGCAGAAACCAAGATGGATGAGTTTATTCAGATGCGTCTAAAAAATCAACGTCAACACGCAGTAGCTAACCGTCAGTCTTTGGTGAAGATGACTCAAACAAAGGGTATATCTCTAGCCAGTCACGATGATGCAACAGTAGATCACGTCCAAGAGGCGATCGCCGAAGGGGTAGTCTTAGCCGAATTTCCTACTACGATCGATGCAGCTGAAGAAGCCCACAGGAATGGTTTACTAGTACTTATGGGCGCGCCGAATGTGGTCTTAGGGGGTTCCCACTCTGGTAATGTTTCGGCGATGGAATTGGTGGAATTAGATTTAGTGGATATTATTTCTTCTGATTATGTTCCTCGAAGTTTATTACAGTCGGCATTTATGATTAGTCAACAAGCCAACAAACCACTACACGAAGTAATTAAATTAATTACCCTTAATTCTGCCAAAGCCGTTAATTTAGATAATAAAATTGGTACGCTGGAAGTAGGAAAAAAAGCCGATTTTATCACAGTACATAATGATGGTGTTGTTCCCAGAATTTTAGAAGTGCATAAAAATGGTCAAAGAATAGCTTAGGGAAATGAAAAATGGACAACCAAACAGCTTATTAGTTAATTTAATTTCCAAGATTGCCAACATTTCCATGTCCAATCAAAATGTTTTTGATAAAATCTTAGTTCCCAATTTACGCTAGCTGTTATATCTATATTTTCTCTTGCTAGTTGTTGTAATTGTTCTTCGTACTCGGGATTGAAATCGTAAGCCAGGCTAAGATGCAGCCACTCTTTTAATCTTAATTCTTCTTGACGAGTAGAAGAATTTTCTAGTTCTGCGAAGTTACTAATTAATTGTTTTAAGCCATTTGCTTGTAATTCTAAGCCATGCCAATTTTCACTAAAGGTTAATTTTTTTATTTGAATATCTAAAGATAAATTATTTTTTTTTGCCTCAAAATAAGCTCTATCCAAAGTTTGCAAGTAAATCGGAATTGAACTTAATTCATCTTTGAAAAATCCGATTAAAGTACAGTGAGGCATATAATTATGAGCCTGGTTTTTACCACATAAGCTAAGAGTTTTTTGCCAATAATTTTCAAGTTGTTGAGCTAACTGCCCCACAGGACAAGCATAAATTATAAATTGACAATTGATAATGGACAATCGTGCTGCTATTCGTAATGCACCCATAGTTATTCTCGATGAACCCACAGTGGGACTAGATAATCATAGTGAACGTCTGGTTACTGATGCTTTAGATCGTCTCACTCAAACCTCCACCACCTTTTTAATTTTTCTCACACTCACCAAAATTTTTCATTCCTCAAGTTCCAGAAGTTCATCGAATTGAATTGCTAGTTCGTTAGATACTTCATCAATAATATTCGTATCAATTAATCCTGTCTCCTCATCAATAATAGATTGACAATAGCCATTTTTTAATGAATAAACAGCAACTTCTTGAGGTGTTAAAAATCTGGTTCGAGGAACATGACGAGATATCTATTGTATTTTTTCTTCTGTTGCATCAACTGCCAAAATACCAGCTTGAAGTAAATTATTAAAAGATGTCAATATGTATGGACTATGAGTAGTAATCAAAAATTGTAAACTATCTTTTTTGGCATTATAAACCGTAGAAATTAGTTCAACTATATTTTTTTGCGCTGCTGGAAAAATATGCGCTTCTGGTTCTTCGATATATATTGAACTACCACCTATACTTAATCTCATCAATGCCATTGTTCTAAGAATCAAAATTAATGGCAGTGTTTCTTGTTGACCTGATGAAGAATTTGCTATTGCTATTCTTCTATTTCCTTCTACTTCCAGATAATCTTCTCCTTCTTTTTGAAAATATTTACCACAAAGAATTTGCTCGTTTAAAGAATTTATTTCATCATATAAATTTTCTTGTTCTCGAATTTTGTTATTAAACATTTCTAGTGTAATGGGCGATTTTATTTTCTCATAATAAGTACCAAAATCTGTCAAAAAAGGGTCTACAGTATTGCTTTCCGATAAAAAAGTAAAAATGCTATTTTTCAAATTAGCAAAAAAAGAACGACCAGTAGGAATATATAATTGTGAGAAAATTGCAATTTTATTTAATTTGGTACTGATATGACGTAAAAATTCTTTAGTTATATCTAGAGAAGATTCAAAACGAAATATAAATGATAATTGTACTTCTTGTTCGGCTATTTTCTTATTTTGTTTTTTGATAACTTCTCTTAAAGTGGTAAATTCATTCTTGTAAAAATCGGAATAATTAAAGATAATTTCCGCACTTCTTTTTTTTGATGTTGTTTTTTTTCTAGAAACTTCAATAAATTCTTCATCAAGATAATATTTTATTGTGAAGTCTTTATTACCCCAAAAGGTTGATGGAAAATATGCTTGGAATTTTTGTTTATAATCTCTATCTAGATCGATAATTCTTTTTGAATCCTCTGCTGCATTAATAATCTCAAAAATAAAGTTTTTAAAATAAAATAACAGCTTGGCAATAATACTTTTGCCACTGGCTTGAGGTCCAATTAAAATATTAATTTGCTTAATTTCTAGAGAGACATCTTTAATCCCAGCAAAATTTTTAATTTCAATTCTTTCCATATTTTATTTGGCGAGCTTACAACAGACTTCTTCTTCAGTAGTTTAATTTATGTTCTGCTTGATATCTTACCTCCAGTAGATTCGCTCTAACTTCAACGACTTTCCTTACATAGCTTATTGTATGAAAAATCTCTCATCCTAGCTTCACTTCATTTTCATAGAAATAAATAACTCTATACTCTTTATCGTTTGCAGCAAACAGTTGATGTTAGGTAATTTTCATTAGTTAAAAGTAAATAAGTGTGGTGTTTCTTGCCAAGATTTATAATCATCTGGAAATTTTTCTTTAATTAGTTCTGATATTACTACTGTCTGTGATGCGATCGCTACGCACCTCGGTTGCGCCGAGATCGCACTTATTTATAATTGTGTCGGGTTGGGCGCATCACCATAAACTGCTTGAGGGTTAAATGTTTTCTCTTCTTCTGTAAACACTAACCGAATTGGTTGCTGGGAAAAAATAGCACCTTTTCCTGTAGAAATACGGCGATAAAAACAAGAACGATAGCCCACGTGACAACTAGCCCCCGAACCAGCTACTATAACCTGCATCCAGAGACAATCTTGATCGTCGTCAATAGCTAGTTGCTGTACTTTCTGTACTAATCCACTAGATTGACCCTTATGCCATAATTGCTGACGACTGCGACTGTAATAATGAGCTTCTCCAGTTTCAATAGTTTTAACTAACGCCTCTTCGTTCATATAAGCGTGCATCAGCACTTCACCCGTGTTGACATCTGTGGTAACTACTGGAATCAAACCATTGTGATCGAACTTGGGAGCAAGTAACAGACCCTCCTCAACCTGTTTTACTGAAATGCGGGGGGTAAATAAAGGATTCATAATTATATCAGTTTAGCATTATGATTTTGATAATCATTATCAGACAAAATCAGCACTTAATCCACTTAAATAATAAAGATAAATTAGGTAAATAGCTTCAGCAACTCGTTGCCGTTGTTGTCCAGACTGACGATCTGTCCTTGGCGATCGCTTAAAATCGTCCCGATGGTTAAAGAGACATCGGCGTATTTCTGCACGTAGGCAGACGCTTTTTGACTAATCTTTTGCGCTAATAAGGTAAACACAGATTCAGCCAGTTGCAATCGAACTAGGTGTTTATAAGCTGCATCGGCGGTTTTAGCTGTTAAGATTGCCTGAATTGTTTGCAGATCCCCACCAACTGAAGCGACAGCAGCACTGATAATTTCTAGTTTGGCATCAGCTAAATGGCTAGATGTATTAAAGATGCCGCCAGCTAGCTTGATCAGTTTACCCTGATAACCGAGCAGCAGAATCGAGTTAGCACCCCGCAAACCAGCTTCTACCAGCATTGCCCCAAGCCAATTGCCAGTTTGTACTATAGCCGTTTCGGGAATGCCCAATCGTTGAGCGACTTGCATCCCATTGCTACCCAGACAAAAAACTAAATTTGAATTGATTTTTACTTTATTTTGTAGATCGAGACGAAATCCTGCTTAATTACTGGCAACTGCTTTTTTTGCCCGTAAAACTCTGGGTTATCTTTCAGTTCTGGCAGATGACAGCTCAAAGAACATCTATTAGTGTAGCTACGATTACGCTCCCACCAGTCAAATCTTTCTCCTAGTTGACGATTGTACCAATAACGACAAATCCGAAGCCAGTCATTGAGTACTAGCTTCTGTTCTGTAGTAGGCGCGATTCGATATTGGTAATTGTAAATCAAGGTTGGAGTTATTTTTTAGACTACACTGATAGTAGCATATTTTACTGCATTAGTTAATGAAGAAAGATTTTATCTCTAGAGGTCGCTCTGTATCTGATATCAAAATACACATTGAATCATCCAGCGTCATTACAGCCAACACCTTAGAAACCGTGATTGCACCAATTACACTTACTTTGGAGCCTCGATAAAAGGGTTTGTAATCATAAGCTCTTTCTCCAGGCGCAGCACGAGCATGGCTTCTTGTTAATCCCAGTAGAACACCCATTTCGTCAAGAAATACCAAATCTTTGAGGTCTACTTCTTTCACTTGTTCCCAATACTTGGCTCTGAGGAGTTGGACTCTTTCACTTTTTGCTTGGCTAGAGCGGATTTTTTTTTGAGAGGCAATCTTAGTCGCTGAAATGTACGACACATAGTACTTTGACTTATCCATAATCCTGTTTCATTAAAAAGTAGCTCACAATATTCTGCTTTTGTTGCATCATTCTGTTGCTCAAAGATTTCCATCAACTTGGCTTTATGTTTCATAACTGGACTCACCATTGAGCCACCTTGCTTTCGCGGAAGAATATGTCCTTGTATTCGCTTCTGAGTAACTAATCTTTGGACAAAGTTTTTGCTCACTCCAAAACCCTGTGTCACTTTTCTTATAGAGCTATCACCTTTCTCGATCGCATCAATTATCTTTTCTCGCAAATCTAAGGAATAAGGTTTCATGTCGCAACTTATTTGTATAATCCACTATTGTCCCCTATTTAGATGCAAACTGCTGTATCACTATTTTTCGTATCTGCGATCGCTTGATTATCTCTAAGTCTCTGTTAATCTGGGAATCAATTGCGCCAAATTACAAGGACGATGGCGGGAATCGAGTTGGTCTTGAATAATACTCCATCCCGTCTGACAAGCACCGCTAGAACCAGGTAAACAAAAGATATAAGTACCATTAGCCACGCCAGCCAAAGTCCGAGACTGAATGGTAGAGGTTTTAATCTCTTGATAGGAAATCATCCGAAATAT
>JBHJNX010000067.1:0-9559 GCA_050330335.1 Pleurocapsa sp. | reverse complement strand
GCGATCGCCTGAACAAATGAAGAAACTCAAGAGCGATCGCAATGCAATTATGGAAGCAAAATTTTCAAGCGATCGACAACTTGCTCGACTACGATCTGGGGTACTTGACAGATAAATTCAGCGTTTCGCGATCGCCAATCAAAAGACTTAATTTGGTCTGCTAGGATTACACCCGATACTGCCAATTTTTCTGGCAAAAAAACTTCAAAAGGATATCCTTTTATTTGATTCGTAGTCGGACAGACTATTACTAATCCAACTTTGCGATTATATTCTGAGGGAGAGAGAACTAAAGCAGGGCGGCGATTTGCTTGTTCTCGTCCTCTTTGAGGATTGAAATCTAGCCAGATAATATCTTTCTGTTTGGGGTAATATACCAATGCTTCTAACCTATTTCTCCACCGACAGCACAGCCAAAATCTATTTCACCATGTAGGTTATCGGGAGTTATTTGCGCCAGCATTTCTTTTAACTCATCATCTTTTTGACATTTTGTTTGTAAAGACCGAGCAAAATTTAAAACTGCTTGTTGCTGTTGAGGAGATAGTTCTTGTATTGTTTTTAGTAAAGCTTGTTCGAGAGCCATAAATATAAAAATAAAAAGATTTTATATATAAAACTAATTATAACCATTAAAAAGACAGTCGCCCGAAGCAATAGAACTCAAGAGCGATCGCACTTTAAACCACAAGTGAAATATAGCGATATATTACAATTTTGCCAATAGGTAGTAATCGGAATAACGAACAATGTGGGATTTATTCTGCTAATACCTAAAAGCGATCGCTCCTTGAAGATGCAAAGATTAAGATTAACGAGCGATCGCAGTATGGGCAATGAAGGTGGTAAAAACAAAAGATTACAATAAGGCTAAAACGGGATCAAAAATAAATAATCAAATGTCAATTCAAGAAGTTAATAACTTTGTAGACTTTCTGCTGATAAAGCAACATAAAGAACAATGGCAACAGTGGATACAGTTCTCTGAATCTAGCCAACTAGCTGAATCAGACTTTTGTGAATATTTATCCAATTTAGAAGATTATGAGGATAAACTAGCCCGTGGAGAAATTGAATGGTAAATATTTCGCGGGGAGATATAGTTTTATGCGATCTTAATCCCGTAAAAGGTTCTATCCCCCCTAGTAGGGGGGATAGAGGGGGGTTTTAAACCCATTTTTCTGATAAGACGCGCTCTGTTATTATCTCATGTTTTTGTTCCTTCTAGTGTCGAAGGTTTAACGCAAGATTCTGTTATTCTCTGTGAGCAAATTAGTTTATTCAAGCCAAAGTTTTCGAGTATTTCCTCAATCTGCTCGAATTCTGCGATGGAGATTTGAACCGCGATGGGCTGTTGATTTTCGTCAAGAACAAGGTTTTTGTTAATTTTGAGCATATTTCACGCTTGAAGATAAAAATAATAGTTACAGAGGTGCGATCGAGATAGCTATGCCCTGGGTTCACCGCTATTGTTAACTTAGAATTATTACTAATAAAGAGAAAAACTTTTTGATGGGACTAGAGGATGCAACATTTTAGCCAGAAGTACTTAGTAGATGAAAACGGCAAGCAAATTGCTGTTGTTCTTGATATAGCCGATTATAAAAAACTTCTTGAAGAATTAGAAGAATTAGAGGCTCTCCGCGCCTACGATCAAGCTAAAGCATCAGAGGATGAGATTATTCCCTTCGACCAAGCCATTAATGAGATCGAGTTAGAGCGTCAATGAGTTACGCTATTTTCGTCTTTAGAGGCGCACAAAAAACATTAGCCAAGTTACCCAAACAAGATTATCAAAGAGTTCGCGCTGCCATTGAAGACTTAGCCCAAACTTCAAGACCTAGAGGCTGTAAAAAGTTGACAGGTCGTCCAGCCTGGCGCATTCGCGTTGGAGTATATCGCATCATTTACGAAATTAACGATCGACAGCAAACGATTACTATTGTGGATATCGGACATCGAAGGGATATTTATCGCTCTAATTAACTAATTATGCGATCGCGATGCGCCGTATTTCATTTGTATCTTAAAGCGCGATCGCCATCTTAATTTTCATGTATTTTGAAATTGGCAACGGGGTGCTGGTGCGCCTCGCAATAATCCTTCTGTACTTAAATCTTCATCTATTTCTGACCAATGAATGCCATATCCTCCTCCGCATATAACCCATTTTTCTCTTTGTTGTGGAGTAGCTGCTAATAATCTGGGATACCACACTAATGGGACAGTAATTGTTCTACCGTCCATAAGATCCACACTGATCGTATCTTCTGTAAAGTAAACTCCAGGCTAAGAGTGTAAGTCACCCGTTCCCCGCCTTGCAAAGGCGGGGCTTGCGGGTGACCGTTGGTCATCTTTAGATGACTAAAAACTATATTCAGTCGTCTAAAGACGACTTTATGTATAAGGCAGCGATTTTAATCGCTGACTAACTTTTGAAAATTGGTATTATCTCTTACTTTTTCTCTGCACCTGCATCTTTAAGTAGTTTAACGATGCGATCATAATTATTAAATTTGGCTAACATTAAGGCTGTATAACCTCCTCGGTTACGTATATTCAGGTCGATATTATGAACTTTGAGTAGTAGTTTGACGATCTCTGTATAACCGCGATAGCTAGACCACATTAAAGCTGTAGAACCTGCGCTATCCTGTAAATTAACGTCAGTATGGGCTTCAATTAATTCATGTACCATTACCAGGTCACCGCGATCGCACGCAGACATTAAAATGGTTTTA
The DNA here is from genome assembly GCA_050330335.1 of Pleurocapsa sp. GTDB lineage: Bacteria > Cyanobacteriota > Cyanobacteriia > Cyanobacteriales > Xenococcaceae > Waterburya. The sequence goes on along the minus strand of JBHJNX010000067.1, from coordinate 6,818 downwards.
CCATCAATTAATTTAGTATTGGGATTTGCTCCTGCTGCTAATAAAATATTCACTATAGCTAGATGATTCTGAGACAGAGCTAAAGTAAGAGGGGTTTCATGTTCGTTAGTTAAATTGGGGTTAGCACCATATTTTATTAGTAAAGATACGATTTCCTTATAACCCTGCAATGCAGCTACCATTAAAGGTGTATCCCCTAAGTTATTGCGTCGATCTACCTCAATACCGGCTTGCAGTAAAATTTCAGCGATCGCCTGATAGTTTTCTACTGTAGCCAAATGTAGGGGAGTATCTCCCAAACTATCTTGAGTATTGAGTTCTGCACCTGCTTCGATTAAATATTGAACCATGTCTTGGTTGCCGTTACCTACAGCGATCGCCAGAGGGGTTTCTTGTTCAGATGTCGGTAAATTGAGATCTGCACCTCCTGCTACTAAAATCTGCGCCATTGCTACGCTACCGATTTCTGTCGCTACAATTAAGGGAGTTTCTCCCGCTTCATCTCTCACATTTAAATCTAATCCTGCGGTTAATAATTCCTTTAATATGGCTTCGTGATGATGTTGAATAGCTAAATTAACTGCGGTGTCTCCATCTCGGTCTTGAATGGTAACATCTGCACCAGCAGCTAGAAGTAAATTAACCACGGGTAAGTATCCCCGATACACAGCGATCGCCAAAGCAGGTGTGCCATCATCATTCACTGCATTAACATCCGCACCTGCTGCAATTAAACTTTGTACCATTTTTACTCGGTCATTAGCCGCAGCAACCATTAAAGGCGTAATTTGATGGAGTTGACTGCCTAAATTCACATCTGCGCCAGCTTGTAATAATAAATCAAAAATGGTGCGATCGCCCTGTTTAATAGCATGAATCAACCTTGTGGTGTGTTGTTTATCCTGGCTATTGGGATCTACACCTCGATCTAATAATTCTTTGACGCGATCGCAGTCGCCTTGTTTTACTGCTTGCAACAAAATTTCCTCATCGCCAATCATGAGTTTTAACCCAACTAACCCTACATATCTTAGATTACGGCAATTATTAATGATGTTAGCAACTCATTACTAACTAATTATTTTTTATCCTTTATCTTCAGAAAGTTACTTTATGTTAAGTTAATTTTTAATAAAGTTTTAATTTTATTGACAGAGAGGAGAACAGTATGGGGTTTGAAATTCCCGATGGGGTAAAAACTTGGTCGCAGTTCGGTCATCCAATTATCATGTGGGTTTTGCTAGGATTGACTGTTTATGCTTTGTATTTAGGAATGCAAATTCGTAAAACTCGTTCCGCAGATAAAGATACGAGAAAAGAATTAATTAAGAAAAACTTTAATCAAAGACATCATCAAATCGGCTCAATTTTATTATCTTTGATGATTTTGGGTAGTTTGGGAGGAATGGCAGTTACCTATATTAATAATGGCAAGTTGTTTGTCGGCCCCCACTTATTAGTAGGGTTAGTCATGACTGGTATTATTGCTGTTGCTGCTGCTTTAGTCCCCTATATGCAAAAAGGTAACGATTTGGCTCGCGTTACTCACATTTCTCTTAATATTGTGTTACTAGGTTTATTTGGCTGGCAAGCAGTCAGCGGAATGCAAATAGTCCAAAAAATTCTCGACAGAATGTAACTCGATATCATTATTTTAAAATAATCAAATTAGACGTAAGGAAGGAATAATTTATCTTATCCATTGCGTCTTTTTTTTTATTTTAATTCTCATACCATTTCTCACAACTAGCTAGAAGGATAGTCAATTTTTTGAGTTAATTAAAATGATTCAAAGCCTTACTAGATCTGGATTTTTAATTTTTAATTCAAACTAAGTCAGAGAGTGAGTTTTGAGAACTGATATCAATAACCCGATCAAGTTGGCGACTACTCTTTGGAGGTATGGGTAAATTATGACTATCGTGAAAATCTTGCTGTACTTTATAAGTTAAACGAGGGGATATTTGACGGATGATTTGTCCTAAAAGGCGATCGCCTGTTGATTGAATTATTGAACTTGGTAGCTTATAAATAAACTTGGGAAATTGTACTTTTACTTCTAAATTTAATGTCCAACTAACCCGTGTAATTAAATTGGGAATTACAATTTGCTGCTTAAAAAGATGGGAAGAATGTTGATAGCTTTGAGAAGTAATTTCTCTTAATTCCATTGAGGCTTGATAATTGACATCATAACCACAAGGATGGTAATTAGGCACGGGAATACTATACATTGTATAAATTCTATCTTCCGGCGGATTTAAAACCACGGCTATTTTCGGTTCTACTTCATAACCAAAAGAACCAAAACGACCTACGATTAATGTATAGCCATTATTGCCCAAAGGTTCGACTTTCATCGGTCGAGCGCAACGACAAAACCAACCTTGATGGGCATTTAAATAATTAGCTACCGTATCTATATTACTAAACATATCCATCGAGCCAATAAAATTAGCTTGAAAGATAAACTCTTTAGATTGTTGAGCAGCTTCGTTATAGGTCAGTACCATTGAGTTGGAAGTAGGAATTTCTGAGAAATTGTCGTGGCGATCGTCTATAAAATTAGATTGCATATAAACTTCTGAAATAACAATGTACAAAACCTTTTACTGTTAAAATCTTTACAATAAAAGTGTTAACTATCAGCTAAACATTTTTTTTTATCAATAGGTGTGATTAAGATTGCTATGACAGCATTAGTTGTAGGAGCTACAGGACAAACGGGACGACATATTGTCAAACAGTTAGTAGCAAAAAATATGCCAGTACGTGCTTTAGTGAGGAATTTGGAATCAGCCAAAAAAATACTACCTCCAGAAACAGAGTTAGTTATTGGGGATGTTCTGAAACCAGAAACTATCGAAACCGCTCTTTCTGATTGTAACGTTTTATTTTGTGCAACTGGTGCTAGTCCCAGTTTAGATCCAACCGGGCCTTATCAAGTAGATTATCAGGGAACAAAAAATTTAGTAGATGCCGCCAAAGCTAAGGGAATCGATCGCTTTATTATTGTTTCATCCTTATGTGTTTCTAAATTTTTTCATCCTCTAAATTTATTTTGGTTGATTTTATATTGGAAAAAACAAGCCGAAGAATATCTCCAAAATAGTGGTTTGAATTATACAATTGTCCGACCGGGAGGACTGAAAAACGAAGACAACGATGATAAGATTGTCATGTCTTCGGCTGATACCCTGTTTGATGGCAGTATTCCCCGTCCTAAAGTTGCCCAAGTATGCGTAGCAGCACTCTTGCAACCAGCAGCAGCATCTAAAATTGTCGAAATTATTGCCAAATCAGATGCACCATCTCAAACTTGGGAACAACTATTTGCTAGTGTTGGCTAATTAAATCTCTTGTTTCTGAACAAATCTTATCTGGAGAAGTGCTGTTCTCTACCTCAATACTATGCAGCAAAATACCAAAGGAACTAATTTATTCGGTAAAATTTTTGGTTTAATTTTTATCGGATTACTGCTATCTAGTTTACAAGGATATACTAACGGTCAATGGCGATCGCATATTCGAGAGTCCTTGAGGGTATTTTCTAAGATACAACTATATTTTGAGGGAAAACAGCCCCAATCCCCCCTCCTACCTAATTATTTTCCTTCGGTTGCTGGTACACCACCTTTAGTAATGGAGGGTGGAGATCCCTACATTCGTGCTTTGATGCGAACTATTACCGCTAGTGAAGCTAACGTGAGTAAACCTTATAATGTTATTTATGGCGGTCAATTTATCGAAGATCTCAGCCAACATCCAGAAATTTGCGTTACTATAGTTGCCGGTCCGAATAAAGGAAATTGTAGTACTGCCGCCGGACGCTATCAGATACTTAATTTTACCTGGCACGAAAAAGCCCAACGCTATCATCCCGATCCTTCAGGGTTTTGGCGATGGAGAACATATAGTTTTGCAGCTGAATATCAAGACCGAGTAGTTCATGATTGGTTGAGCGATCGCTCGTCTTGGGCTGTAGATATTCCTCAGTTACTCAGAGATGGAGAACAAATACAAGTCTTTCAATTGTTATCGGGTACTTGGACGAGTTTGGGATATGGAATTGAAACTAATTCGATGACTAAATACTTGCCAACAGTTTATCAAAATATGTTGCAAGAAGAATTAAATAGTTAATTAGTAAGGGCGATGACTTCGTAACGGGGGTCTAAAATTGACGGGGCCTACAAGTTCCGCTGTCGCACGGCAGAATCGGCCCCGTCCCCTACTAACTTTTATTCGCTGTCTATTTCATCGAGAATAGCGGTAATTTTGTCGCATAAAACTTCGTGACAATGACCATTAGTCGCGACAATACAACCCCATTTTTTTACATCACCTTGGTTATACAATACTGGAGAACCATCCATATAAGAAAACTTGCCACCTGCTTCAGTCAGAATTAATTCTGGTGCAGCAAAATCCCAATCTTTAGCCGCCGATTTACCAGATAGGGAAATATAAACATCAGATTCTTGTTCGAGGAGAGTGGAAATTTTACCGCCAACACCACCCATATATTTTGTTCCTTTTAAAGGCAAGCGATCAATCAGTTTTTTAAAGCGTTCGTCGCGATGGGAACGACTGACGATTAAATAACAATCTTCAATCTCCTGGCGATCTGATACTGTAATGGGTGTAACTGTACCATCTTTAGTTTCGACAAATGTACCGTTACCTTGAGAAGCAAAATAAATTTTTTGAGCTTCGGGAATAGCTACAATACCAATGATCGGACGACCTTCATCAGCTAAAGCAATGTGCATCCCATATTCCCCAGTTTTATCGATAAAATCTCGCGTACCATCTAAAGGATCGATAATCCAGACCAGAGATTTAGCAACTGCTTCGGCTTTTTTGACATCAAAAGTTTCTTCCGACAGATAACCAAAATCTTCTTGACCCAATTCCTGTTGCAATCTTTCTAAAATATAGTGATTGGCTGCTAAATCCGCTTGGGTTACAGGACCATCTTTTTTATCATCAATTTCGAGGTCTACATTTTTCCCATGGTAATAAGAACTAAGAATATCGGCCGCTCCCCATGCTACAGAACGAGCTATTTTTAAAATAGATGACAACTTTTCGGCTTGTAGATTCAAAACGCTCTCCTAATTCTTATTGGATTGATGTTCTAACAAATTCTATCAATTTAAATGATCTACTAAGTTATGCAAATTGCTTCTCAATTTCGGGCGATCGCTTTAAAATGTAATTTTCAGGCTTAAATTTTTTAGATTATGAGTTTTTTTGCCAAAATAGGGAAATATTGCTCAATTCTTTACTACTATATATTTACTTTTAAACGACAAAATGAGTAAAAAACAATCACAGCAAGGATTCCCTTGGTTAGGCTTGGTATTAATAGCAATATTATGCCTGTTAGTCATTCGGATGCCAGCCACTGCCCAAGCTCCCTTACACTATACCGAATTAGAATTTCCACCCCTGCCAGAAATTCAACTCCCTGAATACGAACGCTATGAATTAGATAATGGTATGGTGGTCTATTTAGTAGAAGACCGAGATTTACCTTTAGTCAATGGAACAGCAATTATTCGTACTGGTTCTCGTTTTGAACCTGGTAACAAGGTGGGATTGGCACAATTAACTGGGGCAGTCATGCGTAGCGGTGGCACTCAAACCCATCCGGCGGATGAATTAAATCTCATCTTAGAACAAAAAGCCGCTAGCGTAGAAACCAGTATTAGCAGCACTTCTGGTAGTGCTAGTTTTAGTACCCTGACTGAAGACTTAGATACCGTATTTCCTTTGTTTGCTGAAGTAATTCGCCAGCCAGCTTTTGAACCAGAAAAATTTACTTTAGCTAAAAATCAACAACGAGGCGCGATCGCCCGACGCAATGACGACCCTCAAGAAATTGCCCAAAGAGAATTTGAGCGAATTATTTATGGTGAAACCAGTCCTTATGGACGTATTACTGAATATGAAACCCTAGATAATATTTCCCGTGAAGATGCGATCGCTTTTTATCAAGAATATGTTCGTCCCGATGGCATGATTTTGGGAATTGTCGGGGACTTTGACTCAGATGAAATGAAACAACGGATTGATCACACTTTTGCTGATTGGCAAGTGGATACCCCTCTTCCTCCCTTAGATGTGCCAGTAGCGATTCAGAAATATCAAAGCGGTGTGTTTTTAGTTGATCGCCCTCAATTGACTCAAAGTAATGTATTTTTGGGTCATTTAGGCGGTCAATTTGATAATCCCGATTATCCAGCCCTCAGTGTGATAAATGGGGTGTTAAACAGTTTTGGAGGACGTTTATTTAACGAAGTGCGATCGCGTCAAGGATTGGCATACAGTGTTTATGGTTATTGGAATCCTAGTTACGATTTCGATGGCACTTTTATGGCTGGCGGACAAACTCAATCTAATACTACCGTTCCTTTTATTCAAGCGATTATGGCAGAAATAGAGCGGCTACGTACCACTTTAGTAACAGAGCAAGAATTAGCTAATGCTAAAGAATCGATCCTCAATTCGTTTGTTTTTAATTTTCAAAACCCCGGTCAAACTCTATCTCGTCTGATGCGATATGAATATTTTGGCTACCCTGAAGATTTTATTTTCCAATATCAAGAAGCAGTTAAAAATACTACCGCCGAAAAACTTTTGGCAGTCGCTCAAACTTATTTACAACCAGATAAAATAGTGACTTTGGTTGTGGGGAATGCTGAAGCAATAAATCCTTCTCTTAGTAGTTTGGAACAAAAAATCACTACTGTTGATATTTCAATTCCCCAACCAGCAAATAGTTAATTTATTCTTGGCTCAAGTTGAAGATT
>JBHJNX010000066.1:0-2564 GCA_050330335.1 Pleurocapsa sp. | reverse complement strand
TAAGCGTTATATTGAGAACCAAAAAAGCAAATAAGATACAGGGGATTAAAATCCCCGCGTCGCTATTCAACCAGGGGCTAAAGCCACCTGGCTAACTTTCTTCCGTACTATTCAGGTTTGTCAATTTTCTAAGTTACAAGCTTGAACGAGAAAATAAAAAGCTTGTTGAAATTGATAGGTTTTTTCCTAGTTCCCACATCTGTCCTGAATGTCTAACGCAGCAACCGAAAATGAATTTGTCAGTTAGAGAATGGATTTGCACCAATCAAGCCTGTCTAAGAAAACACGACCGTGATGAAGCAGCCTCCAAAAATATTAGGGCAGAGGGAATCAGAATACTAAAGGTGAGCGGTTGCGGTCTTAGCGGTTTCAGTCGAGGAGCAAGTAGCGAACCTGTAAGGGCGGATGGTGCAGCCGTCTCTGCTAGTGGAGAGAGCGTAAGACCTGATCGAGGACGAAAGACCAAGGTAAGGCAGCACCCAGCGAAGCTAGAAACTCAGTCCTTGCGCCCTAGCAGGGCTGAGTAGTTCATACAATACCTAATTCTCTAAAGCAATATTAAAGGTTTGTCAGTCTACTACTAAATTTATGAACAAATTTCCCATGGAATTAGATGCGAGGTATCTATATCTATGGAGCTTTCATTTGTGCTTTAGCTTTAGAGGCACTACGACGCAAAGACTGCAAGCGTTCTTCATATTTTTTGCGCTTACGACGGCTGGGGGTCATTTCTATCATAGTTTTTAAAGCACTACCCAGACTTTTATAAGCATTGGGAAGAGAATAGCCAAAACGAGTAGCCAAAGCGATCGCTTTTTCGTCGGCTTCGATAGCTTCAACTAAAGTTTTTTCACTGTTATTTTTTTGCCAGAGACGATAACCCGAAATGCCACAGAGAGATAATGCCAAAAGCAGTAACAATCCATCTTGTACCCACAGTTCTCCCACAGCACCCCCTAAGCCAATGGCCAGTGCTGCCATTTCCCAACCTTCTCTGGGAATAGTATCATTTTGAATCCGAGCCACCTCGTGCCAAAAGAGTAGATTTCGCTGATCGATCGCCAGATTATCCCATTTTCCCAAGTCTATCTGAATTTCAATTTCGTCTTTACCGATTTCTTCGCTACGAATTAGGGGAGGATTGACTTCTGTTGAACCTTCGACGATGACCCAACTTTGTAATTCTGGAGGAAGTAAAGTTTTTAAACGTCTCAGTTCGTTAATTTCTGCTCTAGCCGAAGAGGTTGCATAACTCATACGCTTATCCAATTCTTGGTTTGATGTTAATTGTTCTTTAGTTTACTTGTTTTAATATCATATCTAAATTTATTGCTCACAGGTTGATACTTTGATTGGGCATAATTCCCAGATAGACTTAATATTTAACTTACTATTTAATAGACGGTTTCAATTTGGAGTTATTAATGTTCAAGCAGTCCCCAAAATATTTGGCTTTTATTGGTTGTTTTAGTTTTGGGTTAATTTCCAGCCTTATTTTCAACACATTTTGGTTAGGCTATTCTGCCTTAGCTAGTTCTTTTCAAATAATTGCTGAAGTTCCAACCGATATAGTTGATGCTAACCAGATGCCTAATTTATTTCAAGCTCTTGTTTTAGGGTTTGTTCAGGGAGCAACTGAATTTATTCCGATTAGCAGTACAGCACATTTAAAAGTGGTCCCTCTGTTTTTAGGTTGGAACGATCCTGGGGTGTCTTTTACGGCGGTGATTCAGCTTGGTTCGATCGCGGCTGTATTGTGGTATTTTTGGACGGATTTAACTCAAATTACTCAAGGCATGATCAAAGCAATTCGTACTTCTGATTATCAATCTCAGGATTTTTGGTTGGCGGTAGGAATTGCAGTAGGAACAATTCCTATTGCAGTTGTAGGATTAGCAGTTAAAATTTTTATTCCTAATTTCGACAATTCTCCTTTAAGGAGTATGCCAGTCATTGCTATAGCTTCTATTGTTATGTCTTTACTGTTAGCTTTATCTGAATATTTAGGGAATCAAAAACGTAATTTTAGCGACTTGAGCGTGAAAGATGGGATAATTATCGGTTTGGCACAGACTTTAGCTATAATACCTGGTGTTTCTCGTTCTGGTTCTACAATAACGGCTAGTTTGTTTAATAACCTCGATCGCGCCACAGCAGCGCGATTTTCTTTTTTATTGGGTATTCCTGCAATTACTTTAGCGGGATTGGTAGAGTTAAAAGAGTTAGTAGATGTAGGAGTTGCAGCTTCAGGGTTTATACCTTTAATTGCTGGATTAATTTCCTCGGCGATATTTTCCTATTTGGCGATCGCTTGGTTAATTAAATACTTACAAAAAAGAAGTACTTGGGTATTCGTTTGGTATAGATTGGGATTTGGATTGTTGATTTTTATCGGATTAGGTTTAGGTTGGGTTACTGAAGTTTGAACTTTGACATCATGAGTTTTTAATCAGGTTAAAAACATTGAACATTGAACATTAAAAGCAATAGGACGATATAGAATTAACCCGTATTATTTACGGGAAAGCCTAAAGTAGAAATACTCTAGGTGTGCAATAAAGCTT
>JBHJNX010000065.1:0-9926 GCA_050330335.1 Pleurocapsa sp. | reverse complement strand
TAAAACAGGTCGCTTAATAAAAGTATTAGCAATAGAAAAAATAGCCATTAATTATGCCTCTAAGACTCAGATTTAACTGCTGCACCGTCTCTCAATTTGAGAATGTTGGAGACTGCGATACTATCACCTACCTCTAAACCTTCGAGTACTTGGTAATTATTAGCTTGAATATTGCCTAGTTGAATTGGACGTTGACGGACAACTTGCTGAGTTTGCCCATCTGTTGATTGCTGTTCTTCTTGAACAAAGACAAAACTCTTACTGCCTATCCGAGAGATAGCTGTAGTCGGGATTAAAATCCCAGGTTCAGTATTCCAAACAATTCTTGCTTCTACCTGTTGTCCATCGCGGAGGTTAGCTCCAGAATTGGGAAATCTTGCTTTAATTAAAATAGTTTGCAGACTCGTATCTATAGTGGGAGAGATAAAGTTAATTTTCCCCTTACTCAAAGTCTTCTGGGTAGCAGGATCGAGCAATTCTACCGTCATACCTTGCTTGAGTTGTCCAGAGCGTTGAGATGGTACGGAGAGTCGCAGATCGAGATAATCATTACTAGTAATTGTGGCGATCGCTTCACCTGGAGAGGCGTAATCTCCTGGTTTAACAGGTAAATCCCCTACTTCTCCTGATAGAGGAGAGACTATCTGTTTAAATCCTACACTTACCGCAGCAGTTTCAACTTGTGCCTGAGCTTGTCGAATATTTGCTTCTGCTTGTTGAATAGCTGCTTGTGCTGCTTTGATTGAATTTTGAGCTTCGTTGAGTCGATTTTTTTTGGTTTCTAAATCTGTTTCTGCGCGATCATAGTCAAATTGTCCGATTGCTCCCGATTCTAACAGGAATTTGGCACGCTCAAAGTTCACTTGGGCTAAATTTACTTCCGCTTGGGCAGAAGCTTTTTGAGATTGAGCCACTTTCACTTGTTCGATTGCAGCATCCCGACTAGCCATCGCCACTTTAACTCCAGCTTCCGCATTGGCTAACTCAGATTGAGTCTGATCTGGTTGAAGTACCATCATTACGTCACCCTGATTAATGCGATCGCCCGAATTAACTCGAATCTCTTTAATTCTTCCTTGGATTTCTGGTTTGATAATAACTTTTTCTGTAGCTTCTAAGTTACCTAAAAACTCAGAACTCTCTTCTAAATTGGCTGAAGTTAAGGTTTCCAGCTTGACTGGTATTGGCGGTGGGCTAGTAGCCTTTGCTTCAGGATTAGAACGGCTACATCCTGTACTGAGAGTAGCAATCAGAACTATTGTTCCCCAAAACTGTTGCTGAGTTGAAGTATTCACTGTTGTTGATCGCTAATTTGATAGTCAAAGTATTTACTTACGTATTTACCCTTAATCGAATCAGAACACCCTTAGCGAAATCAAGTATTTGTTTGCAAGCTTATTTTAAATTAAAATCTCGAAACATTTTGCAATTTCATCCAAAGCGATCGCTCGTGGGCTGCATCTAAATCGATACATAAAATTCACCCAAAACAGGAAGTAAAAAACTAATTCTTTCTGCTCCTAACATGGGTTTAGGTTTTAGGACTAGTGAAATTAAGGTTAAACTGGCGAGGAGACTTGTATAAATTATTTTTAATCTTTTTTTGTTGCTTTGATTCCCATCAAGTTTCTTAAGATTTTGTTGATCTAAACTAATGTAATTTACTTTCTTAAATAAATCTAAAAGCAAGAATAGTTATTTTAGATGTAATACTACTATTAAATCAAGCAAACAAAACTTAGAAACATATTTCATAGATCTTCAGGAGATAGCTATGGAAATCAATAAACCTAATGCTAAAGAACTATCTTCTAAAGAGATAGCACATCTAGAAAAACTTAAATCTGTAGTTGAACAAGCAGTAGAAGATGGCAAATTTTCTACTTACGAAATTCAGAATATTAGAGCTTTACTCTGGGCTGATGGCAAAGTAACCTATGAAGAATTACAAACAGTACATAAAACAATTAAATCTGTGATGGGCGACGATGTGCCTGAGCTTGAATGGGAACCTTATAGTTAATTTAGTTCCTAATATTCAGTTGAATTAACTACAAAAAAATAATGTCCCATAACTTACTTTTGAATACTGAGATTGATATCTTGGTATTACTTTTAGTTGCTTGTTTAGCTGCGATCGCTTTTAAAAAAATTAACTTTTTTACCTTAATCCCCCTGGTTAATTTTTTTAGTAACCCAAAACGATACGGTAAAAAAATTGATAAAGCAAGGAGTAATTAGTAAAACCATAGGTTCTAAAATTCATCAAAATATAGATGTTTGAAATTAAGTAAATATCTAGTTTTAGAAATGTGTAAAAGAACTATTACTTCCAGGAGCTTCTTGAAACAAGATAAAACTCTGATATGTCAAAAAATCATAAAAATAATCTCATCAATATTGCTAACAATAAATACAATCAATTACTTTCTTTTTTGTGTTTTGTACTAATTGCTGCACCTTTCTCAAAACCTACTGGTTTTTTAGGACTGTTGCTACCTATCTTTTTTTTGGGATTATTAATTACAACTATTTATTCATTTTTAAATTTCAAAACCTTATTGGTCTACTTAATTCTAGGAGGTTCATTTTTTTTTCTACGAGTGTTTGCTTGGTTGAATAATTTTTCAGCAGCCAATAATCTGAGACTGGCGATCGCAATTAGCTTAGTCAATGCAGTATTTATGGCTTTATCTATTTACTTTGTAATTAAAGAAATTTTTTCAAGAAAAATAATTACAATCGATGCCATTAAAGGAGGAATTGTTGTTTATCTTTTGCTGGGATTATTATGGTTTGAATTATACAGATTAATCAATTGGTTAATTCCTAATTCTTTTTCTAGTAATGAAGAGTTTGAACTACTTCATTTCAGTTTTATTACTTTATCAACATTTCTGGTTATGGCGATATCTTACCAATCAGTAAATTAGCTAAAATTTTAGCTAATTTAGAAGGAATTGTTGGTGTACTTTATCCGACTATATTTATTGCTAGATTAGTTAGTCTTTATGAACGAGACAAACTATAAGCTAATCAAACTTTTTAGTTATTCAAAATTTAAGCTCTACCTTAAATCTGCGTTGGCTTTGGGCGATCGCTTTGAGTAGCTCGATGAGTATACCATTGATAGGTCAATGAACCCCCAATAAAAGCAATAATAAATAAAACTGGATTCCCTATTCCCAACACTAACGCAGCGATCCCCGGTCCTGGACAATAGCCAGCAATTCCCCAACCGATACCAAAAATAGCAGCACCTAATATTAGGGAGCGGTCGAGATCTTTTTTAGTAGGCAAATAAAACTTATTGCCAAAAATTGGCTTAGGTAAACGCAGCACAAAGCGAAAGGCAATAACAGTTACACCAACAGCACCACCCAAAACAAATAAAAGTGTGGGGTCCCAATTTCCTGCTACATCTAAAAATCCTAACACGCGATCGCGATCGATCATTTGGGAGAGGCTTAAACCAAAACCAAATAGAAGTCCTGATAAAAGAGCAATTAAATTCTGTTTCATTTTTATAATCACTAAATCGCATGATGGGTGACAAAAACTGTAAGGATGGCAGTTATCATAAATGTCATCACGGCAACTAGAGAACGGAAAGATAATCTACCCAAACCACAGACTCCATGACCACTGGTACAACCATTACCCATTCGCGTACCGATACCGACAAGAAAACCGCCAATAATCATCGCTCCCGGTGCTAGAGAAGATAGAGGAGTCGGCTGAGAGGCAAAGACATATTCATAAAGCACAGCACCCCCTAATATACCTGCAATAAACAGCCAACGCCAGTTCTCTTCCGGCTTAAATTTTATCGCACCGTTGACCATGCCACTAATACCAGCAATCCGACCGTCAAAAGCCAGTAAAATAGTGGCACTTAAACCAATTAGCATCCCACCAATTACAGCTGGAATCCAATTAACTTCCGTCACAATTATTACTCCTAATATTAATATATTTAATATACTGTACAACTATAAAATTATATTATATAATGGCGAGCTAAGAATTCGCTCATTGCCACAAACGACGACGGGGAGAACCATTAAGCTGTTGGTGAGTATCTCTAACTAGAGTAGGTATATCTAAATTTTCTGGACACCGAGGCAAACAATCGCCACAATCGGTACAACGATCGCCTTTTTTACCAGGAAACCAATGACCGGCATTTTCTAGCATCCGATAGCGATATTGAGCGTATTCTTGCATATCGTAAGCTACAGTTAAGTTACGCAGTCGTAAAATTTCGGGAATGTTAATATTTTCAGGACAGGGAAGACAGCGATCGCATTGACGACAGAGATCTGTATTTAGAGTTTGTTCTAAGTGTCGTTCTAATCGAGTAAATACCTCAATTTCTTCTGAGGTAAGGGGATAAGTGCGATCGCTTACCTGTAGGGGGAGAATTAATTCGTTCGGGTTAGCTGCACCCAAACTGAGGGTAGTAATGCGCGGATCTCTTAATAAAAATCGATAGGTTAACTCTAAAGGGGTAAAAGGAGAACACAACTGTTGTAACTTGTCTGGAGGTGTATAAAGTCTTCCTCCCTTGTCGGCGGGAGAAATAATAAATATTCCCATATCCTTTTCACTAGCCAAAGCGATCGCGCTGCTGTTACGCTGTCCGAAATAATAATAATGCAGGTTGACAAATTCAAATAAATCCGTGGCGATCGTCGCTAAAATTAAATCGGGACTACCATGAGTAGAAAAACCCAAATGTCCGATCTTTCCCTGGGCGATCGCCTGATGAATTGCCCTCAAACAACCATCGGGTTTTGTCACCCAGTTTAAATGTTCCCAGGTGTTAATGCCGTGAATCGCCAAACAGTCTAGATAATCTATTTGTAATCTGTCTAGAGACTCGTCGATCCATTGAGTCATCTGCTTGGAGTCTGGGGTAGGAGATAACTTAGTAGTCAGATAGATATTTTCTCTGAGTATACTTAAATTTTGCAAAGCCGAACCCAAATAAACCTCGCTGTTACCATATCCCCTAGCAGTTTCTAAATGATTAATCCCTAGAGCGATCGCCCTTTCGATGGTGGCTGTAGCTATTTGAGAAGAAGCCAGACAGCGCATTGTTCCTAAAGAAAATACGGATAAGTTGAGATTAGTTTTGCCAAATCTTTTGTAGCGCACGATCTATATGAGGAATAAATAATAATCTTATACAATAAATTGACTTTAATCTCAGAGCGATACAGCCATCAGTAAGTGTATTGCCTTGAGTAGTAAATGATAAAATTTATAAAATTTGAATGTGAATTTTGAATTATGAGCGACTTAAAACAATATTATGTTTTAGATATTTTGAATTTACTTTGGTTAGCTTTAAGTTTATTTATTGCAGGTGTCATTGAAGCTTTTTTATGGAAAACTAGTGTTTTTCAATGGTTAAATCGACCAATTCAAAAAGATTGGTTTGGGGCGAATAAAAAATGGCGAGGTTTAATTAGTCTACCCCTGACAATGTTAATTAGTGTTTATCTCTTACATTGTGTCGAATTAAATTTTGCTTTTTTCCCCCAAGATGCAATTTTAGTTTCTAATTTTAATTTAATCGAATTTGGCTTACTAGTTGGCTTTATTTTTAATTTATCAGAATTACCTAATTCATTTATTAAACGTCGTCTCAATATTCCCCCAGGTGATGAAAGTAGCAAAGTTTTTTACTTTGTTGATCATATGGATTCTACCTATGGAGTTCTACTTCTTTGGTATTTATATTTTCACTTTCCATTGCATTTAGTTATTACTGGAATTATAGTCACACCTTTATTATTCATGGGAGCAACTGAATTACGCAAACAACTAGGTTTAAAATAAAATTTTAATCAAGATCATCAATACATTGAGGGTAATTTGATTTATCATTAAATTAAATGCTGATTAAATGTTATGTCTCAGATTAACTTTTCTCAAGATATTCATTCTTTGACTGATTTTAAAAGAAATACCAATCAGTTTTTAACTCGTTTCAACGAACTGTTTGAAAAGTTAGATAGATAGTTGGTTATTTATTGAGCGATCGCTCTTGTCAAGTCAGAAGGATCAATTATGAATGATGAAGTGGTATGAAATGTTTGAATAAATGATGATCGCCTTAGCTAAAAATTCTCTAAAGTAATAGCGATCGCTTTACTCCAATTTCCCCCAAAGCCTGATCGCCTTGTCTAAAAATTCTCCGAATCAAGGAAAGCTTTGGTTGTTGGGTTTCACTGCGTTTAACCCAACCTACAAGATCTGGCGATCGCACTTGGGTATCAAGCGATCGCCCTGCCTAAAAATTCCCTAAAATAATAGCGATCGCCTGATTCGTGCAAGAGGTCTTATTTCTTTAAGGTCTGATTCGATTTGAATACTCACTTTAGATTGACTTTCAATAAGATAAGTCTAATTATAATCAAATTGGACGAAGATTCGCAGAGCCGTCTGTAACGATCGCCGAGTCTCTATGCGATCGCTCTCCTCTAATTTTCCGTCAATGCGATCGCGAAGCCTACACCTATTCGAGTGCAAGCCCGAAGGACAATCGCAGCGTAAATTCAGAAGAATGAATTATGAATGATGAAGTAATACGTAATGTTTGGGTATCAAGCGATCGCGCTGACTGCAATTTTCTCCTTAATGCGTAACGAAGTCATGCCGTAGGCTTATTGCAAAGCTGAAGTTAGAAGGATAAATTTTGAAGTGGTATGAAATGTTTAAACAAATAACGAAGCTAATTAAGAATAGATAATATGGATAATGAATAAAAATTATCGAATTTACTTAGATGTATGTTGTTTAAATCGTCCCTTTGACCAACAATCACAAGCCCGAATACGTTTAGAAACAGAAGCGATTTTGGAAATTATTAATTATTGCCAATCAGGAACTTGGACGTTAATAACTAGCAGTGTTTTAGAAGCAGAAATAAGTCAAACTCCCAATCAAGAGCGCATCAAAAATGTCAAAAAAATACTTTTAATTGCCAAAATCAAGGTATTAAGTGGACATTGGCTCAAGGAAAGAGCTTCCCAGTTACAAAAATTAGGATTTACTAGCTATGATGCTGCTCATATTGTTAGCGCGGAAAGGGCTTCATCAGATATATTTTTAACTACAGATGACCGCCTCGTGAGAAAGAGTGAGACTTATGCTCAATTACTTAAGGTAAAAGTAAATAATCCCCTACAGTGGTTAACCCAAGTAATGTTAATGGAGAAAAATGAAGATGAAAACCCAGAATGAGATTATTGAACAAGGCTACAAAGCATTAGTGGATTCTCTAGGAGTTGTAGATGCAATTCGATTTCTACAACACTTTAGTCCTGGAAAAGGTAACTATACCGCAGAACGCCATCAATGGTTAGAACAAAAGTCTTTAGATGAAGTATTGGAAGATATAGGACCATTAGGTAAAGATGATTTTAACCAATATCAAGAAGTTATTGAATAGTTCCCGAAGATAAGAAAATATTAAAAAGTTGATCGCGCTCTCTGAATTCATCGCTGAGTAATTGTAGATCGATCCTTCTGCTGAGACTGTTGGCAAATATCGCGATCGCATTGATTGAGATTTTTAGGAGAGCGATCGCATTACTGAAGAGTAAAAAATCTCTTAGTTACAATTGATGCTGTTTTTTTTGAGCATATCCCCAACTTCCTTGCTCTTTGAAATTAGTATAGCCAGGATGAGGTTTAACTAATAGTTCCCATACTTTACGCACTTGGGGTGTAATTCTTTCTTCTACAGGTTTTCTTAAAGCCCATTTGGCATCGATATGCTCCATTGTCCAGTCGAGATCGTCAAAAATTATCCAACCGCCAGGTTGCAATAGTTTATCAACTAAGAAAAAAGCAAAACCTGTATTGTACCAATCATGACCGCCATCAATATAGCAGAGGTCAAAAGTGGTTTGGTTTTCTTCGATCAGTTTCATTAATCGCCAATTGTAGGATACTGGTTCGTAGTAGAATTTAACTAGATCGAGATAACCACATTTGGCTAATAGTTGTTCTATGTTAGGCTGGCGTTTTTCCGCACTGAGTAGGTCTATAGTAGCGATCGCTCCTCCTCCTGCTTCTGCTAGGGCTGCTGCCATGTAACAGGTAGACACTCCATGATAAAAACCCAGTTCCAGAATGTCAGAGATGTTGTGTTGCTCTATAAATTCAGCCATTACTTGGGCTTTCTCTAAACTCATATAGGGTAAAGTGCCTACAATTTGCTTTACTTTGTCTAAGTTCATACAATAGTTGATACAAAGTTAAATAATTATTTGCTCATGCCAGCAAAGGATTTATTTCACGATATCGTCAAAAATGCTTTAATTCAAGAAGGTTGGCAAATTACTCACGATCCTTTTCCCGTTCGCTTTGGTTTTGTGGGTATGTATATTGATTTGGGCGCGGAAAAGCTTATTGCTGCCGAAAAAGGTGAAAAAAAGATAGCGGTTGAGATTAAAAGTTTTTTGGGAGAATCAGATATTTCTGAATTTCATACAGCATTGGGTCAATTTTTAAGTTATCGCTTGGCTTTAAAAAATCTAGAACCAGAAAGAATGTTATATTTGGCAGTTCCAGAAGAAACATATAATTCTTTTTTTAGTCTTCCTTTTATGCAATTAGCAATTGACGAATATGAAATTAAAATTTTGGTTTATTCTCCAGAGAAAGAAAATATAAAACGATGGACAAAATAGAAAAATATCGACAAATAATTCAAAGTTTATTAACTAAATACAGTGAAATTAGTGGTAGTTCTAATGATGTTGAATCTCAAGTTATTTTCGATACGGTGAGAGATCGCTATCAATTAGTTCATGTAGGATGGCATAATCGAAGAAGAGAGTATGGTTGTGTTTTACATTTAGATATAATCGCAGGTAAAGTTTGGGTACAGCATAATGGAACTGAATTGGAAATAGGTAAGGAATTGGTTGGTTTAGGAGTGGCAAAGGAGGATATTGTTTTGGCTTTTCATTCGCCTTATCAAAGGCAGTTTACTGATTTTGCGGTAGGTTAGTTTTGCTATTAAACTGCGATCGGTATATTTCATTGTCTAATCGAGATTGCCGAATATTATCCAACCTCTAGTTTTTATTTGAGAAGATCTTATCTTAAAAATCGAAGTAATTTGTTTTTTGTCTTAGCTCTAAGTTTATTTTAAAAATTGATCGCCATGACTACTAAGTTGTCAGAAACTCCGTCAATAAAAGCTTTGTATGAGGAAGACTATTATCTATGGTTACAGAAAAATGCTCAATTAATCAGGGAAGGAAAACTTCATGAGCTAGATTTGGTCAATTTGCTTGAAGAACTTGATTGTCTGGGCAGAAAAGAAAAACGCTCTGTTTATATTAATTTAAAAATTTTGTTAATGCATTTGCTCAAGTACAGATATCAACCGAAAAAAAGGTCTAATAGTTGGAGATATTCAATTGAAGAGCATCGACAAAGAATAAAAGAAGCGTTTGAAGATAGCCCTAGTTTGAAAGTTTATTTGACAGAGAATTTTGATAAATGTTACCTAGATGCAGCTAAGTTGGCAGCAAAGGAAACTGGGTTGGCATTAGAAGCATTTCCTGCTTCGTCTCCGTTTACTTGGACAGAAACAATCGATACAGATTATTTACCTGATTAACATCCATAAATTCTGATGGGCGGAAAATTAGTTACTAAAAAATGGCGATATTCGATCGTTTTGCTGTTGGGAATTTTGGTTTTTGTTACTGTAATTCCCAGTTGTGCAGCAATATCTTCTTCTAAATTCGGTACTTTAGTTACAAGAAGCGATACAGATAAGAATCCGGTTGTTTCTGCAAGTAAATCTTTTGAAAGTATTGTTGCTAATCTTCCGTCGGCGGAGGAAATAAGAGCAATGCCGATAGCTCCTCATCCGCGTTTGTTGGCTTCTGAAG
>JBHJNX010000064.1:0-9946 GCA_050330335.1 Pleurocapsa sp. | reverse complement strand
CTACGCAATGTTTTTTGAGCCTGTTTTCTAGCTATAACTCGTTTGAATGGTAGAACAACATGGGCGGTAAATAGTATGGCTTTTTTGCTGGCTGCTGCTATACCACTAAACATTTTACCCGGATCAATACCAATCACTATTTCTTGAGTATCAGTTCCTGAAGGTTCTATCATCATGATTCCTACGACAACTCGCAAAATTGCCCAGGTAGTTTGATTCCAGAAATTGGGATCAACATTCGGTCTAAAAATTTTAGTTACCAAAGAGTTAAATATCATGGCTGAAAACAAGATAATGAAAGAACTGGAATGATAAGTTATCGATATAAGACAGATTTTTTTTGCTGATCTATAAATAAATGTAACAAATTTTTAATTTTTGTGCGATTTAACTAAAGAAATACAATTTAAGGGGTAGATGGGCATTGCCCACCTTATGAGTTTTACCCCCCACCTCAAGCACTTTGTTCAATACAATCCATTACACGTAAATAAGCAGGATCGTCGGGTTGAATTTCCCTTTCTTCGAGAGCATTATCGTTATTTAAAATAGCTTTGCGGGCATTATCTACAATTATGGTGTTGGCAATCAATTCCAAAGCATCGGTGCGATCAATATTATTTAAAGCATCAGCATATTTACGACTATGGGTATGTCTTACTGACTCTTGGCAATAACTTGATAATTCTCGACTTTGAGTCATCACTTCAAAAGCATAATCTTTTTCTTCTTCTTCCCCATATATTCCTTTGTAAAGCAAATTGACCATAGAAGCATCGTGATGGGGAATGGCATATTTTTCTTCAATTTGAGGCCAATATCTCAAGGCTTTCAATCCTTCTAAAGCTCCTTTATTCAACCCTGCGTGTTCACACCACTGCTCAAACTCTTCGATATTATAGGGACAGCGACCATGATGACTCATTGCTTGGGCTAAAATTTGTCCTGCTTGAAAATTTCTGGTAGGCTTGCCTCTAACAGGGCGCATCATACTACCCCGTACATCGGCGACAATAGCTGTTAGTTGAGAAAAAGTATGGTCGCGGACTCGTTCGGTAAAACCACCTTTGTTTAAAGTTGCTTCAATGCGGGGGACAGCATATCCTAATTCAGTTAAAGCAATAGTTTGCTGGTTGTAGAGTTTATGGCGGTCTTTTCGGGACATGGAAACAGTTGCTGCTTGATCGAGACACTGATTGAGGAGTAATGTCAGTAAAGTTGGCAAGATGCCGGGATTTTGTTGATGATACTCATAGCCAAATCCAGCAAAAATGGATGACATATTTTTCGCAGCTTTGATATATTGTGCTTCTACATTGTGAATTCCTGGGGATACCTGAATGTTGGGAGATAGTTTATTCAGCATATGTGCGCCTAACAAAGCTGTCAGAGCATTAGGATGGCAAAAATTGGCCGTAAAACTATCTACGGGATCTCGCAATGCCCCGTGTCTGTGAAACCCAGAGAAAAAAGCTAGCTCGGTATTTTTTTCACATAATATATAAGACTCATTTTTGATTTCGTCATGATTGAAAGATCCTGCCAGACAAGCTAAGACTACATTATGTCGGTTGAGTTTTTCCTTGAGACGACAGGCTTCAACTAAATCTTGTTCGATATATTTACTATTGGCACTCAATAGCACCAAATCGCATTTAACAATTAGATATTCCAAACTGTTAGGAACAGAAATTCCTTCTTGTTTATGATGAGCCATGCGAAGCATTTTATTAACGTGCCTGGGATCCATGCCCTTCATTTCGTCCTCTGAAAACGCCCCAAATAGTTCTCTCCCAGGGCGGGGAGCAAGCAATAAAGATTTTTCACTTTTTTGCATTGCCGAATTATAAGCTAGAGAAGCTGGATAAAGACCGATACTATAAAAACCAATTTTTGCTTTACTCAATTGACGAATACGTTGTTTGAGGCTTTTTTTATCTAGAGAATCATTAAAAAAATTATTGTGCATTACCGAATTCCAATAAAATTCTGCTCTACAAAGAAGTGAATTTAGCCAATAAGTTTTAATTATTATCTCAATCGGCAACTCGACTCAGATAAAAACTTGTAACTAATTCAACTACTTACTTAAAAAGAATGCCACTATCTACTTGAGAATATGGTAAAAAGGTCGAGATATTTAGAGTTATCACTGACTCGACCTAATTAAACATCCGTTGTTTATCTTAGACTACCACTATTGAGTCAACTGATTTTCCTGACGTAAATATGCCTCAATAAACGGATTGAGATTACCATCCATAACATCACTGATATCTGTGGTTTCAGTTTCCGTTCGCAAGTCTTTGACCATTTGATAGGGATGAAAAACATAGTTGCGTATTTGATTTCCCCAGGCTGCTTCAACTATATCGCCACGAATCTCAGCAATTTCCTTAGCTCGTTGTTCTTCGGCAATAACTAATAATTTAGCTTTTAATAAAGCCAAGGCTCTTTCTTTGTTTTGGAGTTGAGAACGTTCTTCGGTACATCGCACTGATATTTTAGTGGGTAGGTGAACCACTTGAACTGCGGTTTCTACTTTGTTGACATTTTGTCCTCCAGCACCTCCAGAGCGAGAAGTTTTGATTTCTAGATCTTTGTCGGGAATTTCGATATCGATCTCATCATTTTCCAGATTAGGCATCACTTCCACACCTGCAAAGCTAGTCTGCCGTTTGCCATTAGCATTAAACGGAGAAATTCTGACTAGCCGATGAGTACCCTTTTCGGCTTTGAGATAACCATAGGCATAACGCCCAACGATTTCTAAAGTAGCGGATTTAATTCCCGCTTCATCTCCAGGAGAAGATTCGGTCAAACGAACTTTATAACCCTGTTGCTCTGCCCAACGAGTATACATTCTTAACAGCATTTCCGCCCAATCTTGAGCATCTGTACCTCCAGCACCGGCATTGATAGTTAAAATCGCGCCTTTGGTGTCGTAAGTCCCTGATAAAAGCTGTTCTAGTTCCCAAAGCTCTAATTCTCTATCTAGTTGTTTTAAATTAGTTTCAGCTTCTGCAATTAAAGCCTCGTCTGTTTCTAACTCCAGCAATTCAGCGATCGCTTTAGTATCTTCTAGAGTACTTTCCCATTGCCGATATTGTTCGAGATGGGATTTACAATCGTTTAACTCTTGCAAAGTTTCTTGGGCAGTATGGCGATCGTCCCAAA
The DNA here is from genome assembly GCA_050330335.1 of Pleurocapsa sp. Lineage (GTDB taxonomy): Bacteria > Cyanobacteriota > Cyanobacteriia > Cyanobacteriales > Xenococcaceae > Waterburya. The sequence goes on along the minus strand of JBHJNX010000064.1, from coordinate 6,769 downwards.
AATCCGGTTGGGCTGCTAATTGCTCTAGGTTTTGAATTTTAGCAGTAATTGCTGGTAAGTCAAAGATAGTCCTGAGTTTTACTCAGGCGTAAGGAGATGGTTTCAATATTGCGTTTAAGTTCTGATATTTCCATAAGCTTTTGTACTTAATTTTGCCAATCTTATTGTACCGATCCTCAATGGGTAAAAGGTAGACTTGTGAAGTATTTAATCTTATTCTATTGTCGGCAATGTGAGGGAGTAGAAGTCTATCGAAAGATTGAAAGACAGAGTTCTCGAAAATGATCGCCCCGATGTTCAAAGCTCAAATATTGATCGAAGCTAGCACAGGCGGGAGATAGTAAAACTGTGGTGACATCGATGGTATCTATTAATTCCAGACTACGAGCGATCGCCCGTTCCAGGGTTTCGACAATTTCATATTGATGGTAATTGTGGTTACTTAAGGTTTTGGCAAAAATAGGTGCGGCTTGGCCAATTAACAATACTACGGCGACTTTAGCTTTAATTGTCTCGATCCAGAGATGATCGTCTCCTGCTTTGGCTTCTCCTCCAGCAATTAAGATGGCGGGTGCGTCTACAGAAGCTAAACCTACTTGAGCGGCATCGTAGTTAGTTGCTTTACTATCATTGATGTATTTAACTCCTTGGTAAGTGCAAATATATTCTAGACGGTGGGGAACTCCTGGAAAAGTAGCAATAGCATTGGCGATCGCCCGTTGATCGATACCTGCTAATTTAGCTGCCCCTACTGCCATTAACAAATTTTGTAAATTGTGCTGGCCTGGCATTTTAAATAAAGATATGGGACAGATCAACTCCCCGAAAGCAACAATCCAGGAATCTTGAAGATAAACACTCGGCTTCGGGCGATCGCCCAAATTAACCTCAGATGCAATAGTTGTCCAACAAACATCCTGAAACTGTTTAACTGCTATAGTTTGTAAATAGCGATCGTCACCGTTAAGAATTTGTTGCTGACAGCGATGTAACAAAGAAGCTTTGATTTGGTAATAGTTTTCTAAAGTTTTATGACGCTCTAGATGATCGGGAGTAAAAGTCGTCCAAATCCCTATTCTAGGGGTAATTGCCTGAGAAGCTTCAATTTGATAGCTGCTGAGTTCGGCGATAATCCAATCTAACTTATTTGAGGGATTCGACAGATTTTGTAAAGCTAATTCACAAGCTGCATTACCAATATTGCCACAGGCAGGGGCCTTAAAACCAGCCTGTTGAAAAATTGCTGCGATTAACGCTGTAGTAGTGGTTTTACCATTAGTTCCCGTAATACCCACCCAGGGTACTGTTTTCAAATAACGCCAGGCCAACTCAATTTCACCAATAGTTTCGATCCCTTGCTCTCTAGCTGCCAATAGTGGTGTTATGTCCCAAGGAACGCCAGGACTAACAACAATTAAATCTGGTACATTACCCGATAAAGTTATCGTCGCACCTAGCTTGACTATAATTCCTATTGCTGCTAACTCCTGTCTCGATGCTTGTAATTCACGAGCATTAGTACGAGATGCTAAATTCCCCTCAGTCATCGAATCTACTAGAGTTACATTCCAGCCATCTTTATTGAGTAACTTAGCAGCCGCAATTCCCGATCTTCCTAATCCAATAATCTCAGCTTTAGGCATATGTACATTCAAGCAATCATAATCCTCATAGATGTTATCGTATTTTGTTGAAGGCGAAAAACAAAATTATCAACTGAGAATACAAGCTTTAGAACAAGCCAAAACACTACAAAAAAGCAAATAAATTCTAAATTTTTCTAGGGTATGTAGGGATGAGTTTAAACTTATTCCTACTTTTTTCTGCAACTAAAAGGCAACAATTTCTATAGATGCGATCGCATCTCAGGGTAAATTAGTTATAACAAAGGACTGCTTTGATGGTGATGTATACTTTCTTGGGTTTAAATAACTATTGGTTAGAAGTAGACGAAATGGAAGTAGTGCTAAAAATGGAAGGTTTAGGGATGAATACGGAAACCCAAGAATCAATTGCGCTTTGGTTGAGTAACCATACTTCAAATTAGAAAGCGATCGCTTGACCCCTACCAATAACCAATGATTAAATATTGAATGGTCAATGATGAATGATAAATGTTAAATGATTTGACTCCATGCCAAGCTTAAACAATTTGTTAAGAAAGTCTCTAGTTGCGAGAATAGCTTACAACATGGTAGAGGAAGTGGAATTTAATAAGAAAGCTATCCGACAAAACTTTCGAGTTTCGATATATGACAAATTTTCCTTGGTTAACGACAAGTATTCTATTTCCCATCCTTGCCTCTTTGTTTTTGCCTTTAATTCCCGATAAAGAAGGAAAAACGGTAAGATGGTACGCTTTAATAATCGGTTTAATCGATTTTGCTATTCTAGTTTATGGTTTTTATAGCAATTACGATTTAAGTAACCCAGATTTACAACTGGTAGAAAGTTATACCTGGATACCTGAACTAGACTTGAGATGGTCTGTGGGGGCAGATGGGTTATCGATGCCTTTAATCTTGCTGACGGGTTTTATTACCACCCTGGCAATTATGGCAGCCTGGCCTGTAACCTTTAAACCCAAACTATTCTATTTCTTGATGCTGGCAATGTATGGCGGACAGATTGCTGTATTTGCTGTGCAGGATATGCTGCTATTTTTCTTAGTTTGGGAATTAGAATTAGTTCCTGTATATCTAATTTTGTCTATTTGGGGCGGCAAAAAACGCCTCTATGCAGCAACTAAATTTATTCTTTATACGGCAGGAGGTTCGCTGTTTATTCTGATTGCCGCCTTAACCATGGCATTCTATGGCGATACAGTTACCTTTGATATGCGAGCGATCGCCAATAAAGATTTTGCTCTCAATCTGCAATTATTACTTTATGGTGGTTTTCTCATTGCTTATGGTGTCAAGTTGCCAATTTTTCCCTTACATACTTGGCTACCAGATGCCCACGGAGAAGCTACAGCCCCGGCTCATATGTTACTAGCTGGTATTCTCTTAAAAATGGGCGGATATGCTCTTTTAAGAATGAATGCGGGAATGTTACCCGATGCCCACGCTGTTTTTGCTCCAGTTTTGGTAATTTTGGGGGTAGTTAATATTGTTTATGCAGCATTAACTTCTTTTGCCCAACGCAACCTCAAACGAAAAATTGCCTATTCGTCTATTTCCCACATGGGTTTTGTTTTAATCGGTCTTGCTTCCTTTACCGACTTAGGTACTAGTGGCGCAATGCTACAGATGATTTCTCACGGTTTGATTGGGGCAAGTCTGTTCTTTATGGTCGGTGCTACCTACGATCGCACCCATACTCTGATGCTAGATGAAATGGGTGGCGTGGGCCAGAAAATGAAAAAAATCTTTGCTATGTGGACTACTTGTTCCTTTGCTTCCTTGGCATTGCCTGGAATGAGTGGTTTTGTAGCAGAATTGATGGTATTCGTAGGTTTTGCTACTAGTGATGCTTATAATTCTACGTTTAAAGTCATTATCGTTTTCTTAGCGGCAGTGGGAGTAATTTTAACTCCAATTTATCTGTTATCAATGTTAAGAGAAATGCTCTATGGCCCAGAAAACAAAGAGTTAGTAGATCATACTAATTTAATTGATGCCGAACCCAGAGAAGTGTTTATTATTGCCTGTTTGTTAATTCCGATTATCGGTATTGGCTTGTATCCCAAGTTGGTAACTCAAATTTACGATGCTAGTCTGGCACAACTGACGGCTAGGTTGCGTAATTCCGTGCCGAGTTTAATCGAACCAACGGCAACAACAGCAAATAATCCTTCACTTTATGGTCAATATTCTGCACCGACAATTGAAGTTGCTAGTAAATAAGAAAAATTAGGAAGTAGTAAGGGCGATCGCCAGATCGCCCTTATTTTCATTTGGCAATCAAATCATCTAATTCTTGCTGCATTCGAGTCTCTACTAGTTGATAGCATTCATCGACAAACGAGCGATCGCGTGAGGCTTGAATGCCATTTTTGGCAAAGGTAATTGGCTTACCTACACGGAGATTAATTTGTGCGGGGAGGGGAATATTCGGTAAAGGGCCGATGCCGATTCCCCAAGGTAGACCTAAATAAATGGGAAATACTTCGGGATCGCTATCCATAAACCAAGGCATTCCCCATTGATGGAGTTTTTCTACCCATTCATAAATATCTGTCAACACAAATAGGGTATCGTGTGCGCCTTCAGAAACAATAGGAATAATTGGTACTCTTTCTCGCAGGGCTAATTTAATAAAGCCCTTACGTCCTGCTAAATTAATTTTGTGACGTTGAGAGTAGGGACGAAATAAATCTTGTGCGCCTCCCGGATAAACCAACACACTGGCGTTGCTTCTTAAGGCTGCCATTGCCATTTTGGGATGAGCGACAATTGCTCCGGTTTTTTCGGCTATTTTGGCTAAATAGGGATTAACCTTCCAAATGCTAGGATGCATTAAACCATATACGGGGCGTTGTGTACCAAAATGACTGAACCAATCGTACATGGTCATAATCATATCTGGCGAGGCTATGCCCCCATTGTGAGAACCTACTAGCAAGACCTTTTCTTCTGGGATATGATGCCAGCCATCAGAGGTGACGCAAAAATAATAACAATAAAACCATTCCCAAAATGGCATCAATGTCTGAATTACACGAGGGTCTCGTTCGTCTAAAGACCAACCGACAGTAGTTTGAGATTGAGTTTGTTGATTCATTACTTATTGAAACAGGCTGGCTAACTTTCTCCCGTCTTTTTAGGTTTATTCTGCCGCAGTTTCTTTTGCTTGTTGTTCTTGTTGTCTTTTTTCTCTTTGTTTGCGGCTGGCTTCTAAGACATCTTCGATGACTTTCAAAAGTTGATCTATTTTTTCTAAATTGCTGCGATAGAGTTCTAAATCTTTTTTCATTTTGTCTCCAGGTATATTTAGAACCTCAGCAATGCGATCGACAATTTCGTTGAGTTGATCTTTGTCTTTTAATAATTCGTTATCGGCTTCTTCTAATAAAGTATATAAGCCAATGGCAAAAGGACGACTGTATTTAAAGTTAGGATTAAGTGCGATCGCTTTAATTGGCTCGATAATCTTTTCGCTGTCATCAGTTGCTGTGGGGTTACTCAACCAAGCAATTAATTCTTCGGAATTTTTATTCTTAGCTAGATTTAATAAAGCTCCCGCTTGTGCTTGATAGGCTTCGGGATTACCATCGATAGATTGACATAGAGCATTAAAAATTAAGGTTTTATCTTTTTCTGGTTCGTATCCTTGCATCAAACGTTGAAAAGCAGTTACCACTCCTAAACAATAAATCGGATCTATCTTAAAATCCGCATTGACTGATAATAAATGCATTTCTACTAATAATTCTTCAATCACTCTGCGGTAAACAGAGTTAATTGGTCGTGGATAATGGCTGAAAAAAGCTCGTTTACTATCGGATACAGTTTTCATATGAGGCTCGATTTTGTCTGTAATATTAATTGTGAAATGAGTTAACTTCATGGAAAGCTCTAGCGGTGAAAAAAAACTATATCTTGCTCAGACAAAGGTTTTTTCCTGCACAAAATTACTTTATCGGTATTTTTGAGCGATCCCAAACTCAAGACTTGTTATTATATCTTTATATTATGCAGTCATTTGGCTTCCTTTCCACAAGAAACTTAAGTGTGACAAACACATCGGAAAAATGAGAAAATAAAGAGTGAGTTTAAATTTTAAGGAGTTGGTGTCGTGCAATCTTCACCTACAGCAAAAAAAAACCATTATCGATTTGTTTGTCCCCAATTACCCTTAGCGGTATATAGAGAAGTCGCGGCTCATCTGCGGCAAGTAGACAATGTAGAGGCTGGATTGATTTCTCGTCCAGTTACCAGTAGTCCAGAAAAATTTGACTATACCCAAAGTCAGATCGAGGCTTTGTGGATCGAATATCCAGAAAATTTAGACCATCAATCAAAACAACGTATTGACTCAATTTTAGATTATTATGCTCGACGTTACCACCCCTGGCAGTTCCAAATTCTCGATCTCTAAAATGAAATTTGGCAGTCAAGAAAAACTTTTGCACTTTATATCTTTTTAGTTTGGTTTTTGCTCCCACACGATTTTTTCCATAGGCACAGTTTCAGAGGTCTAATAATTAAGATCGACCAAATGAAGGATGTAAAAATCAAGCGATCGCCTTTAATCTAGCAAATAGTTATTAAAAAATAAACAATGGAGTGATTGATAGATGCTTCAAGGAATAGAATTAATTGATTGTGCCAAAGCTAATGCCAAACAAGGAGTTGCGATCGCGGCTAGACAATCTGGATATGATAATAATACCGATCTGTTTATTAAAAATTTAACTCAAGCCTGCCAACAAATTGGTGTTGATATTAAGGAATTAGAAGACTTAATTACCGACCAGCAAACAGCAAAAGAAAATAGAGAAGTAACGGAAATATCTCCCGATACTCCTTCTCAATTGTAATGTTTATTCATTGTAGAGTGGGTGTAATTAAGCAGTAAGTAGTAAGTAGAGAAAAAATCTAATAGCAAAGTTTTATAAATTATTTTGCCTACCTGGGTAGTTATCGTTGTCCATATTTCTGGTTTTAGTAGGTAAATAATCGTTGTACTTGTCTTGATTGTAAAAGTAAAGAGTGCGAATCGGATAGGGAATACTAATATCGGCAGCATCTAAAGCTTCTTTAATCGCCATAATTGCCCTAGTTTGTATTTGCCTTACTTGGGGTTGTCTGGGATGAGTCCAATA
>JBHJNX010000063.1:0-10548 GCA_050330335.1 Pleurocapsa sp. | reverse complement strand
GGTTTGACCTGATTTTAGCTATGGATCGAGAAAATTACCAGGATATTCTTTATCTTGATCTCGAGGGAAAATACGCAGATAAAATACGGTTAATGTGCGATTTTGCTAAAAACCATACTGATAAAGAAGTTCCTGATCCTTATTATGGGGGTCAAGATGGTTTCGATTATGTTATCGATTTACTCTTCGATGCCTGTGGAGGTTTACTAGATTATGTGATTAATTCCGAACACGACAAAACTAAATCGTAATTTCAAGAAAAATCCACCCCAGAAAACATCAAATAAATTTAGCCAAAACCAGATGAATCGATTTAATTTAACTGTCTTTAAAAAATTTTGGGCGATCGCCAAGCTTTATTGGTTCGGAAATGAAAAAAAGGGAGCTTTAAGCCTTTTAGCATTATTATTTATTTTGTTAATTTCTTATACTGTTCTGAGTGTAATTCTCACCCAAAAGCAAGGAGAAATTATTTCTTCTCTATCTGCTAAAGATGTAGATCGATTTTGGACGACAATTCAGATTTTTTTGGCAATATTAATTGTATACGCCCCACTTTTTGCCGGATTTAGCTACGTTCAAGAAAGAGTCGGTAATTATTGGCGCAGGTGGTTGACCAACTATTTTTTAGATCGTTATTTTAGTAATCGTGCTTTTTATGAACTGGGTAATTTTAATACGAATATAGACAACCCAGATCAACGTATTGCTGAAGATATTAGAGGTTTTACTCAAGATTCTTTAATTTTCTTATTAGTTGTAATTAATTCAATTTTTCAAGTTACTGCTTTTAGTGTTGTTTTGTGGAGAATTTCACCCAATTTAGTGTGGTTGTTAATAATTTACGCAATTGCCGGAACTGTAATTACTGTAGGGGTGTTTGGCAAACAACTAATTAAAATTAATTTCGATCAGTTAAAAAAAGAAGCAAATTTTAGGTTTGGCTTGGTTCGTATTCGAGAAAATTCCGAATCTATTGCTTTTTATCAGGGAGAAGAACAAGAATCTAGTAATTTAAAAAGTATATTTAATAATGTTTTTAATAACTATAATTTGCTAATTCTTTGGCGAGAACTATATTTAGGATTATTTGCCAACGCTTATGAATTTTTTCCCTACATAATTCCAGCGATCGCCGTTGCCCCTGGAGTATTTTCAGGAGAATTTGAAGTAGGAAAAGTTACTGAAGCTCAAATTGCTTTTGCCCGCGTATTTGCATCTTTAAATATTATCGTAGCTCGGTTTCAATCTCTAACAGCTTTTGCGGCGGGAATAGATCGTTTGTCTACTTTGCAAGATTATTTTGATCGCACTAAAATCGGTATTGCTAATGGTGTATTAGAACGTCCTACTATTCATACAGGAATACAAAACCGTTTGGCATTAGAACAAGTAACTTTAAAAACCCCCAACTATCAAAGAACTTTAGTTAGAGATTTAGAGGTAAAACTGGCAACGGGCCAGGGATTGTTGATTATGGGTGCTAGTGGTTGCGGTAAAAGTTCTTTACTAAGAGCGATCGCTGGTTTGTGGAATTCTGGTACTGGTGCAATCTATCGCCCTAGTCTCGATAAAATACTCTTTCTGCCTCAAAAACCCTATATGATTTTGGGAACTCTCCGCAGTCAGTTAATCTATCCCCATGTCGAATTAAAGATTGATGACTTGGAATTATCTGATGTACTGAAAAGGGTCAATTTACCAGATTTAGCAGAGCGTTTTGGTGGTTTAGACGTAGAAAAAGATTGGGGGGATGTCTTATCTTTGGGAGAACAACAACGGTTGGCATTTGCTCGGATTTTAATCAACAAACCCGAATATGCAATTCTCGATGAAGCTACTAGTGCTTTAGATCTCAAAAATGAAGCCGGTCTATACAGTCATCTCCAAAGTACTCAAACCACTTTTATTAGCGTTGGTCATCGTCCTACTCTAGTTAAATATCATCAAATTGTCATAGAAATGTTAGAAGGAGAAAAATGGACATTTAGAGATCCTTCAAAGATGATTTGATTCAGGATTCATTCTGGATTTTCTTCCCCAAAAACTCGATCTATAATACGGCGATTTTCCACTTGTAAACCTCTAATCTCGCTCTGCATTGTTTCAATATTGTTTTGCATTGTCCGAATTACGCTCATCGAATCAATAAATATTTCAGTTGCTCTTCCCATTTGTTCAGTAAGTTGATCGACTCTATCTGTTACTCGGTCGACTTTATTAGTTAAAGCATCAATTGATTCAGTATTGTGTTCGACTTTATTAGTTAAAGCATCAATTGATTCAGTATTACTATGACTGAGTTTAACTGCTGATTCTAATAACTTTTCTATTTGGGTTAGTCTTTGCTCTGGGGTTAATTCTTGAGGCATATTGATTTAAGATTTTTATAATTTCTTATTAGTTATTATTTTATTCTTTGTTGATTATTACCTTAAAACACTGGCATGAAACAACCAATACCTGATAAGATAGGCGATGCCTCCAGTGGGTCAAGGGAGTAGAGAAAGATGGCGTTAGTGGTTCAAAAATATGGCGGAACATCTGTCGGCTCGGTAGAGCGCATTCAAGCTGTGGCTCGCAGAATAGATCGAACAGTACGTCAGGGTAATAGTTTGGTGGTAGTAGTTTCGGCTATGGGTAAGACTACCGATACCTTGGTGAAACTAGCACATGAAATTTCTTCTAATCCCTGCAAGCGCGAGATGGATATGTTGTTGTCTACAGGGGAACAAGTAACCATTGCTTTATTGAGTATGGCATTACAGGAATTAGGGCGATCGGCTATCTCCCTAACTGGGGCGCAGGTGGGTATCGTTACTGAAGCTCAATACAGCCGCGCCAGAATTTTACAAATCTGTACCGATCGCCTGGAAAAACATCTCAATCTGGGCAAAGTAGTAGTAGTCGCAGGATTTCAAGGAGTTAGTAATCTAGAAGATTTGGAAATTACTACTCTCGGTAGGGGGGGGTCGGATACTTCGGCGGTAGCATTGGCGGCTTCTTTAAAAGCTAGTCGTTGTGAAATTTATACTGACGTACCAGGTATTTTAACTACAGATCCGCGAATTGTACCCTCGGCGCAGTTAATGAGGGAAATTACTGCCGATGAAATGCTAGAATTAGCCAGCTTGGGTGCAAAAGTCTTACATCCTCGTGCGGTAGAGATTGCTCGTAATTATGGAGTACCACTCATTGTCCTCTCAAGTTGGAGCGATGCCCCTGGTACAAAAGTGGTTTCTCCTCTACCCAAGGCGCGATCGCTACAGGGCATGGAAATTGCTAAAGCGGTAGATGGAATCGAGGTAGATACCGATCAGGCAAAAGTAGCTTTATTGCGAGTGCCAGATTGTCCTGGGGTGGCGGCTCGTTTGTTTGGAGAAATTTCCAGCCAAGAAGTAGATGTGGATTTAATCATTCAATCGATTCACGAAGGAAATACCAACGATATTGCTTTTACGGTAGTTAAGAAAGCACTGCAAAAAGCCGAAGCTGTAGCCGAAGCGATCGCGCCTTCTTTACGGAGTAATCCCACGGCTACCCAAGAAGCAGAAGTGATTATCGACCGCCAAATTGCCAAAGTAGCGATTTCTGGGGCGGGAATGATCGGTCGTCCTGGAATTGCGGCGAAAATGTTTAAAACCCTCGCCGATGCTAAAATTAACATTCAAATGATTTCTACTTCGGAAGTTAAAGTAAGCTGTGTAGTAGATGAATCAGATTGCGATCGCGCTTTAAATGTTCTGGCTCAGGCTTTTGACATAGATCTCGAGCAAGTACGAGCCGAATTTTTATCAAAACCGCATATTTTCCAACAGCAAGAGGAAACTACCGAGAAATCTACAGTCAAACATCCTCCAGTTAGAGGCGTGGCACTCGATCGCAATCAGGCTCAAATTGCTATTCGTCGCGTGCCAGATCTTCCTGGTATGGCGGCGCAAATCTTTGGTTTATTGGCAGAGAAAAATATTAGCGTCGATGCTATTATTCAATCTCAACGTTGTCGGATAATTGATAATATTCCTACCCGCGATATTGCTTTTACCGTCGCCCAAAATGATGCCGATCTTGCTTGTAAGATCTTGCAAGAATTAAGCGAAAAGGTTAATTGTGGAGAGGTTTCTGGAAATAAAGCGATCGCCAAACTCAGCATAGTGGGAGCAGGAATGGTGGGACAACCAGGAGTAGCAGCTAAGTTTTTTGCCGCCCTAGCAGCAGAAAAAATTAATATTCAAATGATTACTACTTCTGAAATTAAAATTAGTTGCGTTATCGACGAATCAGAAGCGACAAAAGCCTTAATTGCAGTTCACGATGCTTTTGGTTTGGCAGGAGAAGAAAAAATCGAAATTCCTGGTTAGGGTTTAGTTAATTTGTACTAATTTACAGTTTCAGGGCAATTGTGGAGAGAGATTATTTTGGGATAATTGCAAAAGATTCGAGCATATTTTCCACTTCGGGAAGATAGGTTTCGTATTGTTCGGGGGAGGCGGTATAGGTAATCACATATGCTATATTGTTTTGAACCAACCAGGTTTGCATTCTTTGTACTGAATGACCATTTTCTTCGCCACGATAGATAACTTTTCTACCTTCTCGATCACCTACATTCGCGATTTCAGGATTTCCTGTTTTAGGATCTGATAATCTTTTAATTTCGTTGAGAGATTCTTCGGTGTATTTAGCTAGGGAGGTATTGGCAGGAAGTTGTTCTACTAAAACGCTAACTTCTTCTGGAAAATCGTTTGCGTCTTCTTTGGGAGAAATAAATATCACTCCAGTGGCGATAAAGTCATCTCGATTGTGTTTTGACCATTCAGCTGGATAACTAATTTTAAATCCTTGTTCTTGGCTTTCATAGTGGGCTAAGTGTAGAGAATTGGAAGTGTTGGATTTCCATAACCCTAAAGCAATACCTAAAATGGCGATTACTCCAGTCGCCATGAATATTATAGGAGATTTAAATTTAGCTCTTGGGGATGAGTGGGATTGTCTAGCAACATTTTGGAGATTTCTATGTCCTGTGGCGATCTCGGTTGGAAGACGGCGATCGCTGTCTAGTTGATGATTATTGGAGGTAATTCTGGTTTCTAAAACTGGAGTTGAATTAGCTGGAGGTTTAGGTTTAGATTTGACAATAATGGTGGTAGTGTCTTCATCTAAATTGTCATAATTAGCTTTAATTTGTGCTAAATCTCTTAAAACTTCACTAGCAGTACCGTAACGCTCTTGAAAACGATAGCGTACCATTTTATCAAGCAGGTTTAATAATTGAGGATTGTAACGAAATTGATGATTTAGTTTGTCTCGCCAGATTAATTCGCCGTCTCGATCTACTGGTAATTGTTTGGGGATAATTCCGGTTAATGCCTGAATGGCGATCGCTCCTACGGCATAGAGATCACTATACAAACCGGGACGACCCATCATTTGTTCCATCGGCATATAAGATTTAGTACCAACAGCCACAGTTGGTTTAGCTTGTCCTGAAGCATCGACTATTTGAGTACTGACTTGCTTGACCGAACCAAAATCAATTAAGACGATTTTGCCATCTTTGTTACGTCTCATTAGGTTCGATGGTTTGAGGTCGCGATGAATTACATTATGCTGTTGGACGACTTGTAAAACTTCTAAAATATCCTGTAATAAAGTAATAGTTCTCGCTTCTGACCAAGGTTGAGCGGGAAGGATTTCTTGGCTTAAATCTACTCCTTCGATTAATTCTTGGACAAGAAAAAAATCATTGTTATACTCAAAATAGGCCAATAATCGAGGAATGCGATCGCAATGTCCCAAATTATTGAGAATTTGAGCTTCTTGATTGAATAAACGCCTGGCAACTTTGAGAGTGTTAGGGTTATCAGATTTTGGCTTGAGTTGCTTGACCACACATTGGCTGTTAAAACATTGCAAATCTTCTGCCAAAAAAGTAATGCCAACACCTCCCCTTCCTAATTGTTTGATAATATGATATCGATTATAAATCGTTTGTCCCGCAAGATTGGCATCCATCGACTTTAGTATTTTAAGGATTGGCTCCAGTATTCATAATTCTAATATTTACTTATACGTCGTCAAAAGATAAATATATGCCAATTTTAAGTTTCAAAAATTAAGTGCGATCGCCCACAATGCAATCTCTACCCTGTTTTTTGGCTCGATATAAGGCTCTGTCGGCTAATGCTACGGCTATTTTAGCTGTTTGGGTGGATTGGGGTACTTGAGTAATAATGCCTATGCTACAAGTAATGTAATTAGATATTTTAGAATTACAATGAGCTATCTGTTTTTGAGCTAATCGCTCCTTAATCTGGGTTGCTACAAAAAATGCGCCGTTAAAGTCAGTATTGGGTAAAATTACGGCAAATTCTTCTCCTCCGTAACGAGCTACCAGATCTGCCGGTCTTCTGATGGATGTTCGTAGTATTTTAGCAACTTTTTGCAAACAGCGATCGCCTTGAGGATGACCGTAAGCATCGTTATAAGCTTTAAAATAATCGATATCGCATAAAATTAGGGACAGGGGTTGTCGTTCTCTAGCTAAACGCTGCCATTCATTATTTAAAACCAAATCGAAATAGCGACGATTGGCAATTCCTGTGAGACCATCTAAGATTGCCAATTGCTGTAGTTTTTTATTGACAACTTGTAATTGACAACAGACTTCTGATTGCTGAATGGCAATAGTTACTTGAGTTGTAAGTCGTTGTAGAAAATTTATTTCCCAATCTTGCCATTTACGAGTTTGCTGAAAGTTATAAGCAACCAACATACCCCATAAACCTTCATCCTTATTGTAGGTTGTAGTTTGTTTTACTAGGGGTAGATCTGGTTCTTCATAAACATAAGCTACCGCTTGACTGCGCCAGATGGGTAAGATTAAAAAAGATCTAATTGAGTTTCCGGTGACAACATAAATATCTTCTTGAGGAGCGCAGAGGGTATCTTCTACCATTCTGACAGAAGTAGATTCAGATAAGATCGAACGTAGAGATGATAAATTGACCGCAGCAGTAAATTCGATTTTGGGTTGGGTATTTTGTCCTAAATCTACAGAGCAAACAGTTGTTTCTTCTGATTGACCGGATTCACAGCAATAGATTAATACACGGTCGGTTTTGAGAAACTGTTTGATTTCTGCAACTGTCGTCTGTAAAATTTGAGATAAATTAAGAGAATTGCGAATTTTGTCAAGCATTTTTTTCATTAATGCTTGTTGACGCAGGTTAACTTCAGTACGCTGACGTTCGATCGCATAATAAATCGATCTAGATAGTAATTCCCCTTCAAATCTACCCTTAACTAAATAATCCTGCGCTCCCTGACGTACTGATTCAATAGCAATATTGCGATCGTTGAGAGCCGTTAAAACTACAATTGGTAATTGTGGTGCTTGTTGTTTTACTAAATCTAGACTATCAATACCCTGACTGTCGGGAAGAGATAGATCGAGTAAAATTGCATCAAAATCATCTTGAGATAAGCTATCTAAAGCTTCTCTAACTCGCTTGACGTGCTTGAGGTCTAATTGCTGCCAAGTTTCTGCGGTTAGTATTTCACCAATCCAATCTGCATCAGCAAGATTATCTTCTACTAATAATATTTTCAGCTTGTTAATATCCACCAAAGTATTTGTTCTCAACTAATTAGTAAGTCAATCTAAGTATTTTTACGGGGGTATAAATTTTGAAAAAGTTTCAACATATAGTCCCTTACCTAAATCAATTTGTGACTGATTGAAATGTATTTACTTGCCGAATATAGATGACAATTCTATCTTATTTAGTTAGCTAATGCTTGTTTTTAATTATAATTTCTTTATTGTAACTAATTTGGTGTTTTTTCAAATAATTATTATTAGCGAAATGACTATTTAGGCTAAATTACCCTGGTATTTGAGTAAAATTGAGCCAGAATTCTAGAGTTTTTTTGACCGCCAGGAAAAAATTTTCTAGTTTCAAGGGCTTATTCAAATAACAATTGGCTTTTAAACGATAACTCGTTAATATATCCTGAGTATTAGTAGAGGAAGTAAATACAATTACTGGAATCAACTTGAAACAAAGATCTTGTTTGATAATTGCCAGTAATTCGTGTCCGTGCATTCCTGGTAAATCTAAATCTAAGATAATTAAATCTACAGAAGGTACGTTAATATAAGGTCTGGTTCGTCGTAAAAAATTTAATGCTTCCGTAGCATTACTAACTATATGTAAATTGTGATTTATTTGATGTTCTTCAAAAGCAATCCACATCAAATCTTGATAGCTAGGAGCATCTTCTATTAATAAAATATTCTTTACTGTTTGAGTTGCATTCATGAGCAAGCTATTGAACAACGATCTATAGTTGCTCTAATCGAGCGAAAATTAAAACTATTGAGGAATAGTAAAATAAAAAGTCGAACCTCGACCTACTTGAGATTCAACCCAAATATTTCCTCCGTGTTGTTCGACAATTTTTTGGCAAATAGCTAAACCAATACCATTGCCTGGATATTCATCTTGAGTGTGTAAGCGTTGAAATATTTGAAAAATACGTTGTTTATATTGTGGCTCAAACCCAATACCATTGTCACTGACAGAAAATTGCCAATAGTTTTCTATACTGTTTACTCTAAGTTGAATTATTAAAGGCTCTTGGCGACAATATTTAATACTATTTTCGATTAAATTTTGCCATAAAACTACCAGTTGACTTGAATCAACTACTAAAGTTGGAAAATTAGTGAGACAATCTATTATTACTTTTTTAGTTTCAATTTCTAACTGTAAATTAGCAATTGCTTGCTGCACTACTAAATACAAATCAGTTTCGCGCCATGTACTTTTTTGTCTCCCCAAACGAGAATACTCTAATAAATCTTCAATTTGAGTTTTCATTTTACTAGCACTATTAACAATATAATCAAGATATTTATTGCCTTTTTCATCCAATTTTTCTTGATAGCGCAGTTCTAATAATTGTGCATAATTAGTAATAGTATGTAATGGTGCTTGTAGATCATGAGAAGCAATATAGGCAAATTGTTCTAATTCAGCATTAGAACGAGCTAATTCCTGGCATTGTAATTCAATTTCTGCTTGTTTTTGTCGTTCAATTTGATCTATTTGTTGTCGGTTTTGTTGCTTGAGTTGACGAAGTCGAAGCAGGCTCTGTTTTTGCAGGGCAGAGTACTTTCGAGTATTGATTAAACTTAATCTTAGCGATCGCTCTACACTAGATTTAGTTAATTCAGTTTTACTGAGATAATCAGTTGCACCAGCTTGAAGTGTTTTAATACCAGTTTCGTAATTTTCAGTCAAAATAATAATTGGATTTGATGAAGATACCAAAACTGAAGTTTTTAAATAAGCGATCGCTTTGGCTAAATCGTCAGGCAAGATGGGTAAAGTCAGCTTAAAATTATTGACTAAGTAATCTAGATCGATGATGTATATATTTTGACCACCAGTAGCTCTAGGCTCTTTAATAATTTTTAGATTAAAATTATCGTTCCAAATTAATTGATAATTGACGGACGTTTGTCGATTTATTTCCTGAATATAACTTTCGAGGGAATAACAGAATTGCTGTATTTTTTCTACTACAATAATTCGGCATAAATCTATACTCATGTCCATTAGTTTTTAGTTTTTGGCAATTAATCAATATTTTAAGTTGCTAAAGAGCCAAATTAACACATACGATTTTAGGCTTTAGTTGAAAATCTGTTGTTTCTTTAATTAAAATACTAATTCCCAGAAAAGTATTATCTTCTCCATAGGTGGTAACATAATTGTTAGCTGTGGCAACTATAGATTGCTCTGTTAGAGTTACTGTTGATAAATTAATTTTTTGACCCTGACACCAACGAATTGCTTCTGGTTTAATTAATTTAATTGATGGTAAATGATTTAATAAAAGTTCAGGGGTAATTAACTTAAATTGGTCATGTTGTAATTGTGTTGTTAATTGTTCAAACGTCAGACTATCATCCAATTTTAAACCACAACTTTTAGTACGAATTAAATTAGCTAAAGTTCCTCCTATTCCTAACATCGCTCCTAAATCGCGAGCGATCGCTCTAATGTAGGTCCCCGCACTGCAACTAATATCTACTTCTAATTCGGGAAAATCTCCAGGAAAATAATTAATTAGTTCTAATTTGGAAATCTTAACAGTTCGTTGGGGAACTTCTACTGTTTCCCCTTTTCTGGCTAACTCGTATAATTTTCTGCCATTACGTTTAATAGCACTATACATGGGAGGAACTTGTTCGATTGTTCCAACAAAATTTGATAAGGTGTCAATAATTTGTTGCTTGTTTAGATCGATTGAGGATGCAGTCTGGATAATTTCTCCTTCTAAATCATCAGTATTGGTAGTTACCCCCAAACGAATACGAGCGCGATATGCCTTATCTTGAGGTAAAAATTGTAATAATCTAGTAGCTTTACCCACTGCGATCGGTAGCACTCCTGTTGCAGCAGGATCAAGAGTACCTCCATGTCCGATTTTGCGAGTATTTAATAACCGTCGCATTTTGGCAACACAATCATGAGA
>JBHJNX010000062.1:0-70339 GCA_050330335.1 Pleurocapsa sp. | reverse complement strand
AAAATGGCGCACACTTTGCCGTAATCAAAAGATTGAAAGCTTTGATAGAGGGAAACGCCGATTCCTCCCGCGCCAACAATACCCAATACAGAAGCTGATCGCACGTTGGATTCAAACCGATATAAGGTAAAAGAAGTCCATAAGGGAATTACCTGGGGAATAATGCCAAAAGCAATCTCTTGTATTTTACTCGCCCCTGTTGCCCTTACTCCTTCTACTTGTCCAGGTTCGATCGCTTCTACCGCTTCGGAAAATAATTTACCTAAAGCACCCATAGTATTAATAAATAACGCCATTACCCCCGCAAAAGGACCTAAACCTACTGCTACAACGAATACTAAAGCGAAAACAATTTCATTAATTGCCCGCATGGCATCTAATATTCTGCGGGTAGGTTGTACAATCCACACAGGACAGACATTTTCTGAGGCTAAGACAGACAGGGGAATAGCAGCAACAGCAGCTAACAAAGTTCCCCAAATTCCCATAGAAACAGTAATTAAAGTATCGTCTAAATAGGTTTTCCAGTAAGAAAAGTCAGGAGGAAAATAGGATCGAACGTATTCAACCATATTTCCCCCGCGCTGTACAAGTAGAGGAAAATTTAACTCGCTTTGAATAAAAGAAAAAATTAAAACCGCTATAGTTGCAAGCAAAAAGAAAATTTTTCCGTTAGTTACTCGCTTATCTTCCTTAGCCAACATCTGCATTACTTCAGCAGACATTTCTTTGTGGTTACTATAACTTGGCGATCGCATTATTGTTTAATTACTTTACTTTCAAATCTTTTCTTAAAAAAAGCTATTATCAATTGTCAATTTTCAACTGTCCATTGTTTATTACTTAATCGCTGCTAATTGTTGATTCAATTCCGCAATTTGCCTGTCTTTTTCTGCTTGAGGTAAATCTTCATTGGCTTGAATGGCTAAGATTTTTTCTCCAATATCTAATTCACGAATTGGATTCCATGTGCGATCGCTAGCAGGTACAAATTCTTTCCATTCTAAAGGTCCAAGCACAGTTTCATCTTTATAGTTATAAAAGAAATCTTTGAGCTTAGTTTTGATATCTTCTGGTAAATCTTTACGCCAAACAATGGGATCACTTGGTATTTCTACTGATGTCCAAATAGTTTCAATGTTTTGACGTGCTTGAGGATTAGTTTTTTCTAAACGACTTAAAGATTCATTGTTATTAGTAGCAACATCAACTTGATTATTAGCTACGGCTAAAGCAGTTGCTTCATGACTACCAGCAAAAATTAAACGTTTAAAAGCTTTGTTGGGATTAACTCCGTTTTGAGCAAAAACGTAGTAACTAGGAACTAAGTAACCAGAAGTTGAGTTAGATTCATTAAAGGCAAACTGCAAATTAGCACCATTTTCTAAGACATATTTATCTCCACCTATTTGTTTAGCTTTGGCTAAGTCAGGATGGTTTTTATTCATAATTAAATGGGCATAATAGCCTTTTGAACCTTCAAGGTCAACAGTTTGAGCAAAAGCTTCCGCTTCGGCTCTTTTCGCCGCTTCAATATAGGATTTACCACCATACCAAGCTAGCTGTACCTGTCCAAAACGCATGGCTTCAATTACCCCTGCATATTGGGTAGCATAGAAAGCCTTGACAGGGATTCCTAACTGTTCTGACATTGCGGAAATAAAAGGCTCCCAAATCGGTTTTTGATTCGCCTGAGATTCAGTAGAAATAATCCCAAAATTAAGTTCTTTAATATCTTGTGCTGTAGCAGAACTAGATAGTATTTTTGTTGCTGTTAAAGAGCCAGCAAACACAGAAGCAGTTTGAATAAAAGATCGTCTTTTCATAATATTTTAGTTATTAGTTATTAGTTATTAGTTATTAGTCATTGGTCATTAGTTGTTAGAAGACAAAAGTAATATTTACTTGCTACTTATTAATCAAAAGCTCCCCATGTCCACGCAATACTAATTCTTCTACTGCCGAACCATAGATACTGGTAAGCTTGTTATCATCTAACTGGTTAACTGCACCGTCAAACATAACTTTTCCATCCCGTAGGGCGATCGCTCTAGGGAAGTAATTACGTACCATCTGTACTTGATGCAAGGAGGTGACAACGGTGATGCCTTCGCGGTTTAACTGACACAGCAACTCCATTACCTTTCTGGCTGATTCGGGATCGAGGGAAGCTATCGGTTCATCTGCTAAGATGATTTTTGCCCCCTGTACCAAACAACGAGCGATCGCCACTCTTTGTTGTTGTCCTCCAGAGAGGGTAGAAGCACGCTGATAAGCCTGTTCTAGGATGCCGACTCGCTCTAAGGCAGATAAAGCTTGAGCCTTTTCTTTAGGGGAAAATTTGCGTAACAGCGATCGTGATAGGGAAACTTTGGCTAAATTACCGATCAGCACGTTTTCTAGTACAGTTAATCGACTAACCAAATTAAACTGCTGGAAAATAAACCCAATTTGACTTCGCAAACGACGAATCCGCGAATGGCTTTCACCTTTATGTTGCAAGGGAAAATCAAATATTTTGACTATTCCATCATCAGCAATGTGCAGACCATTAATATTACGCAATAAAGTTGATTTACCGGAACCAGAAGCACCAACTAGGGCGAGTATTTCGCCTTCTTTAGCGGTAAAACTAACCTTATCTAAAGCTAGTTTCTCTTTAAAACTTTTTGTTAAGTCTCTGACTTCAATTGCTTTAGTATTAGTCAAATCAAATTCCCAGAATCTATAACTAAAGATATAGTGTGCAGGATTTTATTTAAGAGAAAGCTAGGAATATTTTATGAATCGGTTAAAACTTTATCTAAATTGTATCGACAGAATCATTAACATAAAAAAAATGAATCGGATGAGCAATAATATTATTGCAATCTTAGCTGAACGGGGGCAAGAACAATCTTAAAGTTTCAAATTGCAACAGAAAAAGATTTATTTATTCTCAATAATCTTTATGCAGAGATGGATAATAAGCCTTTGATGACTGAACAGGAAATATTAGCAATTTGGAATCAGATCAAACAAATTCCTAATTATTATATTTATTTAGCGTATTTAGAAGACAGGGCGATCGGTACTTTTAGTTTATTATTTATGCCCACAATGATGCACCGAGGTTTTCATAAATCGGCAATTCTTGATTCGGTAGCAATAGCTAAAGATTATCGCGGACAGGGTTGGGGAACAAAAATGATCCGCAAAGCTTTAGAAATTAGTGCTGATGCTGGTTGCTATAAAGTTACTCTTTCTTCTAATTTAAATCGCGACCGCCCTCATAAATTTTATGAATCTCTAGGATTTAAGCAACATGGTTGGAGTTTTAGTTATCAACTTCAAGCAATTAATAATTAATAATTAATGTAGTTTACTCATCTGAAAACTACTGTAAGTTCCACTGGCATCAATTAATACCTGTTCGTATTTTTGTCCAACTCGATCCCAAGTGTATTCGGTTTCGACAAGCAAACGTCCATTTTCTGAAAGTTTTTCCCGCAATTTTGGTTCGGAAAATAAACGACCGATCGCATAGATATATTCTTCTAATTTATTAGCTCGCATGGCTCTTAGAGGAACATTTGCGCCATCTACTTTTAAACCCGCTAAAGCGCGATCGCTACCCACAACTGGTACTCCAGCCGCCATAGCTTCAAGGGTGCGATTTTTTAGACCGAATCCCTTGCGGATGGCAATCACACATACTGTCGCCCAATGCAAATATTCCACTACGCTTTTAACTTCTCCTGTAACTGTAACTCCAGAAATAGCATTTAATTGCAAAACTTCGTCTGCTGGGTTTGCCCCCACTAATTCTAAAGCTGCTTCGGGATAGCGTTTGCGAATTTCAGGAAAGATTTCTAGAGTCAAAAAACTGGCTGCATCAATATTAGAAGGACGATCCATATTACCGACAAACACGATTCTCTGCCCTCCCTGGTTAGTAACGCGACGGGGAAATTTAGTTAAATCTACTCCATTAGGAATGGCGACAATTTGGCTTTCTGGGGCTAATTCTTTGACAATACGACGGTCTTTTTCAGTTACGGTGACGATCGCTTTAAATTTGTCTAAATAGTTTTGTTCGTAACGTTTGCGCAATCCCAAATTAA
Source organism: Pleurocapsa sp. (assembly GCA_050330335.1). GTDB lineage: Bacteria > Cyanobacteriota > Cyanobacteriia > Cyanobacteriales > Xenococcaceae > Waterburya. The sequence continues at coordinate 66,236 of JBHJNX010000062.1, read as the reverse complement.
TTCTGTCTTTAATTTCGTTATGGGAATCTCCCGTTTCTAATTGTTGCTTGTATTTACCATATTTGGAGCATTGCAAATCTAAAACCGTAGCTATTTCTTGTCGCCATTGAGAATCAATGTAAATTTCGTCGCTGCTATCTTCACAGGCGATCACTTCAAATTGTCCGTGATTGATGGCTTCTTTAACCCAAGTAGCAATTTCCGCCGAATATGTTTTGAAAACTTCTGGCGGTGTTCCCTGTCGGACAAATGTACTCAAATGTTTGGCTTTACCCATCAAGCCAACTGTCTGATAGCTAGAGCTTACAGGAAACATGACTAATTCTGTGACTTGTTGCTGAAGCATTTCTACTTCTTCTGTGGTTACTTCTTTTGTACACTGAGTTACCAAAGTAACTTTATGATTACTAACTAGGTGCTGCAAAAGGTGGAAGGTTCTTAGCTGTTTTCTACCCTGAGTGGGTGGATAAGGAAAAGTAGAACAAAGCATCAGAATATTCATAGTCTTTCGTTGTTTTTTTTGCAGAATTTATTGGCTGAATGCCAAAGACAGCAGCGATTTAATTGTTTTTACGCTAACAGAAGCAGTCAGTATAGTCGCGAATCTCCGATCGCTCTCGGTTAACAACGAAAAATTTTAGACTCGAAGAAGCGGGAAAATTGCTATTCAGACGATGTAGTTGCGATCGCGCAACAGTTTATGGCGCGATGAACTATAAATATAAAAGATAATCTTAACTTAGCAAATTTTATTCAGAAAAACGGATAATATCATCATCACCAAGATACTCGCCATTTTGTACTTCAATCATTACCAGAGGAATTACTCCGGGATTTTCTACACGATGGGGGGTATTCATCGGCACATAAGTTGATTGATTTTGCATCAGCAAAGTTTCTTGGTCGTCACAGATGACTTTTGCCGTTCCAGAAACTACTATCCAATGCTCGCTACGATGATAGTGCATTTGAGTAGTAATGTGCTGTCCTGGCATAACTTCGATGCGATTGATTCGATATCTTTCTCGTTCTTCGAGAACTTTGACTTTACCCCAAGGTGGAGTACGAGTTAATTCTGCTTCAGATGTTTTGGGTTTTTTAACGCTGTTGGCTTCACTCATAATCTACGGCCAATTATTAAAATATACACAATTTTACTCGATTCTTTGATTATCTTTAGTATTTTCAAATTGATGACCAAAGATTAAAGATTGTAAGATTCTCATGTCACAATGACAAAGCAGTTATAGCAGGTTGGTAGTGAGTCTAAAAAATTGGGGATCGAAATACCATAATCTAGCAAGGACAGAAAGCCGCTCTTGGAGAGTGGATACTTTACCCTACGTTATTTTGGGCATAATTTGGTTACTGGGAGCAATTGGCGATCGCCTGTGGTATTGGTATGATCGCTCTGTCCCAACTTGGGATCCGGCAGATTATCTCAATGGTGCATTAAATTACTGGAATGCTTTACAAACTCCCCAGTGGTTTAGTGGTGATTGGTGGCGAAGTTTTTGGTTGTTATCGAATAAAATTCCACCTTTAAACTATATTCTGACCGTACCGTTTCTGAATATTTTTGGCACGAGTCAAGATGCGGCTTCTGTCATAATGCTGCTGTATAGTGCAATTTTATTAATTTCTGTTTATGGCTTGGGAGTTATTTTATTTGATGTCACTGTAGGATTGTTTGCTGCTGGGTTATGTCAGTTAATTCCAGGATTATACGCTCATCGCCTCGAATTTCTGCTGGATTATCCCCTTGCGGCTATGACTACTGTAAGTTTTGCGGTGCTGACTTGGTGGTATTGGGCAGGGAATAGACGACAAAAATCAAGCAATGAGAGAGATAATTTTCGGCTTAAATCTTGGTTATTAGGGATTTTATTGGGTATAACTTGCGGTTTAGCTATGTTAACCAAGCAAACAGCGTTATTTTTCTTGTTTTTCCCGATTGTATATGTTTTTGCCAGTTGTTTCAAACATCGTCAATGGTTACGCTTGATTCAGTTAATTGTTTCGGGAATTATTGGCCTAGCAATTTGTTTTCCTTGGTATCGCACTAATTGGTTGTTAATTTTAACCTCTGGAAAACGAGCCACCATTGATTCAGCGATCGCCGAAGGAGACCCTCCTTTAAATACTTTAGCGGCTTGGACTTATTATGCTCAAATCTTACCAGATTTAGTTTCTTGGCATTTATTATTAATTCCCCTAGTGGGTTTAATTTTGTATGTCTTGTTTCAAGGCAATCGGGCAAAAACTCTTGAGGCGGCCACAGCCTTACAATTCAACTGGAAGTGGTTGAGTATTTTTTTTGCAGGAGGATATTTACTTTCGTCTCTCAATATGAACAAAGATGCCCGCTATATTTTACCCCTATTGCCCGTACTATCTTTAATCCTGGCATTAGGTTTATTATCGTGGAATGGTTTTGGGAAACGCTACATTCGTTGGGGAACGATCGCTTTAGCTATAGTGTTGATGGTTTTGAATATGTTTCCCTTGGGGGGAAAAGCAATTACTCAGACACTCAGTCCCCGCGCACAACATTATCCCTATTTAGGACAACAATTTCCCCACCCCCAAGTCATTCAAGAAATTATCGATACTTCTCCCTATTTACGTTCTACTTTAGGAGTTTTACCTTCTACCCCCGAAATCAATCAACATAATTTTTCCTTTTATGGCGGACAAAAAAACTTTCAGGTAGTTGGTCGTCAAGTAGGTATCAAAATAGAGGAAGTAGAACCAGATGCGCGATCGCTCGATTGGTTTATTACCAAAACAGGAAACCAAGGATCTATCCCCGAAGCCCAACCCTCAATTGTCAACTTAGTAGAGACAGGGGGAGATTTTAAACTACATCGCAGTTGGCAACTTCCAGATGATAGTCTACTCAAACTCTACCATCGCGATCGCCCTATAGTAACAGTCAAAACCAGAGAAATTCCTCCCAGCCTCATAGGAGACGAAGCTTTACGACCCAAATTAACCGTTTTAGACCGAGTAATTTTACCCCCAGTAGCACCTCCAGGCGCACCGATTCCCGTAACCTATAAATGGTCGGGTAACTGGGAGCAATTGCACTCGGCCATGGTGTTATTAACTTGGCTGCCAGAAAACTCTAGCTCGGACAATAGTTTAACGGATTCTGTTTGGTTACACGACCACAGCATCGGTATGGGTTTATTAGATTCCAGTCGCAGAGAAGTCAGTAACGCTACCATATTTGAAGTTATAGAAAATACAGCGATGTTGCCGCCAGCCAACATCGAGCCTGGAACATATATCCTTAAAGCTGTTTGTCTTAATCGGGAGACGGGAGAAACTCAACCGATGCTCGTTCCCCATGTATCCCTTACTATCGATCCTACCTCTCCAGCTATTGCTGCACCAGAATTAGATTTAGTAACCCAGTTACGAGAAATTGCCCCAATGATGGCCGACACAATTGCGGGTTTAGAACCAATTTTCACGCAAACTGCCCGAATCAATCAGTATGATGCCCAACACGATTATCTCCCACAGACAGAATTTTCCCTATCCTACCGCTTACAAAACTATTCCCTGTCGCTTCGACAAAGATTAAACTGGCTTTATACTGTTGCCCTATCCCAAGTATTACAACAAGATGTGGATGGTGCGATCGCCTCATTTCAAGAAATCACCAAATTAGACCCTCAAAATCCTTATGGTTATGGTTATCTAGCTTTTGTTTACCTCTACGACTGGAAACCTAAGTCTGCCGAAATTGCCCTCTCTTCTGCTAGGGCGATCGCTCCCGAACTTCCCGAAATTAAAACTCTCAGTGGTGTAGCTGCTATCTTTCAAGGCAAATTAATTAAAGCATGGCGTTTTTTTCAGTAGGGACGGGGCTTATTTTTTCTTTTGAGTATATCACATGACTATTGACAGATGACAGATGATTAATGATTAATGATTGATAACCTTTCATTTAAGATTAATGAAACAAAAACAGTTTATTGGCTCAGAAGCACAAACTACTTACGCTGATGCCAAAGCAGTTATCTTGCCCATTCCCTACGAACAAACCACCACTTATCGCAAAGGCTGTGAAGGTGGCCCAGATGCGATTCTAGAAGCCTCAGATCAGTTAGAAGCTTACGATATTGAACTAGACACGGAAGTGTGTTTGAAGACGGGAATATTTACCCATGAGGCGATCGCCGACACGAGAATCCATCGTGATCTGAGTCCCGAAGCTATGTTAGAACTGACTACTAAAACCGTATCTCAACTAATTGCTGACGGTAAATTTGTTATAGCTTTAGGAGGAGAACACAGTATTACGGCAGGAGTAGTTAAAGCCTACAGAGAAATGATCAGGGAATCTTTTACCGTAATTCAAATTGATGCACACGGGGATTTGCGTCAGAGTTACGAAGGTTCGATTTACAATCATGCTTGTGTGATGCGTCGCGTTTTAGACATGGGGTTGCCTACATTACCAGTCGGTATTCGCGCTATTTGCTTAGAAGAAGCAAAGTTAATTAAAGAACAGAAAATTCCCGTCATTTGGGATCAAGATATTTATCGCGATCGCCAGTGGAGCAAAACAGCAATGCAGCACATTAAAACCGAAAAAGTTTTTATTACCATCGATTTAGACGGATTTAATCCCCAGATGATGCCGGGGGTAGGTACTCCCGAACCAGGAGGATTGAATTGGTACGAATTAACTGATTTTTTCAAAACTGTATTTGCAAGACATCAAGTCATCGGTTGTGACATTATGGAATTAGCACCCCAGGCTGATTCGGTCGTCTCTGAGTTTACTGCCGCCAAATTAGTTTATAAATTAATTGGTTATTACAGTATGTAGTTTTAGAGATTGCTGAAATCTGAAATATTTGCCGATCGCTATAAATCGAATTTAAATAGTTAGTAACAAAATTTTTTATAGGAAATAGTATTTATGAAAACAGAAGAAAGCATAATCGGCGGTTACGCTCCAGATTTTGAAATTCCTGGAATAGATAAACAAGTCTATCACTTAGGTAGTTATCGTCAACAATTCAAAGCGATCGCTGTAGTGTTTATGGACGACAAAAGTCCCGAAGTTCATCAATATATCGACCGTCTCAATCAGATTCAAGCCGAATTTTCACCCCAAGGTTTTACTTTAATAGGTATTGATTCTGATTACCGCACTAGCTCTGATGGTCAAGATGAAGCGATCGCCGATAGTTTTGGAACCATGAAAAAATTTGCCGCCGAAAATAAAATCGCTTTTCCCTATTTGCGGGATACCACCCAAGATGTAGCCAAATCTTTTAGAGCTAAAATAATACCCACAGCTTTTTTACTTGATGACCAAGCCATAATTCGCTATGCAGGAGCAATAGATGACGCTCCAGATTCTGCTGAGGCAGTAACTGAAAACTACTTACGCAATAGTATTATCAATCTCCTTTCAGCAAATGCGATCGCTATAGATTACGTTCAACCCGTTGGCTCTCCGATTCAATGGCGACCAAAGCAATAAGGAACATTAAACATCTTCTCAGCAAATGTTTACTGATGAGTGATAACTGATTACTGATTACTGATTAAAAGCTGCTATGTTATGGGGAGGTCACAGAATACCATATTGTATGGTAAGAGTTTCTGTGACCTTATATTAATAATCAGAAAGATCGAAATTTACTGTTCTAGGAATGAGTTACCAGCGAATTTTATTAAAACTGAGCGGCGAAGCTTTAATGGGAAATTTGGGTTATGGAATTGACCCTAAAGTGGTTGCTGAAATTGCCCAGGAAGTAGCGGATGTAGTCAATAGCGGTGTACAGGTAGCCATTGTAGTTGGTGGTGGCAATATTTTTCGTGGAATGAAAGCATCTGCGGCTGGTATGGATCGGGCAACGGCTGATTATATCGGGATGATTGCCACAGTGATGAATGCCATGACTCTACAAGACGCTTTAGAAAGGATCGGGATTACCAATCGCTTGCAAAGTGCGATCGCCATGCAGGAAGTAGCCGAACCCTATATCCGTCGTCGTGCCATACGTCACTTGGAAAAAGGTCGAGTAGTTATTTTTGGAGCGGGTTCGGGCAACCCGTTTTTTACGACTGATACTACCGCAGCTTTAAGAGCGGCTGAAATTGATGCCGAAATTATTTTTAAAGCAACTAAAGTTGATGGTATTTACGATTGTGATCCCAAACACCATCAGAATGCTCATCGCTATCAAAGTTTAACCTACAGTCATGTTTTGAATAAAGAATTAAAAGTCATGGATAGTACGGCGATCGCCTTGTGTAAGGAAAACAACATTCCGATCTTGGTTTTCGATCTTTCAGTTCGCGGTAATATTATGCGTGCGACCAAAGGTGAACCTGTTGGAACTATTGTAGGAGGAAATTGTGAAGTTAGCTGAAGTTAAAGAACGTATGCAAAAGACGATTGAGGCAACTCAGAGGTCTTTTAATACTATTCGTACCGGACGAGCTAATGCTTCTTTATTAGACCGGGTAATGGTGGAATATTATGGCATGGAAACCCCGTTAAAATCTCTGGCTAATATCAATACGCCGGATGCTACTACCATTACCATTCAACCTTATGATAAAAAAAGTGCGGCACAAATCGAAAAAGCTATTGCCATGTCAGATATCGGTCTGACTCCCAATAATGACGGGGAAATAATTCGTTTGAATATCCCACCCCTAACAAGCGATCGTCGTAAACAATTAGTTAAAATGGCGGGAAAATTGGCAGAAGAAGGCAAGGTAGGCATTCGGAATATCCGTCGCGATGCCATTGATAGTATTCGTAAAGAAGAAAAAAATAGCGATATTTCCGAAGATGAATCCCGCAGTTTACAAGACGAAGTTCAAACCATTACTGATGAATTTAATCAAAAAATTGACGATCTTTTAGCAGTCAAAGAAAAAGATATTATGACAGTGTAAATCAGTAATTAGCTGCAAGGGCCTTGCCTGCCGTTCGCAAGGGGAGGACACGGGCTTTGAGGTTTCCGTTAGAGTCGAGGAGTATGTTACCATCACTCCTCTCTCCTCCCTAACCGAGCATGAAGTCCTGTTGAATAGTTACACAATGGTTATGATCAGGCAGAAGGCAGAAGGAATTGAATCCTTTTGAACCGTCAATTTTTTTTCAAGTAATTAAACAGATCCGTATAATATAGCGGTTGCTCTCTCTATGACTTAATGTTGTGACTGCAAATAACACATCTTCTCGTTCTTTAGCTAGTATCGCTGGTATTGTTGCTGTTGCTACTCTGATCAGTAAAGTTTTTGGTTTAGTACGACAACAAATTATTGCGGCAGCCTTTGGGGTAGGAGATGTAGTAAACGCCTATGCCTATGCTTACGTAGTTCCAGGTTTTTTGCTGATTTTATTAGGCGGTGTAAATGGTCCATTTCACAGTGCTTTAGTCAGTGCCTTATCTAAAAGAGACAAATCAGAAGCCGCACCAATAGTAGAAACCGTTAGCACCTTGGTTACTCTATTTCTGCTGCTAGTCACAATTATCGTTATTGTTTTTGCCGGAACATTTATCGATCTTTCAGGGCCTGAGTTATCTCCAGAGGTCAGGGATATTGCCATTTTACAATTAAGAATTATGGCACCGATCGCCCTGTTGGCTGGATTAATTGGCATCGGTTTTGGCACTCTTAATGCTGCTGATAGTTATTTACTTCCCAGTCTTAGTCCTTTATTTTCTAGCGTGGCTGTGGTTATCGCTTTAGGGGCGTTAATTTGGCACGCAGGAGAACAACTAAATACTCCTCAATACATACAAATAGGAGCAATAACCCTGGCAGGTGCTACTCTGGCAGGTGCTATTTTACAATGGTTGGCACAATTAATTGCCCAATGGCGGTCAGGTTTGGGAACATTAAAATTACGTTTCGATTGGCGTATTCCTGGGGTAATGGATGTGTTGAGAGTAATGTTTCCTGCAACTTTATCTTCGGGAATGCTGCAAATTAATGTTTATACTGACTTATTTTTTGCCTCTGGGATAGCTGGTGCTGCCGCAGCTATGCAATATGCTAATTTAATTGCTTTAACTCCTTTAGGCATTCTAGAAAATATGATTTTAGTGCCTTTTTTGCCAGTATTTTCTCGTTTAGCCGCACCAGAAAACTGGCCAGAATTAAAACTCAGAATTCGTCAGGCAATTTTTTTAGGTGCTTTAACTATGTTGCCCTTAACGGCAATTTTCATGTCTTTAGCTTTACCTATTGTTAAATTAATTTACCAGCGAGCGCAATTCGATAGTGATGCTTCTAATTTTGTCGCCCCACTATTAATGACTTATGGTTTGGGAATGTTTTTTTATTTTGCCAGGGATGTTTTACTTCGAGTATTTTATGCTTTAGGAGACGGAGAAACTCCTTTTCGTATCAGTATTATTAATATCTTTTTGAATGCCATCTTAGATTACTTTTTAGTTCAAGCTTTTGCCGCACCTGGTTTGGTTTTAGCAACTATTGGGGTCAATATTACTTCTGTGGTAATTTTTATTTGGCTCTTACACCGCCGTTTAAATAAATTGCCCTTATTAGCTTGGAGTAAAGAGATTTTTGCTTTAGTAATTGCCAGTGCGATCGCCGGTTTGATTAGTTGGGGAATCAGTCATGGTTTCGAGCAGTTTATCGGCAGCGATAATCTATTATTGCTGTTAATTGAATTAAGCGTTTCTACTGTCATTGCCCTGAGTATTTTTATTTTAATTGCCATGCAGTTAAAAGTACCAGAATTAAAAATGTTAACTAACACAATTAAGAAAAAAATTAGAAAATAAGCCTTGTAAAATTGACTGAAGATTTTGTTCCCTAAATTTTCAAAACTTAAAAGAAAAATTGAGTGATTTTTTTAGCCAGTTTTTTATTTTTAGTTCATAGTCTAAATAAATAGCTCTGAAAATATAGATTTATTAATGTTTAGTAATCTTACTGATTACTTGGTTAATATTTTTATGAGTTTTTTTGTTGACAAAAAATCCGAGTCTTTTAGACTATTTAGAATCATAATTAATTCCAGTTTTTTGGGGAATTAAGATTGGTTAAAATTTCCATTTTTGAGTATTTCATTACTATCTTAGGAGCAAATAACATGGCTGAAATTAAAGGAACTAGTGGTGACGATCGCCTTGGATTTAGTGATACTCCCTTATTCCCTCCTAGTGTAGAAGATGATCGCATTGATGGTTTGGCAGGTGATGATTCCATTGATGGTTGGTTGGGAGATGATACTATTTACGGCTTTGATGGGGACGACACTATTTATGGTAGTGATGGTAACGATATCCTAATTGGCGAATTAGGTGACGACCACCTCAACGGTTATAACGGTAATGATGAGTTATTTGGCGATGAAGGTAGAGACGTTCTCAACGGCGAAGCAGACAATGATACCTTGTTTGGTGGCGATGACGAAGATACTTTAATCGGTGGAGATGGCAACGATGTTTTATTTGGCGAAGCAGACAACGATACATTGCTGGGTTTAGCAGGTTCAGATCGACTGGTAGGAGATGATGGTGACGATATTCTTGAAGGTGGCGCAGGAAATGATACCTTAATTGGTGGAGATGGCAGAGATAAGTTTGTGTTTGCCACAATTTTAAATACGGGAGTCGATACAATCGAAGACTTTGAAATTGAAGAAGACGTAATCGAAGTATTTGCCAAAGGTTTTGATATCGATACCGATGAATACGATCGCTTTGCCTACAATGCCGGTACTGGCGATTTAACCTTTGATGGCGAAGTATTTGCTCGATTAGATGAAGACTTAGGCTTTGCTCCCGATTTAGATATCATTATCAACCCAGAATAACTGATTACTGTACCTATGTTAGATTTAATTAGTCTTGGTGCGATCGCTTTACATTTGAATTTCTCCGACATATTCCTATTTGATTTCCAGCTGACTACCCCAAACCATAACTCGGCAACTGGAGATAATTTAAATTGGCAACAGGCAAAAGGAGAACCTTATCAATCACCATACGAAAGAGAAGCAACTGGAGACAATGGCGACACGGAAACCGATGTAGAAGAAATTAGAAGAAGAAGTTACGAACAAAGAAGACAGGGGTATGAAGATGATTATCGTCGCGATCGCTCTAGAGAGTATGATAATTACGATGATTACAGTCGCCGCCGACGAAGGGAAATTTTAGAAGAACAAAAAGAACGAATTGAAGAAGAACTTGAGGCTCTAGAATAATTGATCACAGATTACTGATTATCATCTTCACCTAGCTATGCGGTAGGATATTGAAGCTGTTTCCACACACAATCTCGAACGCTCAATATGGATGATATGACCGTAGCCAATGGTAATAGTAAGATATCTAACGAAGAAATTGTCGCTGCTTTAGAAGTACCAGCCGACTTCGACTTTCAATTGCCTGATCCTGAAGACGAAAATATACAGGAATTTGATTTTCAACAACAATTAGATACGGTTTGGAAAATATGCGATCGCTTCGATCTACAAACAGATATTTGGCGGGGACGCATTTTGCGGGCTGTTAGAGACCGAGAAAAGAAAGGTGGTGAAGGCAGGGGTGCGGGTTTTATTAATTGGCTAAAAAACCGCGAAATTACCAAATCTCAAGCATATGCCTTAATTCAATTGGCTAATAGTGCCGATACCCTTCTCGCTGAGGGACAGTTAAACCCAGAAAGTATTAATAACTTTAGCAAACGAGCTTTCGTTGAAACCGCTAAAGCTGCCCCCGAAATTCAAAAGTTAGTCAGTGAAGCCGCTCAAAATGGCGATCGCATTACACGCAAAGAAGTCAAACAACTCAGTGATGAATGGACGGCAATGAGTTCGGATTTACTACCAGATGAAGTCAAAGAAAAAGCTGCCGAAGGTTCTTTACCTGCCCGACATCTCGCCCCCTTAGTTCGAGAGATGGAAAAATTACCAGATTCTCATCTAGCAGAAATCAAAAAAGAAATTGCCGAAAGTCCTGATATTGATACCGTCAAATTAATGACAGGTGAAGCCAAAAACTTAGCTAAATACCTCGATGCAGCTGCCCAGGTACAAACCCTCAGAGATAGTGCAGTAGATATGGAATTGGCACTAGAAGAAGCCCTGCGTCTCGACTGTATCAATACTGCCGCCGATTTAGTCAAACAAGCCAACAATCTCGAACAAACCGTAGGCAAACTCTATACTACCTGGAAACGCTTAGGGACTGTTGCCGATCGCCTTTACGTCGAAACAGGGGCATCCAATCCTCACTTGCGATCGCTACTTACTAGCCTCGAAACCCTCACCCAAGACACCATTGAAGTATCCCTCGATGAAACAGGCGATCGCCTAATACGGTTAAAAGTTATGAGCGACAAAGACAATGACCAATGACCAATAACCAATGCCCAATGACCAATAACCAATAACCAATGACCAATAACCAATAACCAATGACCAATAACCAATGACTAAAAATTATTTAATTCTGATTTTGCCCCAGAAGTTCCCTGTCTGTTTAAAAATAAATTGCCGGCTGCGTCGTTTTGATATACACAGTCTATTTTAGGAGAACCTTCTAAAACTCCTGTAAAAGCAAAAGTATTCATCCTGCGCTTGCAATCTTTAACCTGTTCGGAACTTACCAGTTTTTGTTGTTCGAGAATCGACCAATTATTCTGGCGTAAAATACATCCAGGTTCCATTTTTGGCTGAGATACAAATACGTTAAAGGGATTCAAACTTAAAAAGAAACGCATATCGGTCACGATCGCACTTGCTCCAAATTGCTGGCATAATTCAGGATTAGGTGCTAAACGGTCGATTTGTGACCGCGAATCAATGGTGGCAGGATTGGAATTATTGCTAAAGTTCAGGGCAATTCCCACTACTACACCCAAAATAAATACACTGGCTAAAATTGCTGCTTTAGCTGCATCCATCGGACTTTTTTTCGGTGAATTGTTAGCAGATCGGGGATTGGGAGGTGTATAGCGATCGTAATCTTTTTTACTATTGTAATCATTTCTAGTTCTACGTTGCATAATGTTTTTTATAAAAATATGTGTTCTGACTGGGGAGCAATAACTTTTTGCCCCGATTATTCATTGTTTATTGATAACTGTTCGTTTAAGGCTTGTTTAACCATTATAGGAATTTCATTAGGTCGCTTGGCAACTTGGATGCCCACATCGATTAATTGGCGGATGTTTTGTTTATCTTGATTGACTACGGGAATAGAAAAAGATAGATAGTTACTAATAATCGTAGTTGCATCTTGAAAAACCTGCTCTTGAGGGGCGAGTAATCCTGCTAAATAAACAAGTATTGGTTTGTCATAACCACGATTGCGACAGTAATCTGTTATTTCTTTGGTTTCATTAATGTGTTGTCCCACTACGATGATCGCTTTAGTTTTGGGATCTTCATTGAGTATCGATAACCACTGAGATAAGCCCGAACCAATAATGCGATCGTTACCCAGACTAACTACTATAGATTGTCCAATTTCGGCGCGATTGAGTTCCCAAGCTACTTCATAAGATAAATATTTACCATAACCAATTAATCCTACTTCTCCTGGTGTATAAAACTGTGGTTGCAACGTCCCCAACCAATTTTGTTCAGGAATAATAATTCCATGACTTCCAGGTCCTAAAACTAAAGTATTATTTGCTTTAGCGTATTTCAAAATCTCGATCGTATCTAAAGGGGGAACTCCTGAAGTAAAAATAATAATTTGCTTAATTTCAGCAGCGATCGCTTCTCTGGCTGCATCTAAAACCCGATCGCTTTTTTCAAAAATCAAGCTAGTTTCAATTGTCCCCAATTCGGCGATCGCCTGTTCTACCAAATCGAATAGGGGAATATCTCCAACACTTTTACCTTTATTTCCTGGACTAATGCCTGCAACAATCTTTGTACCATAAGCTTTCATCTGAATGGCATGATAAGCTGCATATCCTTCGTTGATACCTTGAACGATCGCGCTGTCGGGAGATAACCAATTCATAACACTATTAACTAACTGGTAAATATCAAAACTGTGGTGAAAACCGAGAAAAAATCCACAATAATCTCGAAACTTTGTTAATTGACTCAGGAAGGATTAACAATAATTCAAAATTAATTTATTTAAGTTTAACTAGGTTAAGGGTCTCAGATATAGCTTCTGGTAAATTATCAGTTACATAAACTGATTCGGCTAAATTCAACCGCGTGGCGATCGATTCCTCGTCAGGTTGATAAATAAAACCATTGTCATCTTCAGTGTAACCAGTTATATCGGACATTGTGGTCACTAAATTTTCGGGAAATTCCGTATTTTTAAGAAAATCTCGGTTGAGTAGGCGCAAGACAAACTTAACCTCAGACGAAAACGACTTAGAGACAGAGTTTTGCCTAGAAGTTTTTTCTGAAGTATCACCATGATGGAGATTAACACTTCGAGATTTTTTTTCTGTGGTAGATTCTAGTTGTTTGATCCCGGCAGTAAGAGCGCAATTGAAGGTCTGAGTTACTATTTGGCGACTTATTGCTTCAGTTTCCCAAATATTGAGTAAAATAACTTTAATTTTGGGCATTGCCATTAATTGGGTCAAAACTTTCTTTAATTGCTCTCCATAAGCACTAGCAGCCGTTGGTTCGTTAAAAGTATTATTGGTAATGGTTACGGCACAAGCAGGATGTTTTTTTCTCTGACAGATTAAATCCCAAGTTAATAGTGCCAGATCGAAACTATTACAAACAATAGCAATATTACCCTTAGCATTATTCCAATCTAACCAACGTACAGAAACAGGAGAAGTATCTCTAAGATCATCGACGGGAGATGATTGACGCTTAAAAGATAATTGCCGTGAATTCTGAAAAGCGGCGATCGCCTGATGCCGAAATAAAGCAGAGTCATTGACTGTAATTTTGCCGTCTAGTGCCATCACTTCTCCTTTGGTATTGACTCCCAAGGGATTAATTTCAATTAAATCTAAATCTTTGGTGACAAACAGCCGATACATTTTTTCGATTATTTGACTAACCGATTGAATTAATCCCCCCGACAATCCCATGCGAGTAGTCAGACGACGCGCATAAAAAGGTGAAAAATCATCCTCAACTACTACTTGTTGAAGATTTGCTAACAACGACTCGACATTCATTCCCCCACGAGCAGAGCCTAGCAAAACTGGACGTTTTAATTCATAATCCAAGACAATTGCTAAAAAAAACTCTTTTTCACTATTATAATGAGCTTCAGCCAAGACTACTTCTGGATATTCTCCCAGAATAGATAATTTAAAAATTGCCCTAGTAGCGGCGATCGCATCAATGGTATTGGACACAAAGCGTACTCCACCGGCTTTTCCCCTACCTCCAGAGCGGACTTGCGATTTTAACACTACTGGATAAGGAATTTGTAATTGCTTGATCTGTCTTGGCTCATCAATGCTTTGAGAAGGTAAAGTAGGAATGCCGATTTCGCGAAATAGTTCTTTAGCCTGATATTCTAGTAAATCCATACTGTATTACAAATTAATCCTGTTGAACTGAAAATTACTTAAGATTTGATTAATAATTTTTTTTGAGTTTTTTGCAGTTTAAAGTAGCTAATCTCCAGAATGATAGGTTATTTTATTATGTTGCTAACACCTTGAAAATGAAGTCCACAAGCAACTATGATAGGTAATGCACAAAAAAAGCTTCACAGTTCTAGATGGAAACAGTTACACGACCGTGGTAATAAGTAAGGACGCTTTATTGCCCTTCAAGGGTGAGCTTAGATCGTCCCTATAAGTTCGGCATAACCGAGTGTTTGATCGCCACCGTTCTATATTTAATACCTTATACTTGTGTTTGAGTGTCATTGATCAATATTGAGTTTAAATTAAACTTCTATATCTAAGGATGACTTCTCTTGCTGATAATTTTCAACCAGATCGACGATCCAAACTTATGCCCTACAATTTTTACGAACTATTTTTCCATCAACTAGTAGCGCGGGTAGTAAAAATAACAATAGCCTAAATCTAATTACAGATAATGGTTTGATTCACAACAGCTATGACAACATCTCAAAACTATGGAAGGGGAATGGAAAAAGTTGTAATTATTATTAACGCTGAGGTAGACGAACAAGGAAAATTCCTCTCCGCAGCACCGGTGACAGAAAGAATGGTCGAAGCTTTAAAACGCAGTGTTAACGCTTGTTCTTCATCTCCCATCTCGATTCAAGTAACATCTGCTGCTGCTTTGTGTGCCAAATCTTCGCGGGATGAAGATAATTCTAGAATTATTTGCCCTCTAACCATCCAGCTACCAGATTATTTAGATTTTCCGGCTAAAAAAATCTTTTCAGCTTGTAAAGATATTGTCGGCAGAAGACGCTGGGTAGATCGTAATTTGGGCTTTAAAACTAGTTGTGGGGATTCTTGGCTGGGTCATCTGTGGCTACCTGTAGTCCTGACGGATCAAGAAATTATTTATGCTGAGGTTATCGGTGAAGGGGCAATGCCTAACTCTTACGAACAACCAGTGATGATTCCCAAACGTCAGCGTCGCTCTCTTCATGAGTTGGCAGAGGGGTTGTTAGAATCTCTATCTGCTCCTCCTTCTGTGTATTTAATTCAATTTAGCTTGCATAATGGCGAAATAGTTTTTGATCGCCTCTGGCCATTTCCTGCTGCTCCTGCTTTAATTACTACCAGGACTCAACAACCAGATCTGTTTACCTGTCATTGGTCTTGCTTAACCGGTAGACCAATATCTAGTCTGACGGTTTTAGATGCCAAAATGCCTATCTAAGTCATCTGTAAGCTTGAATTAATTGGGTAAATTACACAAATATCAAGTGTCCATTGTCCATTGTCCATTGTGAATCGATTGACGACGCGAATCTAGCCATTGCTGCAAAATAATCGTAGCGGCTTGGCGGTCGATCGCTCCTTTATCGCGAGTGGAAAATCGTTTTTGAGTTTTCAGTTGGGCGATCGCTTCTACTGAGGTGAGGCGTTCGTCTACATACTCCATTGGTAATTTCAAAATTCGTTCCAGTTTGTTACCAAATTTTTGTACCTGTCTGGCTTGAAAACCTAAAGTTCCATCTAGAGAATAGGGTAGTCCGAGTACCAAAATTGTGGCTTCTCTTTCTGTGATGATGGCTTGTAATTGTCTGAGATCTTCAGCCCAAGAAGTACGATAAATTGTAGTTATTCCCGTGGCAATCAATCCCGTACCATCACAACCAGCAACCCCTAAACGTTTTTTCCCTACATCTAAACCTAAAGCTGAAATTTTATCTTTCATCAATTTTAATCTCTAATCCCAGCAGGAATTTTAACAACTTGCTCTACTGTTTCATGTTTGACGGGACTCTATAGTTATTTAAGTTTTTTATTAATATTTGTAACAAAAATGGTAGGATTAATTTACAAAACTTAGTATAGTTTGATTTTTCATGGATAAAAGGTTGACAAAATCACAATCATCTGAAGCAGATTCCGAGGAATTTAAATCTTTAGTAACGCTTCAATCGATTCGCCATCGCCTGTTTGCAGTAATTGGTTATGAATTTTGGAATCCTTTATCGACTATTCAAGTTTGCTTAGAGAGTTTAGCCAATGAATCAGAAATACCACTCCCATCGCGACAGGTAATTTTAGACACGGCAGTTAGAGATATTCAACATTTACATCAATTAATTGAAGACTGCCTCAACCTTGCTCGTTGTGGCCTAGATCGAGCAAAAATTACCCAAAAACAATCTCCAATGTCTTCACGACAAATACTGCAAAATACCATACTTAGAATTTTGCGCTCGAACTCAACTGAGACGAATGTAGAGTTAAAATCTGCTGAAAATAATTATATTTTATTAGATGCTCAAGAAGAAATTGTTGAACATATTTGCAATAATTTAATTGCGATAGTTGGTCATGAATTACGCACTCCTCTTTGTACCATTGAAATATGTTTAGAAAGTTTGAGCAGTGACCTTCAGATGCCCAAAAAATATCGTCAAGAAATGCTCGATATTGCTTTAAAAGATTTAGTAAGATTGCAAAAACTAATCAAAGATTTTTTTACTTTAGATCGTCTAGAAACAGGACAGATTTATTATCGTTCTGAATATGTTCGAGTTGATGAAGCAATTGAATTAGCATTAGTTAGCTTAAAAAACCATTACGATTATACTTCTATCAATCAAAGCGATCGCCAATTTTTACCTCAAATAATACTAGACATTCCCCATAATTTACCTCAAATCAAAGTAGATGAAGACCGTTTAATAGCAGCATTAGTAAAACTTTTAGATAATGCCTGCAAATTTACTCAAGCCGATGGAGAAATTAAGATTAAAGTTCGTTTATTAAGTAGTAAAGTGACATCTTTCATCCCTAAAGAAGCTACCAATATGATGCTGGAAATTATTATTTCTGACAACGGTAGAGGGATGATTCCCAGTCATCTGGAAGCTGTATTTAATTGTTTTTATCAAGAAGAAGATTTTTTACGACGTACTGTAAATGGAACGGGAATCGGCTTGGCTATTTGTCGTCGAATTATTAATAGTTTGGGTGGTAAAATCTGGGCAAATTCAGCCGGTAAAGATCAGGGAAGTAGCATTCATTTGACTCTGCCAGTAGCCAATTTAGTTTAAAAGCTATAAACTAAAAACCTTAAACCATAAAAATAGCAAGTCGCGATCGCAATGGCACTAGAACCTTGTAAAGTTTGCGGTACTCTTAATAGTTCGGAAGCAGAAATCTGTCTCAGTTGCGGCTATCCTACCAAAGGAAGAAAACGACCAATGATTTTTCAATATACCGCGATCGCTTTGGTCATAGCATTTGCTTTACCCTTATTACTCAGTTCTTTTAGCTGGATTAGATATCGGCTACAACCCAAGCCACAACCTCCCATAGAAAAAATTGGCGAGCTACCAAACAACTAAAAACTAAAAGTCGTCCGAACTGTACCGATTACTAGATCATCATTATCATTCTTATTATCTGGTGCTGTAATCCACACTACTCCGGGTGTAATTGAAATATGATCGTTAACCTGATATTGGTAAAAAGCTTCTAAATGTAAAGAACTATCTCGATCTTCTTCTAGGCTGGCAATGCTTGAATTCGCTACAAAAGGTTCCATTCCCACTACTACACCAGCGATATTTCCTTCTTTACCCAAATCTGTTAATGCCAAAGTTGCTGCCCAATTCCAGATGTTTTGCGTACCGCGATCGCTTATGGGAGAGATAGTGGAGAGATTAGTTACTTTACTCAATGTACCCCAACCACCGATAGTCAGGCGATCGCTAACTGCCCAAGATAGTTCTACACCATAAGAATTGCTCACAGTAGAAATGCCTTCAACTAATGATTGTAAGTTAGCTAAATTACTACCAGTTTCAGTATTACTTTGGTTGTAACTATGAACGTAAGTAGCAGCAAA
Organism: Pleurocapsa sp.; assembly: GCA_050330335.1. Lineage (GTDB taxonomy): Bacteria > Cyanobacteriota > Cyanobacteriia > Cyanobacteriales > Xenococcaceae > Waterburya. The sequence continues at coordinate 47,794 of JBHJNX010000062.1, read as the reverse complement.
GTTTAAACTTTCAGTAGGAGCAAACGAAATTTGTCCCAATGCGCTATATGGGCCATTAAATAAGCCATTACCAGAAGTAGGATTATCCCCAGAAGCGGCTAAATAACCCGCACTAATTTCTAATCGAGACAACGGGCGATGCACGATAGCCAAACCAGTATCTCCAGGGGGTAAATAAATGGGATTGCGAGTCCCAAATCGAGAAATTGCTCCCAAACCTCCATCACCGTCGAGAAGATTGACAGTATCGGCAAAATCGTCCGCAGCCACTCCCGTTGCCCCAATAATTATATTTGTGTTGCTTCCAAGTTGAAAAGTATAAGAAAGAACTTCCAAATTTAAATTATTATTTTCAGGTGCGGTAAAAGCCAAATCTCCAGCAAAAGTTCCTGTAGTTTCGGTAAAGGTAGGAAAATTACCGCTAGAAAGACGAGTAAATAACAGATCGTCTCCGTTAAAACTCGTTGCTAATTGCAAACGCAAGCGATGGCCTAAAATAGGATTGTCATCCTCATCTCCCGCTAAAATGCCAGCCGCAGCCACAATTGCTTCCCCCGTTAGCTTGCTAGTCGTAGAAAACTGAGTTACATCCAAATCATCGATCCGCGCCCGTAAACCATCGGTTCTACCCCGAAGGATCGCCAAATCGGACTGAAATTCTTGCATCAGCCGTAACAAAAGATCGATATCTTCTTGAGAGACCAATTCCGACTGAGCGATTAAACGTTCAATTTTATTGAGACAAGAATTTAAACCAGCCGCAAATTCATAACGCGAAACAGTATGATTACCTCGATAAGTGCCATCACTAAATCCCGCAATACAGCCATAACGTTCCTTCAATCTTCGTAATGCTTCATATGCCCAATCTGTGGGAGCAACATCTCGCAGTTGTTCGACACTATTTTCCTGTGAGATAAATCCCTCTTGTTGGTATTCTTCAATTAAACCCAACAAACTTGCATCATCATTTTCTTGATGATGACGATTACGGGGCATATATTGGGCTATTTTTTGAACTTCTAAGTTTGTGGTTACAGTTGCAGGTAAAGCACTTGCTTCAATTTTACCGCTCCACCACAAAAAAAATGCACAAACAGGAGCGATCGCGCCGAGCAGAGACAATAGTTTCGGCATTTCACAAAATCCTCACACACACTTAATTGTAATTCTTACTATGTTTCAAAAAATTAATAATATTTATTAATATAAATAAACTATTTTTGAGTATCATAGAAATCTTCTCAGCTTACTAGGACAAATCCAAGCAATGCAAGTAATATTGCTTACTATGACTTTAATTGATACCGCAGAATTTCATGCTTTAGCCAATAGTATCGGAACAATAATGTTTATCATGGCAATAATCTGGGCTATTTGGTTTGCTTCTCGTATGGACTAATCGCCTCAAAAAAAAAGCAGATGACTATGGTCGATCTACCTTGTCGATAATTGAACATTGAACAACGTTCAAGCAACTGATCAATGGTAACTGATAACTGTTAAATGAAATGACCAACAACTCTTAACTTTTAAAGCTTGAAATTATTCTTGCAAGCTCAAGAACTAAGTCCTAATTAACAGGACTAATTTTATCTATTACTCTAAGAGTACCATCTTCTTCAACTTCCCAAACATCATAACTACCGACAACATCGCCATTTTCATCGATATCGACATCACTACTTGCTCCTTGGTAGTTGATCTGTTCTCCCTGACGAACTAATTCCAGTGCCTGACAGACATCGCTTACTTCTGTTCCCGGAGCGTTGGCAACTGCCAAAATATTATCTTTGATAGCTTCTCCTGTATTGGTATCAGCAGCTTCAGCCGCTAGCATCATTAACACTGCGGCATCCCAACTATGAGGTACAAAAGCAGTTATTTCCTTACCAGTTTTTTCTTTCCATAAAGCTGTAAAGTTTTCAAGTGCCTGACCGCTAGCACCTGGTACAGTGCCTAAAGCTCCAGCAATAATGGATTTTCCGTCCCCAGTCTTACCTACTTGCCGCACAAAATCTTCCGAGTAAACTCCATCAGTAAGTAAAACTGTTACTCCTTCGCTCAAACCCTGTTCAAAAGCTGATTTTAATAATACACTACCCGTTTCAGCATAGAGTACGGCAGCAACTGCGTCGGGTTTGCCATTAAAAGCTGTTTTAGCTTCGGTATCTAAAGTAGCAGCTTTAGCATCATAACGAACTGGACTGCCTTTAGTGGTAATATTACCCCCTAGTTTTTCAAAAGCTTGCACAAATTCTTGTTCAAATCCCACACCATAATCATTGTTAATGACTACGGTAGCAACATTGTTGAATCCCTGTTTGTTAGCAAGTGCTGCTAGTGCCTGAGCTTGATAGGTATCTGGGGGAGCAGTACGGGCCCAATAGCCGTTAAATTCTCCATTTTTAGCACGTTCGGTAAACACTGGACTGGTACTACCTGGGGATACTAGCATGACTTTATTGCGAACTGCTACATCTACTGCTGCCCCAGAAACACTACTGGCAAAAGCTCCTATTACTCCAGCAACTCGATCTACTTCTGCTAGCTGAGTCATGGCTGTACTGCCTACACTAGGATCAGTTTGACTGTCTTGATTGGTTAAGCTCACGGGATTTCCGTTAACTCCCCCGCAATCATTAACCGTATTTACCGCTAATTCCACTGCTACTGGCATATTTTGCCCTATAGAAGCCAGATCACCAGTTACGGGAACTAAAGTTCCTAATTTTAACCCTTGAGCATTTGCCGAACCACTAGAACTTTCTGTATCGCCTCCTGTATCTCCATCCTGACAAGCTGTAACCACCAAACCAGCACTAATCAAAGTTAAGATAAGAGCTATAGTTTTAAACTTGCGATCGCATTTTCTGACCTTCATATTCAAGATTTTGGCTCACTCCCATCAAAGTATTATTGATCGAGATTGTACTTAAATATTTGGAAATGCCAAGTCTCTTGTCTTAATGATTAGCAATATTACTTCAAAGTCACGGAGAGGGGGGGATTCGAACCCCCGATGAAGTTTACACCCCATAACTCCTTAGCAGGGAGCCGCTTTCAACCGCTCAGCCACCTCTCCTGAGTCCAACGATTTATGATTATAGCAGACTTTTTTCATTCGAGTTTCTTATTTTAAAACAACTATGGCGATCGCCTGTAATTCAATCATTACTAATTAATAAATTTAAGATTAATTTAATAATTCTGACGTGGTAATTTTGAAAAATAATCAAAAAAATTCTCAATCTCAGATGATTCAATAATAATCTTGAGTCGATTTTCTCAGAAAAACTAATGTATATCGGGAAAAAGCCCGATTTTTTAGAGGGCTAATTGCTCACCATTCAATCGATTATTCAGTATCTTTAATTTATAAAAATCAATTGCTCATTTTAATAACTATTGATGAATGTTAAAAAATTTTGTCAGTTTCAAAAAACTTTGTGTATAATTGCAGGTAAATTCGGGCCATAAACATAAACAATAAAATGTTAAATCTGCCTGAGAAGAGAAACAGAGAGGATGAGTATCATAAAATACTAGAGACATATGCAATTATAAATGACCAGCTAAAACAAAGTGTTAGTCAAACAAAGTGTTAGTTCAGATAAACCTATTGCTAACCAAATTACGCTAAAGTTTCACGATTGAACCACTGTTAGGGTAAGAATTATTCCCTCCGTAAAACATTAGGGATTTATAGTTTATTGTTTTTTAATCGATAAGCTATTCCTGCCCTAAAGATAACAGAGTAATAGTAATAATTTTTACTTTAACTGTTGGCAAAGATGAAAAATATTTTCACAATAAGATTCGATCTTTGCCCTGAGAGTTAGACACTCGGTTATTTTGTCTTAGTTAAAAATAGCTAAATCAAATGTAATTTATGACTTCCGACTGGGGGAAATAAATTTTTTCTGGTGTCCTCTCTACTTGTTGAATTGAGGTTTAAGTAAAATTAATGAACAGCTACAAAACTAAATCTATTGCCTTAATTTCCGTACATGGCGATCCTGCCGTAGAAATTGGTAAAGAAGAAGCAGGAGGACAGAATGTATATGTGCGACAAGTAGGTGAAGCTCTTGCACGACAGGGATGGCAGGTAGATCTATTTACCCGCAAAAGCGATCTCCAACAATCAACAATTGTCCAGCATAGCGATCGCTGTCGCACGATTCGCCTAACTGCAGGACCCGAAACCTTTGTACCGCGCCAAGATATTTTTAGTTATCGTCAACAATTTCTCGCCGCATTTCTCAACTTTCAACAACAAGAGAATCTGAAATATTCCTTAATTCATACCAATTACTGGATTTCTGGTTGGGTGGGATTACAACTGCAACAAAAACTATCCATTCCAGTAGTCCACACTTATCATTCTTTGGGAGCAGTAAAATATAAAACAGTTTCTACCGTACCTCCTATTGCTCTAACCCGTTTGAGAATAGAAAAAGACTGCTTAGAACAGGCAGATTGTATTATCGCTACCAGTCCTCAAGAACGAGAACATATGCGATCGCTAGTTTCCAGTCAGGGTAAGATCGAAATTATTCCCTGTGGAACAGATATCGAACGCTTTGGCGGGATCAGTCGGGCAGAAGCCAGAGCCAGATTGGGTATTGCCTCTGATGCCAAAATTGTCTTTTATGTAGGACGTTTTGACCCGCGTAAGGGAATTGAGACTTTGGTACGTGCTATAGGAGAATCGCGCTGGAAAGATGATTCTCGCTTACAACTAATTATTGCAGGAGGTTCTCGTCCGGGTGCTAGCGATGGTATCGAACGGGAACGCATTGAAGCGATCGTTACTGAACTAGGATTGTCTGCTAAAACCTCTTTCCCAGGAAGAGTAGGTGACCCCGAATTGCCATTGTATTATGCGGCAGCCGATGTTTGTGTCGTCCCCAGTCATTACGAACCCTTCGGTTTAGTAGCAATAGAAGCTATGGCAAGTAATACTCCCGTTGTAGCTTCAGACGTAGGTGGATTGCAATTTACGGTAATTTCCGAACAAACTGGTTTACTCGTTCCTGCCCAAAATGTTATAGCATTTGCTAAAGCGATAGATCGCATTCTCGACGCTCCTCAGTGGCGCAATCTTTTGGGTCAGAATGCCAGACAACGAGTAAAAAACAAATTTAGTTGGTCAGGAGTAGCTTCTCAGCTTAATGATTTTTATCTTCAGTTAGAACAAGAAGCGAAACTACAATCTACTGTTGTCCTAAGTGAAGTTAAATCTGTAGATCGAGCTACAGCGTGAGATCATTTAGTTGATTATCAATAATTAAAAGCAAAAACACTACTCAAGTACTAAACTAAAGTAGTGTTTTTTTTGAGTAAATTCTACTTATTTGATTGCTACTCAGTTCTGAACTTAACTGAATCTCCATGAGAGGTCAAACCTTCAGCTTGAGCCAGTATTTGAATTGTACTAGACATTTTTTTCAGGGCAGTAGGAGAATATTGAATTAAACTCGAATGTTTCATAAAAGTCTCTACCCCTAATGCTGAAGCATAACGAGCCGCTCCAGAAGTAGGTAAGGTATGATTGGGCCCTGCTAAATAGTCTCCTACTGCTTCTGGGGTAGAATTACCGATAAAAATAGCTCCAGCATGGCGAATTTGTTCAATTAGTTCCCAAGGTTCGCTCACTTCTAATTCTAAATGTTCTGGTGCAAACAAATTGGATAATTCAGCTGCTACTTCTAAAGAATCAACGATGACAATCAAGCCGTAGTGAGCGATCGCTTTTTCAGTCGGAATTTTGCGGGGATGATGTTCCAGCTGTCGGCTGACTTCTTGTTGTACTTTTACAGCTAAAGTAGCATCAGTAGTTAATAAAATAGATGCTGCCATCGGATCATGTTCAGCTTGCGCTAGTAAATCTGCCGCTACATGGACGGGATTCGCGCCTCCATCGGCAATAATCAAGACTTCCGAAGGTCCAGCTAACGAATCAATACCTACTGTGCCATAAACCATTTTTTTGGCTAAAGTGACATAAATATTACCAGGCCCAGTAATTACATCTACTTTGGGGATGGTTTCCGTACCATATGCCAACGCTCCTATAGCTTGTGCGCCACCAATGCGATAAATTTCATCGATTCCCGCTTCTTGTGCTGCCACTAATACTGCCGGATTAATCTTCAGATTTTCTCCAGGGGGAGTTACCATAACAATTCGTGGTACATTAGCAACTTTGGCAGGAATGGCATTCATTAACACTGTGCTGGGGTAGGAGGCTCTACCGCCAGGTATGTATAGACCAGCCCGATCTATAGGAGTATAGCGTTTACCTAACACCACATCATCGTCTTCAAACTGTACCCATGATTTAGGAACTCTTTGTCGATGAAAGGCTTCGATTTTATGAGCGGCTAACTGAATTGCATGGAGTAAATCTTGAGAAATTTGTTGATAGGCAGCATCTAATTCCGAGCCACTGACTCGCAATTGGTCGATACTTAACAGTTGACGGTCGAATTTCTCTGTATATTCTATTAAGGCGCGATCGCCTTTATACCTCACTGTGGCAATAATCTCTTTGACCGTTTCTTCTTGGGGTCGAATATAATCATCGAAGACGCGATCTCCGATACGTTTCAACTCTGTTTTTGCCTCAGTTTGCCGATCAATTATTCGTAGCATCGAGTTTCCATGTCCATTTGAGCTACTACCCGCCATGAAGATTGACAAGAGATAGTTTCCAATCTAATGAACTTCATTTTTAGGTATGACATTTATTATAAAAAATATTTACACTCTTCAAAAAATCATCTTATCTCTAGCTTAACCTGGATTTTCAAATAGCTGGGGAGGAAAATTTATTTAGCACTAAAATTAGCCAAATTTAATTTAATCAAATTATTGTTGACATACACCCTGTCTGATTGTTACAATGAAAAATCCAATTATATAAATTTCTAGCAAATAACTTCCAGCTTAAAAACACTGTGGCTAATTCTAAATCGGCAATCAAACGCATCAGAACGGCAGAACGCAATCGACTGCGGAATAAAGCTTACAAGTCTGCTATCAGAACCTTGATGAAAAAATATTTTGCTGCTGTAGACATATACAAAGCCGAACCAACTCCAGAAAACATGACAGTAGCTCAATCAGTAATGTCGGTGGCTTATAGCAAAATAGACAAGGCAGTAAAAACTAAAGTATTACACAAAAACAACGGGGCTAGGAAAAAAGCTCGTTTGTCTAAAGCTCTAAAACAAGCAGTTCCTGTGGCTTCTTGATCTCTTGTCGATAGCTTAGTTTGTCAAGATATAATCTGGTTTCAAGATCAAGTTTTACATCAGAACCGAATACTTAAGAGCAGGAAGTATACCAAATAAATGCAGTTGATAGATACCCATGTTCACATCAATTTTGATGTTTTTCAGGGGAATTTAAACTCGTTAAAACAACGCTGGCAGGAAGCAGGTGTAGTTCACTTGGTACATTCTTGCGTAGAACCAAAAGAGTTTCAGGGAATACAGTCTTTAGCAGACAAATTCCCTGAATTGTCGTTTGCAGTTGGTCTACATCCTTTAGATGTAGATAAATGGACTGAAAATTCGACAGAAGAAATTCTAACTCTAGCCAAATCGGATTCACGAGTAGTTGCTATTGGCGAGACGGGTTTAGATTTTTACAAAAGCCAACACGGGAGTGGAATAAGCCGAGGAAACCTCGGAATTTCCTCCCGTCAAAATTTCGATTTACAAAAACTAGTTTTTCGAGAACAGTTAAAAATTGCCAAACAGTTAAATCTTCCAGTAATTATTCACTGCCGAGATGCTGCTAGAGATTTGCGGTATTTGCTAGAAGATTTTTGGCAAACCCACGGGGTAGTTCCAGGTGTCATGCATTGCTGGGGAGGCAACGAAATTGAAACTCAGTGGTTTTTAGACTTGGGTTTTTACGTCAGCTTCAGTGGGATTTTAACCTTTAAGAACGCCAGACAGGTAAAAGCTTCGGCAACCATTGTACCAGACAATCGCCTTTTAATCGAAACAGATTGTCCTTTTTTAGCTCCCGTTCCTTGCAGAGGCAAAACCAACGAACCATCTTACGTACGTTATGTGGCTCAATATTTAGCTCAATTACGCGGTGTATCTCTAGAAACTATAGCTCAGCAGACAACCGCTAATGCCTGTCATTTGTTTAAGCTTGACTCATCAAGATTTTTGCCAAATCAGCAATTCTCCGAAAATTTTAACAACACTTTAAACTAAGTTGAGATGATAACTTGCCGAATTCCCAATATTCTGTTGTCCATATATTATTCCCCGACAAACAAATAAACACTATTGTTAGTTGAAAATGTTTTTTGGGAATTTTAATCCCGTAACCGCTTAAGTTTCAATTAGAAGCCGAATATTCGATACTTAACACCAGCAATAATTTCCATGACTAATCTAACCTACAATTTGCTACCAGACTTAATTGAAATTCAACGTTCTAGTTTCCGCTGGTTTCTTGAAGAAGGACTAATCGAAGAACTTAATAGTTTTTCTCCTATCACAGATTACACTGGTAAGTTTGAGTTGCACTTCATAGGGGAAAATTACCGACTCAAAGAACCTAAGTACTCAATGGAGGAAGCCAAACGCCGTGACAGTACATATAACGTTCAAGTTTATGTTCCCACTAGATTGATCGACAAAGAAAGTGGTGAAATAAAAGAAATGGAAGTGTTTATCGGCGATCTTCCTTTAATGACTGACCGAGGAACATTTATTATTAACGGTGCAGAAAGAGTAATCGTCAACCAAATAGTGCGCTCGCCTGGTGTTTATTATAAAGCCGAAACCGATAAAAATGGTCGTCGTACCTACTCTGCTTCTTTAATTCCCAACCGAGGAGCGTGGCTAAAGTTTGAAACTGATAAAAATGGCTTAGTTTGGGTTAGAATCGATAAAACTCGTAAGCTGTCGGCTCAAGTATTACTCAAAGCGATCGGACTCAGCGACAATGAAATTATGGATGGTTTGCGTCATCCCGATTTCTATCAAAAAACTCTGGATAAAGAAGGAAACCCCAGCGAAGAAGAAGCCCTGCTGGAACTATATCGCAAGCTACGTCCTGGAGAACCGCCTACTGTAAGTGGTGGACAGCAATTATTAGAATCTCGCTTTTTTGATTCCAAACGCTACGATTTAGGCAGAGTAGGTCGCTATAAATTAAATAAAAAATTGCGTCTTACTGTTCCCGATACTGTCAGGGTTTTAACTAATACTGATATATTAGCCGCAGTAGCTTATCTAATCAACTTAGAATTCGATGGTGGTAGTACCGATGACATCGATCACTTGGGCAATCGTCGCGTACGTTCTGTGGGAGAATTACTACAAAACCAAGTGCGGGTAGGTTTAAATCGCTTAGAAAGAATTATTCGCGAACGGATGACTGTAAGTGAGGCTAACAGCTTAACTCCTGCGGCTTTAGTCAATCCCAAACCTTTGGTAGCAGCTATCAAAGAATTTTTTGGTTCATCTCAGCTATCTCAGTTTATGGATCAAACTAATCCTCTAGCCGAGTTAACTCACAAACGTCGTCTTTCAGCCTTAGGTCCTGGAGGATTAACCAGAGAAAGAGCAGGATTTGCCGTCAGAGACATTCATCCTTCTCACTATGGTCGAATTTGTCCAGTAGAAACACCAGAAGGACCAAACGCAGGACTAATTGGTTCGTTAGCTACTTATGCGCGAGTCAATGACTATGGTTTTATTGCTACACCATATTACAGAGTTGAAAATGGACGAGTCTTGAAACAAGAAGACGCTGTATATCTTACTGCCGACGAAGAAGATGATTTGCGTGTAGCCCCTGGGGACGTAGCCACAGATGAACAAGGATATATTTTAGGTAGCACTATTCCTATTCGTTATCGTCAAGAATTTTCCACTTGCGCTCCAGATGAAGTAGATTACGTAGCAATTTCTCCTGTTCAAATTGTTTCAGTAGCCACCAGTTTGATTCCCTTCCTAGAACACGATGATGCCAACCGCGCGCTGATGGGTTCTAATATGCAACGGCAGGCCGTACCTTTACTACGTCCTGAACGTCCTTTAGTAGGTACTGGGTTGGAAGCACAAGCCGCTAGAGATTCAGGTATGGTAGTAGTATCTCGTACCCACGGCATAGTTACTTATGTTGATGCCAATATGGTTAAGGTTAAGGTGGAGGAAGGTAGTAACGGTTTATACTCTCCTGAACCAGGTACTGAAATTACCTACAAGTTACAAAAATATCAGCGTTCTAACCAAGATACCTGTTTAAACCAACGTCCTTTAGTATATGTAGGGGAAGATGTCGTACCAGGACAAGTATTAGCTGATGGTTCTTCTACAGAAGGAGGAGAATTAGCTTTAGGACAAAATATCTTGGTAGCTTATATGCCCTGGGAAGGCTACAACTACGAAGACGCAATTTTAATCAGTGAACGACTGGTTTTTGACGACGTTTATACTAGCATTCACGTTGAAAAATATGAAATTGAAGCACGACAAACTAAATTAGGCCCTGAAGAAATTACCAGAGAAATTCCTAATGTTGGGGAAGATGCCCTACGCAATTTAGACGAACGAGGCATTATTCATATCGGGGCCTGGGTAGAAGCAGGAGAAATCCTGGTAGGAAAAGTAACTCCTAAAGGGGAATCTGATCAACCTCCAGAAGAAAAACTCTTGCGGGCAATTTTCGGTGAAAAAGCCAGAGACGTGCGGGATAACTCCTTAAGAGTTCCCAACGGTGAAAAAGGAAGAGTCGTAGACGTGCGCGTGTTCACCAGAGAACAAGGAGACGAACTGCCACCAGGGGCAAATATGGTAGTACGAATTTATGTCGCTCAAAAACGCAAAATTCAGGTAGGAGATAAAATGGCTGGTCGTCATGGCAATAAAGGAATTATTTCCCGTATTTTGCCCATTGAAGATATGCCCTATCTTCCTGATGGTACTCCGATGGATATTGTTCTCAACCCCTTGGGAGTACCTTCACGGATGAACGTTGGACAGGTATTTGAATGTCTCTTGGGATGGGCTGGAGAACACCTGGCAATGAGATTTAAAATGATGCCATTTGATGAAATGTATGGCCAAGAAGCTTCCAGAGAAACCGTCCATGGCAAAATTCAAGAAGCCTCTCGCAAACCGGGCAAAGATTGGGTATTTGACCCCAATAATCCAGGAAAAATTCAGGTGTTCGACGGACGTACGGGAGAAGCGTTTGATCGCCCAATTTCAGTAGGTAAGGCTTATATGCTCAAGTTGGTACACTTAGTAGACGACAAGATCCATGCTCGTTCTACAGGTCCTTATTCTCTGGTGACACAACAACCCCTTGGTGGGAAAGCACAACAAGGAGGACAGCGTTTTGGAGAAATGGAAGTATGGGCTTTAGAAGCATATGGTGCGGCCTATATACTGCAAGAATTATTAACTGTTAAATCTGATGATATGCAAGGCAGAAACGAAGCATTAAATGCGATCGTTAAAGGTAAACCAATTCCCCGCCCAGGTACTCCCGAATCCTTTAAGGTACTGATGCGCGAATTACAATCTTTGGGCTTAGATATTGCCGTGCATAAAGTAGAAACCTTAGATGATGGTAGTAGCCGCGATGTGGAAGTGGATCTGATGGCAGATACTTCCCGTCGCACCCCCAACCGCCCGACTTACGAATCTTTATCGCGAGAAGAAATCATCGAAGAAGAAGTCTAAATTTTGCAGGATGAAACAATTGCAGGCAATTGTTTCATCCCAGTTGAAATATTTTTTAAAACTCCAGCATTAATTTATTTATCAATCATCAATGAGAAATCAACTAGAACAAAGATTCGATTACGTCAAAATTGGCATCGCTTCTCCCGAAAGAATTCGCCAATGGGGAGAACGGACTTTACCTAACGGTCAGTTAGTCGGAGAAGTAACTAAACCTGAAACTATTAACTACCGTACTCTCAAACCAGAGATGGATGGGTTATTTTGCGAGCGTATTTTTGGACCTGCCAAAGATTGGGAATGTCATTGTGGTAAATATAAGCGAGTACGCCATCGTGGCATTGTCTGCGAACGCTGTGGTGTAGAAGTAACCGAGTCTAGAGTACGCCGCCATCGTATGGGCTATATTAAATTAGCAGCCCCTGTAACTCATGTTTGGTATCTCAAAGGGATTCCCAGTTATCTCAGCATCTTATTGGATATGCCCCTCCGAGACGTAGAACAAGTAGTTTATTTTAATGCCTATGTAGTTCTCGATCCTGGCAATGCTCAAAATTTATCTGTTAAACAGCTATTGACTGAAGATCAATGGATTGAAATTGAAGACCAGCTTTACAGTGACGACTCGGAATTAATAGGAGTAGAAGTCGGCATTGGTGCAGAAGCAGTACAAAGATTACTTGAAGAAGTCAATTTAGAAGAAGAAGCCGAACAACTAAGAGAACAGATTAATGATGCCAAAGGACAAAAACGGGCAAAATTAATTAAACGGTTGCGGGTGATCGATAACTTTGTGGCTACGGGTTCTCGTCCAGAATGGATGGTAGTAACGGCAATTCCCGTAATTCCTCCAGACTTGCGTCCCATGGTGCAGTTAGATGGGGGAAGATTTGCTACATCTGACTTGAATGACCTCTATCGGCGAGTGATCAACCGTAATAATCGTTTGGCAAGATTGCAGGAAATTTTAGCACCAGAAATTATCGTCCGTAACGAAAAAAGGATGCTACAAGAAGCTGTAGATGCCCTAATTGATAATGGTCGTCGCGGTCGTACTGTTGTTGGTGCAAATAATCGTCCTTTAAAATCCCTTTCAGACATTATTGAAGGAAAACAAGGTCGTTTTCGTCAAAACTTGTTAGGTAAACGGGTTGACTATTCGGGACGTTCGGTAATTGTAGTCGGTCCCAAATTAAAAATTTATCAATGTGGATTGCCTAGAGAAATGGCCATTGAGCTATTTCAACCCTTTGTGATTCATCGGCTGATCAATAGCGGCATGGTGAACAATATTAAAGCAGCGAAAAAGCTAATACAACGTAACGATCCTAGCGTTTATGAAGTTTTAAAAGAAGTAATTGCAGGACATCCGGTGATGCTAAACCGCGCTCCTACATTACACAGATTGGGAATTCAAGCTTTTGAGCCAATTTTAGTGGAAGGACGAGCCATTCAACTGCATCCTCTAGTTTGTCCTGCATTTAATGCTGACTTCGATGGCGACCAAATGGCAGTTCACGTTCCCCTATCTTTAGAAGCGCAAGCTGAAGCCAGATTGTTGATGTTGGCTTGTCATAATATCCTTTCTCCAGCTACAGGAAGACCAATTGTTGCTCCTTCCCAAGATATGGTTTTAGGGTGTTACTATCTAACCGCTGAGAATCCCCAAGCTACTAAAGGTGCGGGTCGTCGTTTTGGCAATTTGGATGATGCCATTAAAGCTTACGAACAAGGACAAGTAGATCTTCATGCTTATGTTTGGTTGCGGTATGAAGGAGAAGTGGAAACTGACGAACCAGATATAAAAGTATTAGAAACAGAACAACTAGCTGATGGTAGTCAAATTGAATATTATCGTCAACGCTTGGTGAGAAAATCTCCCACAGGAGAAGCAGTAGCACAATACGTTCATACAACCATTGGCAGAATCATTTACAACAAAACCATTCAAGATGCTCTAACAGTTGCACCATAGCACCATAAAAGATCGGGATATATCAACTCAGACAGATTAGGAAAGATTAACATGAAATTTTACAATCGTATTGTCGATAAAGGTCTCCTAAAAACACTAATGACCTGGGCGTATACCAATTATGGTTCGGCTCGTACCGCCACTATGGCCGACTTGTTAAAAGATATGGGATTCCGCTATGCTACAGTAGCAGGTGTATCTATTAGCATTGATGATTTAAAAGTTCCGCCCATTAAAGCCGAACTGTTAGAAGCAGCAGAAGTAGAAATCAAACAAACTGAACAACGTTACGCTCGCGGAGAAATTACTGAAGTAGAAAGATTTCAAAAAGTAATTGATACTTGGAATAGCACTTCAGAAAATCTTAAAAACGAAGTAGTAACTAATTTTAGAGCTACTGATCCCTTAAATTCCGTTTACATGATGGCATTTAGTGGAGCAAGGGGAAATTTATCTCAGGTAAGACAGTTAGTGGGAATGCGAGGCTTGATGGCAGACCCTCAAGGGGAAATTATTGACTTACCCATTAAGACTAATTTCCGTGAAGGTTTGACTGTTACTGAGTATATTATCTCTTCCTATGGAGCGAGAAAGGGACTGGTAGATACGGCACTGCGGACGGCAGATTCTGGATACTTAACCCGTCGTTTAGTAGACGTTGCCCAAGATGTAATTGTACGGGAAATAGATTGCGGGACAAGTCGTGGTTTAAATATAGAGGCCATGAAAGACGGCGATCGCACCTTGATTCCTTTGAGCGATCGCCTTTTGGGTCGAGTTTTAGCTGAAGATGTCATCGATCCCAAAACCAAGGAAGTAATTGCCAAACGCAATCAGGATATTGACCGCGACTTGGCACAAGAAATAGACTCTCGCGTAGAGAGAGTTGTAGTGCGATCGCCTTTGACTTGTGAAGCAGCACGTTCTGTCTGTCAACACTGTTATGGTTGGAGTTTGGCACATGGTCATATGGTAGATCTGGGTGAAGCTGTAGGGATTATTGCTGCTCAATCTATTGGCGAGCCTGGAACTCAGTTAACCATGCGTACTTTCCACACAGGAGGGGTATTTACAGGGGAAGTAGCGCGCCAGATCAAAGCTAAAGCCGATGGTAAAGTTAAATACACCAAAGGTTTGACTACCCGTAAAATTCGTACCCGTCACGGAGATGAAAGAGAACAGGTAGAAACTGTAGGGGATATTCAATTAATTCCCAACAAAGGTAAAGCCAGCGATATTGCTCTAACGGCAGGTTCTCTGATCTACGTCAAAGATGGAGAAGAAGTGAAAAAAGGTCAGTTACTAGTAGAAGTTGCCAAAGTAAAAGTACAAAAATCAACGGAAAAAGCAACCAAAGATGTAACTTCGGATTTAGCAGGAGAGGTTTTATTTGCCGATCTCGTTGCTGAAAATAAAGAAGACCGCCAGGGAAATACTACCCGTATTGCTCAAAGACCAGGACTATTATGGATTTTATCAGGAGAAGTATATAACTTGCTTCCTGGTGCAGAAGCTCTAGTCAAAAACGGCGATCGCGTTGAACCAGGGGATATTTTAGCTCAAACTAGATTGATTGCTGCTAATGGTGGAGTGGTCAGAATGATTCCTGATAGTCGGGAAATTGAAATTGTCACGGCATCGGTATTACTCGACCAAGCCAGGGTTAAGTTAGAAAGCGATGGCGGTCGCGAACAGTATATTATTTACACTGCTGACGACCAAAGATTTTTACTCAGAGCTACTCCTGGCACAAAGGTACAAAATAATCAGATAGTCGCCGAATTAATTGATGACCGCTATCATACTGATACTGGTGGCATCATCAAATATGGTGGTATTGAAATTGGTAAAGGCAACCGCAAGTTGGGTTATGAAGTCGAAAAAGGCGGCACTCTGTTGTGGATACCAGAAGAAAGCCACGAAGTAAACAAAGATATTTCATTGTTAATTGTGGAAGACGGGGAATATGTAGAAGCTGGTGCAGAAGTAGTTAAAGACGTATTTTGCCAATCTTCTGGGGTTGCAGAAGTCATTCAGAAAAATGACATTTTGCGAGAAATTATTATCAAACCGGGAGAGATTCATCTACTCGATGAACCGAAAAACAATTGGCACGAACAGTTAATTCAACCAGGTACGGAAGTTTTACCGGGGGTTGTAGTAGAAGAACTGAAATATGGTGAAATTGTAGAAACCACAGAAGGAACGGCTTTGTTATTGCGTCCTGTCAGAGAATTTCAAGTAGCTGATGAACCTGCTGTCCCCTCCCAAGCTTCAATCAACCAAGATGATGGGCGTAAAATTGAATTGCGATCGATTCAAAGATTATTTTATAAAGACGGAGAAAGAGTTAAGTCTGTTAGTAGCGTTTCCTTATTGAGTACTCAATTAGTTTTAGAAATGGAAACCGAAGTAGCAACTGATGCCATTGCCAATTTGAGTGCCGATATCGAATTACTTAGTGATGAAAACGAGCCTGAAAACAAGAGACTGCAAATGGTAATTCTCGAATCTCTAGTTTTAAGAAGAGATACCGATGGAGATCCTCACAGCGGCGAAATTCATACCAGAGTTTTAGTAGAAAATGGACAAGAAATTGCCAAAGGCGCGACCATTGCTCGTACTGAAATTCAATGTAAATCATTAGGAGAGGTCAGAGGTATCCGTGAAGGGGTTGAAGCAATTCGACGCATCTTGGTAGTCAGAGACTCCGATCTATTCTCTGAAACCCTTGATGCAAACCAAGGCGAATTTCAAGGCAAACAGGGAGATCTACTGGTAGCAGGAACAGAAATTGCTCCAGAGTTATCTCTAGAAGGTTCTGGTCAGGTAGTAGAAATAACTACAACTGCTCAAGGTCAGAGTAAATTAGTTTTACGTCACGCTCGTCCCTATCGTGTATCGGCTGGTGCAATATTACACATCGATGATGGAGATTTAGTACAGCGTGGGGATAATTTAGTATTGCTCGTGTTTGAGCGGTCAAAAACAGGTGATATTATTCAGGGTTTACCTCGGATTGAGGAATTACTCGAAGCACGCAAACCAAAAGAGTCCTGCGTTCTCAGTCGCGCTCCTGGAGAGTGTCAGGTGATCTACGAGGAAGGAGAAACAGTGGATATCAAAATCAGTGAAGACAACGGAGTTGTCAACGACTATCCGATCAAACCAGGACAAAATGCAATCGTTAGTGACGGACAAAAAGTGGGAGCCGGAGAACCCCTCACTGATGGACCTGCCAATCCTCACGAAATTCTGGAAACTTTCTTTAATTATCACCTACCAGAAAAAGGTTGCTATGAAGCTTCTTTAATTGGCTTGCAACAAACACAGAAGTTTTTGGTAGTTCAAGTACAGTCGGTTTATCAAAGCCAAGGCATTGATATTTCTGATAAACATATTGAGGTGATCGTCAAACAAATGACTGCTAAAGTTAGAGTTGATGATGGCGGTGACACCATTATCCTTCCTGGGGAATTACTAGAACTCAGACAAATTGAACAGATCAACGAAGCAATGTCTATTACTGGTGGCGAAAGTGCTAAATATACTCCTGTACTTTTGGGTATTACTAAAGCATCTTTGAACACTGATAGCTTTATTTCTGCGGCTTCTTTCCAAGAAACTACTCGCGTGTTAACAGAAGCAGCTATTGAAGGTAAGTCAGATTGGCTTAGAGGGCTAAAAGAAAACGTGATCATTGGTCGTTTAATTCCTGCGGGAACTGGTTTTAACACCCATGAAGAATCTATCAATTTACGCAACGACCCCGATTCCTCTTTCCGCAATAATACAGTTTATGGTTATGGTGGCAATTTTGATGGTTATCCCATGACCGATGACTTGACTAACAGTAACGAAGATAGTCCTTTGCGTGCTTATCAAAACTATGATGATGAAAATGTCATTTTAGATGATCAAACAGCGCGAAGCTATACCGGTTTTGCCACTGCTGAAGATTTGGACTTTGACGAAGATATCTAGTGGTATCCGAGTTCGCAGATTTGTTCCAACTGCGGACATCAGCAGAAGATGCCACTAAATCAAAGAACTTATGATTGTCCTTGTTGTGGCATCTCTATTAACGGGACTTAGACATTTTTGACTCAAAAACAGCCTCAAACTTATACACAGTAATTGTTTTACTTCGATTTAATGATTTTCTTGATATACCTGGGTTTCAGCCATTTTTTGGTGTTTGACGTATATCCCTTACATCACCTGGGTTTAAGGCTGTTTTTTTATTATTTTTGTCTAAGTCCCGTTAACCGCGACTTAAACGCGGCGATTAATTTGGAACGCGCGGAGAGCTACAGCCGTGGAAGCCTAGTATTGGAAAGGTTTCCAAAGATCTAAGCTAGGAACTAAACATCAAACGAACAAGTTTGAGTAAGTTTTAGAGAGCGGTTTTAAATATTAACTAAATTAATTAATATTCAATTATCGTACTTATGGAAGTTATCCCGGCCATCGATTTACTCAATGGTAAATGTGTTCGTCTTTACCAAGGAGATTATGATCGCGTCAAAACATTTAATGAAAATCCTGTAGAAGTAGCTCGTAATTGGGCAGAGCAAGGAGCAACCAGAGTTCATGTAGTAGATTTAGACGGGGCCAAACAAGGAAAATCGGTAAATTTAGCTGCTATTGAAGCTATCGTACGGGCAATTGACATTCCCGTTCAGGTAGGAGGAGGTTTGCGCGATCGCGCTGCTGTAGCTCAATTACTAGGTTTGGGGGTACAGCGGATTATTTTGGGAACAATAGCAGTAGAAAAACCCGAATTAGTTACAGAATTATGTCAGGAGTTTCCCCAACAAGTAGTTATCGGTATCGATGCTCGCAATGGTAAAGTGGCAACTAGAGGCTGGTTAGAAACTTCTGAAGTAGCTGCTACGGAACTAGCACAGCGTATGGCACAGCAGGGAGCAGCCGCGATTATTTATACTGACATTCATCGAGATGGTACGCTAGCAGGTCCCAATATAGAAGCCTTAAAAGAATTGACTAAGGCGATCAATATTCCTGTGATTGCTTCTGGTGGCGTAAGTTCTTTAACGGATTTACTTAGTTTACTCGCATTAGAACCTTTGGGGGTGACTGGGGCGATCGTCGGACGCGCTATTTATACAGGGGAGGTTAATCTCACTGAAGCAGTGCAAGCTGTTGGTAACGGACGCTGGCAAGACATTCCACCTACTAACTTAGCTTAATTATTTATTTCTCCTAACTACTTAATTACTAACATTTTATTGCCACCTTTTTGTAATTCGTATTGGACTTCGGTAATGGCAACCGAATATCCCAAGGCTTGAAATTCCCGAAGGATAAAATCAAGATAAGGAGAAGTTTCCCAGCTTAAAGTTAACAGGGGAAAAATTCTCACTTCTCGGCTAACTCTAAGCATTTCTCTAATCGATTCAAAATGAAAAGTGCGACTGCAATGTTGGGAATATAAAAACAGAAAGTGAGAACACAATGCCAGATCGAATTGCCACTCGGAAAAATCTAAACTGGGTAATTCTGCCGTCAGATATCTCTGCTCTTGTTTACCTGATTCGTAATCTGCTAAAAACAACTCTAGAGTTTTAATCCGACTTGCTTTTAAAGTTTGTGGAGAAGTATGATACGACCAGACCCAAACATTGGGGCTAGCAATAACTTGCTCGATAATATTATCCACTACAGCATCAAATCTCTGTTTGATTTCTGCACCGCTAAATTGATAAATAGGATCGATAGAAGTTATATTTGCTCCCATTGGTGTTGCTTGAGCATTAAAACTAGCCGGTCCATCTCCAACACCCAAAATACTTTTAGTTTTAAGTTCAGACTCAGACAGAGCAAACATTTTTCTGTATTCATCAAGCGATCGCCCAAAGGGAACGACTTGAGATAATTTCATCATTAATTATTGTTCTTTCAAGTTAATTTAATTGGCAGTTAATTCTTGAATAATGCGATCAATTTCATTAATAGCGCGGTCTGGATTCGGTTCAGCATCAGCAGCCATGAAATTTTCTATAGTAGATAACTCTTGACGAATATTGTTTAAAGTATCTTGGAGTGGTTGCAAATAGCAGTCGTAAAAGTTATTGTTGGATTCTAATTCAGTAACGGCAATTTTTAATTGTTGCCAAAGATCTTGCTGCTGTTTGATGGTGGTTTCTAGTTGCTCTTTTTTCAAAGTTTGTTGTTGGAGTTCTGAAGTTAATTCAGTAATTTTCTGCTCTATTTCGCGAATTTCCTGGTTTATTTGTGCTATTTTAGCATCTAATTGATTTTTTTGTCCTTCTACACTTTGTTTAATTGGTTCTAAATCGATCTCTGTCCCAATATCTTCAAAATCGATAATCCCCTGGCGGCGTTTGAGAATACGAGAATGTTGTAATAGAATATTATGTCTTTCTCTTAAAGAACGACGCTGACCGACTAAAGTTTGATCTAACATTTTTTTCGCTTCTTTTTCATCAGCTAATTCCTGTTCGAGAGTCAATCGCTCGAATTCTCCTACTTGAGAAATTTTAGCTTCTAATTCTTCTACTGCTTTACATTGCCAGCCCAATTCTTCTTCTTGATCGCTAACAAAACGCGCTACCTTTTCTAAATCTTTCTTCAGATTTTCTACTGTTGCTTCTAAAGTAGGCAAAGGCATATTTTCCAGTGCATTTAAATCTAGTTTCTGTCCGTTTCTATCAGAATCAGTATCCAATCCCGATAGCATTTGCAGCATACTGTCTTGAGCTTGTATTTGAGAATTGAGAAACTCAATTAACTCCTGCCGAACTCCTAAAGACTTCTGTTGGACTTGTAAATGTTGATTAGTTTCTTCTACAGATACGATTAACGAATCCAATTCTTGCTGATTTTGATTGAGTTGAATTTGACAGCGATCTAGTTCTTCTTGTTTTTGTTGAATATCCTGAGAACTTTGTCCTAATTGCTGCCATTGAGGATCGTTTGCTTGTCGGTCATCGATAGCTGCAAAAGCTAATTGTAATTTATCTTTAACTGAATTAGTTGAAGTTGTCGCCAAAGATAAAATTTCTAATTGAGATTTAATTTGAGCAACAGTAGATTCATCCAAAATTTTAGATTGCTGAATTTGTTCTTCTAGTTGCTGCTGCTGACCTTTTAGTTGCGCCCACGCTCCTGCTAATTCCTGACTTTTAATCTCAAATTCGGCTCTAATTTTTTCGGCTTCTGCTTTAGCCTGCTCAATCTCTTGACGCTGCTGTTCAAACTCTTTAAACTCTTCCTCCATTTGTTCGACTTGTTCGAGACGATTTTCCATTTCAATCTCGCGTCTACTTAATTCTTCGCTTTGAATAGTTAAAGATTCTTTCCACTGTTCGATTTCTTGTTCTTGAGTTTTGGTTTTTTCTAACAGCCTAGAAAAACCCTGTAGAATACCGATAATTCTTTTAGCAGCTAATTCTGGCTTTCCTTGTAGTTGGCGGTTAGTCCCCAAATTAACCACAATTAAAGCTCCTTCACCAAATTCTCCTGCGTTGTCGATGCTAAGAAACTCATTTTCATTTACAATGCTCCAACTTTGGTCATTACGCTGACAAGCCAAGAGTTTGAGTTTAGTTTCAACACCACCCATGAATCCTTTAGTTTGTTTTTGTATTTCTGCTAGGTATAGCACTCTTGCCGTCCTCTTGGTTTGTTTTTAGTATTGCAAGTCACAGATTACTCCGCTATGAGACAGTGAGTTTTGCTTTGACCATTGGTAAAAACTGAGTTTTGTTGATTTACTGTTGAATCAATATAGCTGGCTATCTCAATGTGATGAATTTTTATATGTCCAGCATAACCACCATCAGAATTGGTTGCCAAGGTTTTTTAGGAATGTTATTAAGTTTATGTCTGAGTAATTGGAATTCTCCAATTAGTATATTTAAAAGCAGTATTACTACGAGCTAAATTCGATCGCGACCAACATATTAACGAAATTACAAAATAATGCGAGGCAACTTAGGAGAACTCGAGATCCGTAGCATTTTTAGGCTACTGGAATCAGAAAGACAGACAGGCATCCTTTATATAGAATCCGAGGTTTTTTTGGCACGACAAAACCTTAATAATCCAGCAATTCTTCTGAGTTCATTACCATCTGATTTTGGTACTGTAGACACCGCCGAAGATCATCATAGTTATTCATCTGTTAAAAATCCTAAAAATTGGTTTATTTGGCTGATTAATGGCAAAATTGCTTATGCTACAAATAGTCCAGATTGTGAGCTAATTCGGATTCACGATTATCTTAGTTGTTATCAACTAGAATCTTACCCTAGCAGCAACCAAATATCCGTAAATACTCTTAATATTCCCGAATATAATTATCTAATCTGTTTGTTACAACAGCAGGTAATTACACCTCAACAAACTAAAAATATTATTCACAAAATAATTTACGAAACTTTATTTGATTTACTGAGTTTGTCTGGAGGCAAATTTATTTTTAAACCAAATTTTGCCCTAACTCCATCAATTAGCGAAATTACAATCTCTCATACCATTCAAACAATTAGTTCCCAGTTAAAAGTTTGGCAACAACTTTATCCTTACGTGCGATCGCCTGAAGCTTATCTTGTCTTGCAAGAGGAACAGCTAACAGAGAAAATTGTTAATTCTCCAGCTTACGAGACACTATCCAATTGGGTGGCTAAACAAGTTAATTTGCGCCGATTGTCACGACAACTAAATTGTTATTTAGTCGATTTAGCCAAAACTCTTTATCCCTATATTCAAAAAGGTGTGGTAAAACTACAAGACAATAAGTTATCTCACGAAGATTTTTTGGGCAAAAATACTCTCAAACAGAAACCGCACATAGTTTATGTGGATAATGACGTGGCGATTGGTAAAAAAGTAGAGTATATTCTGAAGCGGAGAGGTTATAATTCTACTATTTTTACAGATTCTATCCGAGCCTTAACTGAGATTTTACAAATTCAACCAGATCTCGTTTTTTGCAAAATTGATCTACCTCAATTAAGTGGATATGAATTATGTATTATGCTCCAAAACTCCTGGGGTTGCCGACAAACAAAAATAATCTTGTTATCCGAACAAGAAAACTTTTTTGCCTACGCTAAAGCTCAAGTCATTTCATCTGATGACTATCTGTCTTTACCATTTACCCCCAATGAGTTACTAATCTCTATTGAAAAGCATCTCGGTAGCGATCGAGTTAACAATTTACCAATAGGAGTAGAATGGTCAACTGAAAAATCTAATAATTAACTGTTCTCAAAAATTAGACTAATAGAGAATAAGTGACTATAAAAGATTAAAGGTAAGTAAAAAAGTTTTCAACTTCAAAGATTTAATTGATTACAAAGTATGGCTTTTGTAGATAGCGTGTTATGAGCAAAGTTCTAATCGTGGAAGATAGTTTGGCACAAAGACAGATGATCTCCGATCTGCTGAAAAGTAGCGGGCTAAAAGTTACCGTAGCTTGCGATGGTGTTGAAGCACTAGAGCATCTGGAAAAATTTAACCCTGACATTGTAGTCATGGACATAGTTATGCCACGTATGAATGGTTATGAACTTTGTCGCCGTCTTAAATCAGACCCCAAAACTCAGAATGTTCCCGTAGTGATGTGTTCTTCTAAAGGAGAGGAATTTGATCGCTATTGGGGAATGAAACAAGGGGCAGATGCCTACATTGCCAAACCATTTCAGCCTGTAGAATTGATTGGCACTGTCAAACAACTACTACGGGCATAACGTCTGACTACCTAGTAGTAACATTAATCGGTTAATTATTACATCAAAAATCCTATGGTTAGTAATCCGGAACTATTTACCGGCAACGATCTAGAAAATTCACTAGAAATACAGCCATTAGACAATCCAGACGGTGAGCTGCATCTTTGTTTCTATTTGGCATCTGGAGCCGAGTTTGCTTTTCCAGCTACTGGAATTGCTGAAGTAATGCAGCAATCACCCGATCAAATTGCACCCATACCCAATGCCTCTCCTCTTTTATTGGGAACAATGAATTTGAGGGGAAAAGTCATTTGGGTAGCAGATTTAGGCCAATTTCTGGGAGATAGTGGAGTACTTAAAACCGACAGACCAACAATTCCCGTAATTGCCATTGAACACCAGGAACAAGTTTTGGGACTGGCGATCGAGCAAATAGGTGATATGGCTTGGTTGAATCTAGAAAATTTGGCGATTTACCAAAATCCGCCTAACAATATTGCTCCGTTTTTACAGGGTCAATGGCGAGATGGAGAACAAAGCGATCGCCTTCTAAATCTATTAGAACCCTCTAAAATACTGCGATCGGCGCGATGGGGTACTTAAACTTTCCAGGTGTCAAACTCAGTATTATATGTTAAAACTTATACCTATATTTAGCAAGATCAATTATTAAATCTTATATGTTGGCTTTTTTTACTAAAACAATCCCTATTGACAGTCAACAATCAGAGTAATTAGTCAGCACAAGGAAAACATTTAGATTAACTTGGCAAGAAGCACATGGCATCAGGAACTAACTATTCACAAGAATACGGACAAGCAGAAAAGGCTTATTTACAGGGCAATTTTGACCTAGCAGCCGAAATAGTTGATAATTTGGCCGAGGAATTTCCCGAAAATCCTAATGTCTTGTTGCTTAAAGGTCACATTTATTTTTACGGCTTTCAAGATTACGACCTAGCACAACAACTTTACGAAGCTGTTTTAGGATTAAGCGAAGAACAAGACTTAATTGATTTTGCTCATAGTCATTTAGAAAAAGTCAAACAATTACCAAAACAAGAAGATATTGCCGAATCACCGTTTGATGAAGAAAGTTTTAATCTTGGCAATCAAGGGATTGATGCTACTGAAATTGACGAAATAAGAGATTCTATCGGAGTTGATTTACCTGAAGATGAAGAAGATTTTAACGACCACAACTACAATTTTGCAATAGACGATTTACCATCTCAAGGTCAATCTAGCGATGATTTTACTGCCGATCTAAATCCTTTTGCGGATAACGATGAAGAAAATTCTGAAGCTCATTTCAGGCAATTTGATTCTCCAGATTTTGAATTAGATCATCCTACAGCAATTGAAGAAAATGAATATTTACCCGATCCACCTGTAAAACAAGAACCATCAACTGACAATAATGCTAGTTTTATGGTTGACTCGGAACAAGAAGATGATCTCTATCCAGATTATACTGATGAAGAGTTAGCTAGTAGCGAATCAGAAGAACCTTATTCAGAATATCCTGATGAAGATTTTACCTTCGCTCGCGGTGGAGAGCAACAGTACGAAGAACCATCCTATGATGATTATCGTCATTCAGATGTGGAAGTAGATACTGTCTTAACAGAGCCTTTTAGCGTCGAGGGTGCTGAAAATTACGGTGTAGGGGAAGAAAATTACGGTGTAGAGGAAAATGCAGAACATGAAGGGTTAGATTATCAAGACGAATTAGAATTTGATGAAATTGACAGTAGCTTCTTCGATTTAGAGGAACTAGAACAAGGATTACCCGATACTGGTTTGTTTGATGTGGCTGAAGATAGAAGTAATGTTAATCAAGGAGTATCTAGTAGCAATCTAATAGTAGATTCTGACGAAATTGAACCGGATTCTGTTCCAAGAGAACCAAAATCGCTAGATGATCAAGAGCGTGAATTAGAAAAAAATTCTGCCGAATTGGAAGTAGAGCTAGATTCAACAGTTAAACCAGGAATACTAGCCGGTTTTATCAATGCACCAATGCGGAAAAAACAGCTAATCACTGCTGGATTAACGGGTATAGTTTCGACAATTGCCGTACTGGGTATCGGATTGGTGGGAGTTGGTGTTACCAGTGAAAAGCCAGAAGAAATGGTTAAAGGAGCAAGAAATAGTGCGTTGATGGCTTTGGTGGCTGGAATTGCTAGTTTTGGTACGGCAACAGCAGTGGGTTCGATTACAGCTAAACAAGTACAGAAAGCCAGTCGCGATTTACTAGCTCAATTTGACGATGTGTATCAAGGTAATCTCAATGCTAAAGCTACAGTTTATACTCAAGATGAGTTTGGTAAATTAGCAACTGGTTTCAATCGCATGACGCGGGTAATTTTAACTACTACCCAAGAAGCACAAAGAAGAGCCGAAGAAACCGAACAAGCTAAAGAAGATTTACAGCGTCAGGTAATTCGCTTACTAGATGATGTGGAAGGAGCAGCAAGGGGGGATTTAACCGTACAGGCTACAGTTACGGCTGACGTATTAGGAGCAGTAGCAGATGCTTTTAACTTAACCATTCAAAATCTGCGAGAAATCGTCCGTCAGGTAAAAGAAGCTGCCGAACAGGTCAATAAAAGTTCTACTGATAGTGAATTGTTTGCTCGCAATCAGTCAAGTGAAGCTCTCAGGATGGCAGAAGAGTTAGCCGTAACTTTAAATTCAGTACAGATGATGACTGAATCTATCGAAAGGGTGGCAGATAATGCTCGTGAAGCTGAAGAAGTTGCTCGTTCATCTTCAGTAACAGCACTAAAAGGAGGTAAAGCAGTAGAACGTACCGTATCGGGAATTTTTCAAATTAGAGAAACAGTATCAGAAACAGCCCGTAAGGTAAAGAGACTAGCAGAAGCTTCCCAAGAAATCTCCAAAATCGTCCTATTAATTTCACAAATTGCCGAAAGAACCAACCAATTGGCACTTAACGCTTCAATTCAAGCGGCAAAAGCTGGTGAAGCAGGACGGGGTTTTGCGGTAGTTGCCGATGAAGTCAGACAGTTGGCAGATAGATCGGGTAAATCTTTAAAAGAGATTGAACAAATCGTACTGCAAATTCAAAGTGAAACGGGAGCAGTAATGACGGCGATGGAAGAAGGGATTCAGGAGGTAATCGATGTAACCGAAAGAGCAGAACAAGCAAAGACGGCACTAGAAGATATTATTCAGGTATCAAATCGGATCGATACCCTGGTACGCTCGATTACTGCCGACACAGTAGAACAAAGAGAAAACTCCCGTGCAGTGGCACAAGTAATGCAGTCGGTAGAATTAACTGCTCAAGCTACCTCACAAGAATCCCAACGGGTTGGGGGCGCATTACAAAATCTGGTGGGTATTGCTCGTGGCTTGCTCGCTTCAGTAGAACGTTTCCGTATTGATAAAACCGAAGAATAGAGATGGTTGATTGAATAATATCTGGCGATCGCGTTATTCTATCTGGTCGATAATTTAAGATAAAGCAAATACAATTTGACTGAATAATGACCAGTAAGACAACCTCCAGTGGTGGGATTCAAATTTGGCTGCAACGTTTGATAGCAGCATTTTTCTTGATGGGGCAAGTAGTAGTTCATCTACTCAAAGCTAAAATCAATCGGCGCAATACCATCGAACAAATGGCAATAGTCGGACCCGATTCTTTGGCGATCGCTTTAGTAACGGCTACCTTTGTGGGTATGGTATTTACAATTCAGGTAGCGCGAGAATTTTTGGATTTTGGAGCCGGGCAAGCAGTAGGCGGAGTGTTGGCCTTAGCTCTTACCAGAGAATTATCACCAGTATTAACGGCTGTAGTAATTGCCGGTAGAGTGGGTTCGGCATTTGCTGCTGAGATCGGTACGATGCGTGTTACAGAACAAATCGATGCTCTCTACATACTTAAAACTGACCCAATCGATTATTTAGTAATACCTCGCGTCATTGCTTGCTCGTTAATGTTACCAATTTTAACTATTATTTCTTTAATTACAGGAATGATCGGTGGCTCGATTGTCGCTACTAATCTTTATGAAATTTCTCAAGAGACATTTATCAATTCAATTCGTAACTTTTTACAAGTTTGGGATTTGTGGAGTGCTTTAATTAAATCGGTAATTTTTGGAGCTTTAGTAGCGGTAATTGGCTGTAACTGGGGGTTAACTACTACAGGAGGAGCTAAAGGAGTGGGTGAATCTACCACCACCGCAGTGGTTACGGCTTTAATTGCTATTTTTATTACTAATTTCTTTTTATCTTGGTTGATGTTTCAAGGTCTTGGTAGAAGTTCGATGGTTTAATAGTTTTAAAATAGGAGAAGAGATAAGCTCAATTTGCAGACAACAAAGGTATTTATTATGACTACTGAGATCGACACCTCGAATTTAGCTGAATTTGTTGAATTGTCCCCAAGCTACAAAATTCCTTTATTTCTGATAATTGCGGCTATTCCTCTATCATTTATTTGGATTTGGGGAGGAGGGGCGATCGCTTTATTGGGCATTTTTTTGACCGTACAAACTACAATTATCAGGTTAAAATTTACCCCTACTGCTCTTGATGTTTATCGTTCTCAAACCAGAATTCGTAGTTTTCCCTATAGTGAGTGGTTGAATTGGCAGATTTTTTGGCAACCAGTACCGATTTTATTTTATTTTCGCGAGGTTAATAGTATTCATTTTCTGCCGATTATTTTTGACCCGATAACTTTAACTGATTGCTTGAAGAAACATTGTCCCCAAGCAAAATAGGTTTTACCAAGTATCAGTAACATTTCTGGGGGTATGGGAGTTCCAGTCACCCGTTCCCCATCTTGAAAATACGGGCTTGCGGGTGACCGTTGGTAAATTTCAATTAATCGACACTCATAAGTAGTTCAACAACCCTTATTACCTCTTAATTTTTTAAAGATCACCTTATTATTAATTTTTGCGAGTGATGAATTCAGAAATTTCTCCTAATCCAGAATCGGATAATCAAGATTTAGTTCAATCAAGGGATCAAGCAGAAGAATTAGCTGTAGAAGCAGTAGAATCTAATTCACCAGCAACTGCTGATATTTGGCTAGATGAATCTCCATCAACCCCTGAATCAGAACAAGCTCTCAATGAGTCCGAATCTGCTACCGCAGCCTATCGCGATCGCCGAGAGACTGAATCAGAAACAATGGAAACCGAATCTACTAATTGGTTGGAAGACGAAGAAGAAATAATTGTCGGTAATAATGAGGAGACACAAGATTTAAAACCATTACCATCTGAGGTAGCAACGGCATCAGAACCAGTCATCGCACCAGATAGTACCACTGAAACCGAATTATTTACCGATCGCTGGCTAGATGAACCTCAATCTGACTTGGGGGATATTGGGACATCAGTAGATGAATCAGAGATTAATACAGACTTAAACGCACTAAAACAGCAAAAAAATGCTTTAAATGATGAAATTGCCACTTTAAAGGCTCAAAAAGAAGCAATAATTTTGCAACAAGCTAGAGATATACAAGAAACTCTAGGACGTTTTGTCGAAGAGGGAATGAAAGAATTAAAAGAACGTAAAAATGCCTTGCAAATTGAAATTGAAAAACTAGAACGTCGCAGGGAAAGAATTCGTCAGGAAATGCGGACTACTTTTGCTGGTTCTTCCCAAGAATTGGCAATTAGAGTACAGGGTTTTAAAGATTATTTGGTTGGTAGCTTGCAGGATTTAGCTGTTGCTGCTGAAAAATTAGAATTATCTCCAGTAGAACCGCCCAAGCCTTCTAGAGATAGAGTGAGGGAACGAGAATCCAGAAGAGAAAGAGCAACCCCATCTCGGAGAATTAACTCCGAAGCTCAAGAAACTCAACCACAATTTACCGAGTCAGCTTTTGCTACACAAACTAAAAAAATTCGGCAACTTTTGGATTTATATCGCACTCGTCCCGATTATTATGGCCCTCCCTGGCAGTTGAGGCGTACTTTCGAGCCAGTTCATGCAGAAAAAGTACAACAATGGTTTTTTACCCAAGGAGGAAGGGGAGCGATTGACAGTATGAGTAGTCGCTTGCAAAATATTTTGGTGGCTTCGGCAACTATTTCGATTTTACACAGTTTGTATGGCGATCGCTGTCGGGTTTTAGTTTTGATTGATACTCCAGAAAAATTGGGAGAATGGCGCAGGGGATTACAAGATTGTTTGGGTATTGCTCGCAGTGATTTTGGTTCTAATCGAGGGGTGGTATTGTTCGATTCGGCTGAAGTAGTGGTACAACGAGCCGAACGTTTGGTCAAAGATAAGTTATTACCATTCATTATCATTGATGAAACTGAGGAGTTGATTAATATTTCTTTACTTAAATTTCCTCTCTGGCTGGCTTTTGCTTCCACTAATAAATCAGCTAGCTCTAATTATTTATATTGAGAAAATTAAGATGAACTGGTTGCAGCTAAATTCAAGATACAAGGGAAAAGAAAGAGGATGACCAGCGATCGCTGGTCATCGTCAAAATGTCGATTATTTAGAAATTAGAGATATTAAATAGTTTCATCTTCAAACTTATAACCTACCCCCACAACGGTTTTGATAAAAGTAGGATTGGTGGTATCAGGTTCGATTTTCTTGCGTAAACGACGAATATGAGTATCCACCACTCGTTCGTCGCCAAAAAAATCATTACCCCATAATTTATCGATCAATTGGGTGCGACTCCAAACCCTACCTAAATAACTAATAAAAGTTGCCAATAAATTAAATTCCAAAGTAGTAAGGTCTAAAGTTTCGGGATTATTGGCATCTAAAGAACGAGTGGCAATCCGGCGATCAACATCTACCGTAAAATGCTTGGTACGATACGTAGGAGATGGTTCTTGTTCTTGGTGACGTAAACTGCGACGCAATAAAGCTCTAACTCTAGCTACTAATTCTCTGGGACTAAAAGGCTTTACCAAATAATCATCTGCACCTGTTGATAGACCGATAACGCGATCGATTTCTTCTCCCCTAGCAGTCAGCATTAAAATATAAGGGTCTTTGTTATAAGGTTGTTGACGAATCCGAGTACATACTTCCAACCCATCTAAACCCGGAAGCATCAAATCGAGAATTACTAAATCAGGTTGTTGTTGCTTAAAAATTTCCAAAGCAATCAATCCATCATGAGCGATACGACAAGTGAAAGCTTCTCGATTGAGAGTTTGTTCGATTAACTGAGCAATTTCTCTTTCGTCTTCAACAATCAGAATTTCCATGCTACTTAGACAAGATTGACTGATTAGATTCTAATACTCTCTCAAAGACTTTTTACTACGGGGACTTGAAAACCCCAACTTGCCACTCTGAAGTTGAGGTAGTTCAACAGGTATTATATGTTGGGTTTTTATTTATTCTGCTGTAATTACGTCTTTCTCTGGTTATCGTGCAGCAGGTGCTTTTTTAGGACTGGATTTACTTTCACCATTAGCTTTTAAGCCAAGCCAGCCAATTAGGAGGTAACCTATAGCGAGCATTAAACTACTCAAGCCAGTTCGGACACCTTGTTTGAGGGTTTCGGTTTTAGCGGTTTTTTCTCGTTCTAATTTTTGGTCTTTCAGTTGAATTTGTAGTTCTTGTAGTCTTGCTGCTAAAGCTTCAGGATTTTTGGCTAAATCTCGGAAATTCTGTAATTGTAATCTGCTTTCTTCTAAGCTGTTAATTTGTGGTGGGCTAAGTTGTTGTCCTTGAAATTTGCCACTACTAATCGCCGTATCGATTTCTTGAATTCTACCTTCCAATTGTTGTAGACGCTGGGGATTTTGAACTATATCGTTAAGCTGGTTGTATTGTTCGCTAATCTTAGTTTCAGCTTCCGTTGCCCTGGCTTCTATTTGAGTTAAAGCGTCTGATTTAGCAATCATGAGATTATTGACATGAAGTGGTACTAAAATCAAAAAAATTACTCCTAAAAACATCGATAAAAAAAAGGCTGGTAATTTAATATCAAAACCAGATTTTTGACTGGAATTGCTAACAGTAGATTGAATCCAGCTAGCTACTAAAATAAAAGCCATACCAACCATAGGAACAATACCGCGATCAACAATTTGGCTAGTAAAACTAATTTGCCATTGAGAGTCTAATGGTTGAAACGGAATGGCTAAAGCAATGTAATCTAAGAGAGAAGATATAACTAAAATAGTCCCTACTGTTTTCAAACAGACGGAGGTAAAATGTGAAATAGTGGAATTATTCATAATTATCTGACTTAAATTTTCTAGACGAAGACTTAAAGTAATAAAGTGTGACAAACTACAAGATTCGATAGCATATTCTGCTATCAGATGCCCATCTTAACCTCTCTAATTTGAGGATGACATGAGTAAAATCCCGTCTCCAAATTCAGGAATATTTTGCATTCAGAACCGAATCACTATATATACTTAAGTTTTAACTGAGTTAATAGTTTTAAGCTTTAAGATCAAGGGAAAGTTTTGGAGTAATGTGATGCAAAAGTTTGTTGAAATTCAAGAAACTAAAACAGCGTTAATACAGCGATCGCTTGAATTGGTGTTAACTAAAATACAAGCCGCTTTAGAATCTAGAGGACAAGCTGCGATCGCTCTATCTGGAGGTAGTACTCCCAAACCTTTATATGAAGCTTTGAGTACTCAATCTTTACCTTGGGAGAAAATTCATGTTTTTTGGGGAGATGAGCGTTATGTCTCCCCCACCCACCCAGAGAGTAATCAACTCATGACACGTCAGGTTTGGTTAGACAGAGTAGATCTTCCTCCATCCAATATTCATGCCATACCTACAGGTTCTGATAACCCCGACCTAGATGCCCAAAAATACGAAGAGGAGCTTAGGGGATTTTTTCAACTATCTGAGGGAGAATTGCCTGTTTTTGACCTAATTTTATTGGGAATGGGAGATGATGGACATACTGCCTCTCTGTTTCCCCATACCGCCGCCCTGACGGAGTGCGATCGCGCCGTAACCGTAGGCAATAAAGACGGTCAACCCCGTCTAACTTTGACGGCTTCTGCCATCAATCAGGCTCGATGCGTGATGTTTATCGTGGCAGGAGAAAACAAACGCCCTGCCCTCAAAGCGGTATTTGCTGCTGAAGCAGACGATCTAGTTTATCCCGCTCGTTTAATTCAACCGGCAGGAGAATTGTGGTGGTTGCTAGACCTTGGTGCTGCTGAGGAACTACAACAGCAAGCATTACTAACTCGTTAGATAATTTTAGTGATTTATCTAGATCAATATGTAGGGGAATAAAAGGAGTAGAATAAGTAACTGTTATTGATCACCCTCTCCCCTATTCCTTAATTTCAGACCAATTCAACAATAGCTAAAATAGCGATCGCGAATATTTCATGTTAGAAAACATGGCAGTCGCTATTTCTGAAAAACTAAATTATTAACACTTAAGTACAGTTAAAGTAAAATTACTATGATTGTCTGCCCAAATTGCAATCATCAAAATCCAGAAGGCTCTTTGCAATGTGAAAATTGCTACACTCCTTTACCCACTAGCACTAGCTGCCCCAACTGCGGTGCATCAGTACAAATCGATGCTACTTTTTGCGGTCAGTGCGGTTTTAATCTTCAGGCAGAAACCCTAAGTCCACCATCTGATTTTGCCAAGCCTCCTTCAGTAAGACCTACTGCGGCAACCTCATCTCCAATTGCTAGTCCCTGGGACGAAGAAGAATCAGCAGTAGAGGAAACGGCTTTTAGTTCATCAGCAGAAAATGATTTTGCGATCGAAGATTTTGGCATAAGTCCTGACAGTACCGAAGTGATGAATTCTTCGATTAAACCAGAAGATTTTAAGATCTCTTTTGAGTCAGAAGCCATGCCCGAAGCAGAACCCATGCCTTGGGAGACATCCGAATCAGAAGTAAGTCCCGCAGCCAAGCAACCGCTATGGGAAGACATGAATGATGAATTAGATACACCAGAAGAAGAAATAGAAGAAATAGAAGAACCAGAAGAATTAATGTCTTTTGGTGAAGATGAACCGACTATATCTGGGACAAAACCAATTGTACCTCCTTCACCACCAGGAGCAGTTCCTTTTTCTGCCGCTCAACCTGTCAGTGCAGCTACTCAATTACAAACTCAAAAAGCCACCTTACTTCACGTTCAAACCAATACTAAGTTAGAAATTGCTCACAATTTAGATGTAATTCATATTGGTAAACCTAACAGTCAAATTCCTCCCGATATCGATGTAGCAGGATTTCCTGATTCAGAAGTGGTTTCCCGCATTCATGCCGATATTAGGGTAGAAGGAGATGCGTATTTTATCGAAGATGTGGGCAGTTCTAACGGAACTTATATCAACCATACTCCATTAGTTAAAGGAAATCGCCATCGGTTGCGGGCTGGCGATCGCATTGGACTGGGGAAAGGAGATTTAGTAACTTTTATCTTCCATATTGATTGATAATTAATTGGCTAGCTCTATAAGAAATATTAAGGGAGACTAAAAACTTTCTTAAGAGTTAACGTAGGGATAGATCTGATAGTAGGGTTAAATTTAGATCGTTGTTGGGATCGATAGAAACTAACTCAGCTTCTTTTCCTCCCAGCAGCAAACCCCCTACTGCACCAGCACCAGCACCTCCTAAAACTTCTAAAACACCAACATTGCCGAAAATCTCTGACAGTACCGTAGCCGCAGCAGCCCCAATTGCCGCACCTTTTAAAATATCTCCCGTATTGGCACCTTTTTTGATAGTTTCAGTACGAGTTACCACATTAGAATTAGCATTTAGATATTGTGCCGTACCATCGGGAAATATTAATTCTTCTGCTACGAAACGAGAACCATTACCCGCAGGCTCGATCTGCCCGACCACCTCAGTACCATAGGGAATTAAAGTGTTACGATTGCGGTCTCTAATATTGGCAGCAACAAACAAAGTTATGGGAACTGTTTCTTCTGGGGTCACAAGAATTTTTTCTTGTACGTATCCTACAGGAATGACAACTCCCCTGGGAATGACACCCAGGCTGTAGTTGTTATTATTAGTTCTCGACGGATAGGGATTTGACTGTCCTTGAGAAGGAAAAAGTTGAGCCTGTGCAGGAGTTATATTAACTAAAGTAGTAACAGCCACCGTACTAAGAGTTAAGGCTGTTAAGAGAGAAGTAGCTGATTTAAAGTATTTATCGTCAAACATAAATTGATACCAATGTTTTTCAATATTTGGTTACGAGCAATGACGCACGGTAATTAACCATAGTTCCAATTTTAAAAAGAGGAAGGGAAAGAATAAGTAATAGGTAATAGGTAATAGGTAATAAATAAATAGGTTAGATTTTTTCTCTTACCTACGATCTAATGACCGAACAAGCTGCTTACTGAATTTATGTTGGAATCTAAATTATCTGCCAAAACTTCGCAAAATTCTCGCAAATTCTCGATGCTATCCCTAAAAAATAAGAAATTGCTTCGGGCGATCGCTTTGAGTAGTTTGAGTGTCTTGGTTATTTTTAGCTGTCAATTAATATTTTCTCACCATGAAAGCAAACGGCTGGGTAAAGAGCCTAGAGAATCTTCGGCTTTAATTCCTTTATTATCTCAATCTCCCCAATCGAGAGCTTCTGTGCTGACAGAAATTGCTAACCAGCCCAAATTATCCTACGATCGCCCTAGAGCGAGTTATTTATTAGCAGTGGATTTACTGGCACAAAAAAAGGGGGCGGCAGCTTTAGAATATTTGGTGGGATTAGAACAAGAGTATGCCCTCCTCGCTCCTCAAATTTTATTAAAAACGGCGCAAGCATATCGGCAAATCCAACAAGAGTCTAAGTGTCAGAAAACTTTAACTTATTTAATTCAAACTTATCCCGATTCTCCCGTAGTTGTGGATGCTTGGAGTTTGCTGAACCCAGATTACAGTAATTATCGAGATAAATTAATCCAACAATTCCCCTATCACCCCCGTACCAGAGCGATCGCCCTGCAACAGTTACAGAAAAATCCACAGCAGTTTGAATGGTTATCGATTTTAGCTAAGTACAGTCGAGATCAAGATTTAGTAGCAATGCGGGATCGCTTGGTGTTGCAATATCCTGCTCACTTAACTCCAGAAGATTGGGAAGCGATCGCTGACGGTTATTGGCGAGACGGAGAAAATCGCAAAGCAGCTGATGCTTATACTTTAGCTACCTCTACACCTCGTAATTTATATCGCGCAGCACGGGGTTTTCATCTTAATGGCAATACAGCAGAAGCTAAGAGAGCCTATCAAAGGTTATTGCGAGAATATCACGATGCTAGAGAAGCAGGTGCAGCTTTACTGGATTTGGCGAGTATTTCTGGTGGAGATGAAGCCATTGTCTATTTAGAACGAGCGATCACCCTGTTTCCCGAATTTGCCCCTCAAGCCATGGGATCTAAAGCCATAATTCACAATGCTTTTGGTAAAACTGCCGCCGCCGAAGCTGCCAAACAAGAGTTATTGAATAAATACTCCCATAGTGCTACTGCCGCCGCCTATCGCTGGAAAATTGCCCAACAACAAGCCGCAGAGGGCAATAAACAAGAAGCCTGGCATTGGATGCAGCCTGTAGTTAAATCCGAACTCAATTTAGATTTTGCTCCTGAAGCTCTTTATTGGACGGGAAAATGGGCAACAGAATTGGGTAAAGTGGAGGAAGCTCGCTCTACCTGGGAAAAAGCGATCGCCTTGTATCCTCAATCTTATTGGGCGTGGCGTGCTGCGGTGCTGTTAGGTTGGGATGTAGGAGATTTCACTACGGTACGTCAACAAAAACCCAATTTAGATTTTACTGAAACCTATTACCCTCTACCGATAGGTTCAGAAGCCTTACAAGAATTATATTTTTTGCGACAATATCGAGATGCTTGGACATTATTACAAGGAGAAATAGAGCGATCGCAACAACCGACGGTTAAAGAACAGTTTACGGAAGGGTTGTTATTACTCAAACTGGGCTACTATAGTCAGGGAATGCAGGAAATTTGGCAACTAGCTACCAGAGACGATCCTCAAGATATTCAGCAATGGGAAGCTTTACGTAAAACTCCTGCTTATTGGTATGGTTTATTTCCTTTCCCCTATCGGGAAGATCTTCTCAAATATGCCGCACAACAAGGAATAAATCCTTTATTAGTAATTTCGGTAATGCGAAAAGAATCTACTTTTGCTCCTGAAATTAATTCGCGAGTGGGTGCGGTGGGTTTAATGCAAATCGTACCAGCTACGGCTGATTGGGTTGCTCAACAGATTAATCTTCCCAACCATGTTCTGACTGAACCAGAAGATAATATTAAAATCGGTACTTGGTATCTGGCTCACAACCACCATCGTTATGACAATGATTCTCTCCTGGCGATCGCTAGTTATAATGCCGGAACCAGTAATGTCAATCAGTGGTTAAATCAATACAACATCAAAGATAGCGATCGCTTTGTAGTACAAATTCCCTTTCCCGAAACCCAAGATTATGTAGAAGGGGTGTTTGGTAATTATTGGAATTATCTGCGTTTGTACAATCCTCAAGTTCGACAAAAGGTTGCTCGCTATCAATCTTCATCGAACATTAAACATTAAATCAATCACGGGGTAGAGTAACTGTAAAAGTCGTACCTCGATCTAAAACACTGCTGACGGTAATTTGTCCATGATGACTTTCGACAATGGCTTTAGCAATTGCCAATCCTAAACCCGCACCGCTTGGAGTATCGATTTGACGCTGAGTAGAACGAGCCGCATCTACACGATAAAACCGATCAAAAATATGAGGTAAAGCAGATTCGGGAATACCACTACCTGTATCTTTAACTTTTACCTGTAGGATTAATTGACGATTGACATCTCTAATCCTCATAGTTTTGGGAGTTCGTTCCATCGCCTTTAATTCTACTTCTACAGCAGCAACCGGGAAAGCTTGAGAATCGGATGTAGATGTTTCTTGCGGAACTTTTTGGGTATGTGCGATCGCATTGGCAATTAAATTAGTAAACAAACGGGACAGACGATCCCAATCGCCGTTAATGGTAAAAATTTCTTCAGGATCGATATTGTTGCCGATTTCTGCTTCTAAATTTGGTTCGGCAATGTGTAAGCAGAGAAATAAACCTTTTTGTTCGGCAAAAATTCGTTGTTCTTCGATGACTTCAATCAATAAGGCATCTAAAGGTACTGGTTGCCAATCTAATTCCACGATACCACTATCGGAACGTGCTAAAAATAATAAATCGTTAACTAAACGTCCCAATTTTTGAGTTAGGCGTTCGATAATTTGAAGTTGTCTTTGCTGTAGTTGTGGTTCGGCCTCCGGATAAGCTAGTGCCATCTGGACATTAGTTTGAATAGTGGCGATGGGATTGCGAAGTTCGTGGGAGGCATCGGCGGTAAACTGTTTTAAACTGTTGTAAGAATTACGCACTGGTTCGATGGCAATTCCCGATAAAAACCAGCCGATCGCAGCTACAGACAATACCATTAAGCTAATACCGATAATTAAATCTCTCAGTAACTGACGGATCGGTTTGGTAACTTCAAACCAGGGATGACTGACTCGTAAATAACCCAAGACGCGATGTTCTAGTGAGACTTGCTGGACAATCTGACGATAAATGCGATCGCCCGATAGATAGACTGTTTCCCCGTTACGACTGGGATGTAGGGGATAATCGATAGGTTGTTCAAAAGTAGACCAAAGTAATTCTTCTTGGGGATTGAACCATTCTAAATCAATACGGTCGTCTTCTACAGCATTGGCATTATGAGTGAAACTAGCATCGATATTTATTCCATACCTTCCTTCTGTAGCGGCTAGCGGCTGAATCACCAAGGAACGATCTACTACTTCAACTACGTGCTTCAGAGTATCATCAATGCGATCGATTAGGGTACTGCGAACGTAAACATACATTCCCGTAGCAAATAACAGTAATAATACCGCAGTCACAATTGTGTACCACAGAGCCAAACGGCGACGGGTAGATTGAAATAATAAATTCATGTCAAAATAAAATAATTATCAATTATCCAGCGATCTTCGTTTTTCTTTTTTTCCTAAAAGACTGATTCCTACTCCTGTTAGCAGGATTAAACCGCCAATAAATACTAACCGAGAGGGAATTTCATTAAATATAATAAATCCCAACCAGCTTGAAGTGATCGGTTCGAGCAAGAGAGTTAAACTGATTAAATTAGGAGATATCCAGCGTAAAGCCCAGTTAAAACTAGTATGTCCGAATAACTGAGAAACGATCGCCATTAATAATACATATAAATAAACTATAAGAGGATATCCTAAATAACTTCCTTGAAATAATAAGGGTAATGGCAATAAAATTATAGCGGCACTAGAATAGGCGATCGCAATATAATTACTCAGGTTCAATCCTTGCTGTTGTGCTTGCGAACCCAAAATAATATATAAACTAGCCATCCACGCTCCAACAAGAGCTAAAATATCCCCTAAAATCGGGTTACTATAACTGCTACTACTATCGGCATCCCCCAAAGCAATCAATATTCCTCCAGTTAAAGCAATAGCTATTCCTAAAATACTCTGTTGGCTTAGTTTCTCTTTCAGCCACCAACGGGATAACAACCCCACCCAGATCGGATTAGTAGTTACAAGAGTAGTAGAAGCAGCAATTGAAGTAAAAGCCAGAGAAGAAATCCAGGTAGCAAAATGTAATGCCAGACAAATTCCCGCCGCGATCGCATAGTAATATGCAGAGGGACTTACTTGAAGTTGGGGTATCTTTCTCCAAGTAGGAAGTAAAATTAGGGCAGCAATAACCAGACGGGATGCAGCCAGAAACAAACTAAAATCAATACTTTGCTTGCCTCCAGCTTCCATCGACAGACGGGCAAATATCGCCGCCATCGAAACAGCCAAAACACCAATAGATAATACCAGAATTATTTGCCACGATTTTGGCTTCATTAGTCAATAGTTAATGTTTTTAACTACAACAAACCAAAGGTGGTATTAAACGGCATAATATTTGCTTGAGTGCCATTGCTGTCCAGTCGATGTCGGCTTCAGTAGTATCTCTTCCTAAAGTTAGACGAATACCTCTTTTAGCTGATTCTGGGGTGTAACCCATCGCTAGTAAAGTTGAACTGGGATTTAATTTACCGCTATGACAGGCAGAACCAGCACTAATGCCAATTCCTGCTAAATTTAACTGACGGACGATGGTTTTTCCCGTTATATCTGGTGCTTCCCGATAAAAGCGATCGCTTAAAATAAAACTGACATGATGGGGTAGACGGTAAAAGCGATCGCCTGTACTTTCTAAACAGGGACAATCTGCCAATAGATCGAAAAGACGATCGCGCAAACCCATCAATCTGGAGGTTTCAGTTTTCATTTCTCTGGCAGCTAATTCGGCAGCAACTCCCAAAGCAGCGATCGCGGGTAGTGCTTGAGTACCAGAGCGCAACTTATGTTCTTGTCCGCCACCAGCGAGTAAGGGTACTAAATTCACCCCCTCCCGGACGTATAAAGCTCCTGCACCTTGAATGCCATAGATTTTATGTCCCGAAAGAGAAAGTAAATCTACTCCCAATTGTTCTACATTAATGGGTAAGCGTCCCGCAACCTGTACGGCATCGGTATGAAAGAGAATGGCGTGATCGCGAGCAATTTGAGCGAGTTTTTCAATGGGTTGTAGAGTTCCCACTTCACTCTGTCCATAAATTATAGATATTAAAACCGTATTGGGTTGAATGGCAGCTTGTAAATCGAGGGGATTAATTCTACCCCGACTGTTCACAGGTAATTTAGTTACCTGCCAACCTAAATGTTGTAAGAGTTTGGTAGGTTCATTAATTGCCGAATGTTCGAGACTAGAAATAATAATATGTTGGGGAGTTTGATAATTTCTGGCTACTCCCAAAATCGCTAGATTATCAGCCTCCGTACCGCCAGAAGTAAATACAATAGATTCTGGATTTGCAGCATTGAGGAGACTGGCAACTTGTAACCTAGCAGTTTCTAAGACAGTCGCGCTTCTCTGTCCCCAGTTATGCAAACTAGAAGGATTACCCCATTCTTCAGTTAATATTTTATGGGCTACAGCGATCGCTTCGGTGCGGGGTTGAGTTGTAGCACTATAATCCAGATAAATTTGCATGAATTTAAATTTAATTAAGTAATCAAGCTTCTTATTCTCTATTTTCTCTTGTTTTGGGCTTTTCGGAGCTTTCAGCAGTCATAGATTTGAGTTCAAAATTACCATTTATCATTGATCATTTATCAGATAAAAATCTAGCCAAATAATAAATTAAAGCGATCGCCCACAAGCTGCCATAAAGATAAGCCACTTTGAGTTTATCAGCCTTAGACTGCTCTTTTGTAAGAGCCAAATGAATTATTAAAGCAACTGGTGACAACCAAAAAATCGAGGAAAAGAAAATATCCATCAGCTTTTTCAGTAATCAGTAAACAATTAACCATCAACTATTAACTATTTTAGAAAGATCGATCGCTTGAGAACGCCATTGATTTTGCTGCTGTATTTCTTCTACTTTTAATAAAATCAGGTATTCATAAAAGGCTTGTAAGGTACACCAAGCAAAACCGGCTTTACCATCGAGAAAACCCCGCAAAATAAAATACATATAAAACCAGCGTATCAGAGGTCTGAGAGGTAAGCGGAGAGATAAATCTTTTAAGGCGCGTCTTCTGGCTACTTCCGATGCACCAAATAATAAATCCCGCCAGCTAATTTCTCCTTGTTCTAGTTGTTGGATAGTTTCTGTAGCCTCGTCTGTAGAATAGCGGTTGTGCTTGTCAATCCAGCGATTTAAACCTTTACCAGAAGTATAGTGGGGATAACTGGCTTGGAGAAAATCAGTAACGCCATCACATACTTCCCGTTCAGTATGACCGTAATCGGTAAACCAAACTTTGCCTTTTTGGAATAAGCGCATCTGATAGCGGGGATATTGGGTACTGTGACGAATCCATTTACCCATAAACATTACCTTTTCGGCGACATAGTAACCAATCGCTTTGTTACTTTCAATCGCCGCCAAACATTCGTTAAATAATTCTCTGGTCATGCGTTCGTCGGCTTCTAAAATATAAACCCATTCATGTTTAGTTTCAATCGAATTGAGCATCCAGGTGCGTTGTTTACCATGACTGATAAATTCATGTTGGACAACTCTGACAGGATAACGAGAAGCAATTTCTACCGTGCGATCGCTACTAAACGAGTCAACTACAATAATGTCATCAGATAATAAAGCAGATTCAATACAATCGGCTATATCTATTTCTTCGTTATAGGTGAGTATATAAATAGAAAACATAAAAAAACTTAGAGTTAGGCTAATATTCAGCCAATTTAAATTGGCTGTATTTCCAATTTACTCTCTAAGTTAGGGTTTGTAATTAGTGGTTTTTCTTAGGTAAGGGGATTGTTTTTTAGTAGGGAGGCTAGCTAATTCACCTTCAATCCTTAGCCTTTAAGAGTTTTAACTATACTACTGCTGTATCTAGATGGAACTGGAAAAACCTTAATTCCATTTGTCAAAAATTGATGAAGTTGGAAAAATGCTCAGGAAGTAGACTAATTAAATGTGGTAGTGAAATAAATTGAATAAAATAGGTTCACAATCTGGCTATTAATTCATAGAAAAAATATGTTTTTTTTGTATTTTTACTGATGTATTTAGATAAGTTACATTGTAAAATCAAGAAAAAACTTTTAAACTCTTCTTAATAAATGTCTAACAATTCTCAACGCAATTCAGTATTTAATACTACTGCAAATTCAAAAGTTTATCATGCTCAATTAAAAGATATCCGCCAGTTTACTCCAGAAAAAATCAATCATTTACGCAGAGGTGGAATTCGTCAGGGTGCAGGACGAAATACTTCTGAAATGCAAAAAATGTTAGATAAAATTCCTCCTTCTCAAAGAGCAGGTGTAGATGGACAATCTGCTGCTCATAAAGTTAAAGAATACCTGTCTGATAAAGATGCCAGTCATATCAAATCTCACCATCAAGGAGGTTCTAATCATTCTGATAATATTAAGTGGGAAAATAAATCTATTAACCGCGCTCGTGGCGATCGCCATATGACTCGTCCAGAGCAAATTAAATTAGATGTTCAAGCGCAATTTGATAATCTAGGTGGAGCGTTAAAAGCTGGCATTTATTCAGCACCCAGAGGAGCAGCAATCGGTGCGATTACGACTTTGCCCTATTCTGCATTGAAAAACGGTTTAAAAGTTGTTAGAGGCGAAATATCTACTCAAGAAGCAGCGAAAGAAACAGCGAAAGAAACAGGAATTGGTGCTGGTGTTGGTGCTGTAACAGCTTTAACAATAACAACTGTAGCAACTGCTTGTCCACCTGTTGCCATCGCGCTAACCGCCGCCTCTCCTTATTTACTAGGTGTAGTAGGTGCAAATATGATTCATCAATTTTTCAGAATTTTGGATGAGCATAAACAGCAAATCAAAGCCTCTTCTGACTCTACGACTGAGCCAGAATTAAAATATCTCAGTCACCCGTACACCTCCGTCAAACGAAGGTGCCTGCGGGTGACCGTTGGTCAGATAGAAGTAGAATTAGTTGACAAACAGGAAAAAACCATATCTCAATTCTCCTGATAGGCTTTAGATGTCATAACCTGTATGCTGGGGAGAATGGGTTTGATTAGCAAAACCACATTCTGAGGCAAGATCGTCGATCGCTTTTTCCTCATGCTTCCTTAACACTTACTTGGTGATTAACTAAGTTAATGTGCATTTAAACTGTGAATCTACTTGTTAGTAATTAATGTCTTCTTTCTCTACTCCCTCTACTCAATCGCAAGTAACTAATTTAAATACATAACGGCTTATAGTTAAGAGTGAGAGTGAAGAAAAATTCTCCATCTTAGTCTTACTGACATTCTAAGATTGCTATCTTCTATGTAAAGACAGCAATCTACTTGACTACATTATCAATTGATATAAGTGGTTTCTGGTTTTTCGGCATCTTCTACCACTGGTTTGACTTTACCTTCTGTTTGTTGTTCCATTAACTTCAAAATTGAAGTTTTTTCTAACAAACCCAGTGCTATGCCGTCTCTTCTGACTACCGCTAATTCAGATATGTTTTCGGTTTCAATTTTTTTGACGACTTCGAGTAAAGATAAATCTGCGGGTACGGTTTCCAGCTTTTCTAGAGGTTGAATTAGTTCGATGATGGTAATGTCATTCCACTGAGAAGTAGGGACGGTTTTTAAATCTTCTGAAGCCAATGCGCCGATTAATTGTCTGGCTTCGTTAACTACTAAAAACTTTTTCCAGCGATCGTTACCGATAACATAGTTGTTGACAAATTCTCTAATAGTTAGATTCGCATCAACAATCGGACTGTCGGGAATTATGGCATCTTCTGCTGTATAGTTACTCAATTTATCCTGTACTGTAGCAGACTGAGCGGCGAAACCAGCATTTTGCAAAAGAAACCAACCGATTAATAATGTCCAAATGCTACCGAAAGAACTAATTCCCAGTAGGGATAAGATTCCAATTCCAATTCCTAACCAACCGATAAATTGTCCCACTCTACCGGCAAAAATCACACCTTTATTGGGGTTTCCCGTAATTTGCCAAACTATAGATTTGAGGACATTACCTCCATCTAGAGGTAAGCCGGGAATCATATTAAATAAAGCCAAAATTAAATTAATTGAAGCAAGCAGAGAAACGATCGCTTTAATAGGTGTGGCTAGAGGTACTGAAACGCTAATAAAAGCAAAGATACCAAATAACAATAAACTAACCAGTGGGCCAGCGATCGCTACTAAGAAAGATTGCAACGGGGTTTCCGATTCTTTTTCTAGGGTAGCTAATCCACCAAACAAAAATAGCACGATGGATTTAACGGGAATACCTTGGGCGATCGCTACAAAACTATGTCCCAATTCGTGGGCTAAAACTGAAGCAAATAACAGTAATGCAGCAACAAATCCCAATAACCAGGGAAGTAAACCGGTAAGCTCTGGGAATTGAGTTAAATTAGAACCATAACTCAAAGTTACCAATCCTAAAATAAAAAACCACGAGGGGTTAATGTAAAAGGGAATACCAAATAAATTACCAATACGAATGTTGCCATTCATTAGGATGTCCTCCTATTGATGATGAGCGAGGTGGGTTATATCAGGGAAATCCCATCATACCCAACTCTTAAATTTAACAGGGCGATGTCAGCCCCTGACGAAATTCAAATAAAAGATTTTTTATATTTTCGTCTTTATATAATGCTAGAGCCTAGCCGTTTATTTAAGCGTCTTCTGTCTAGTCTTAAAAAGATTGTAACGAAAAGTAAATAACAATCATTCCTGATTCGCTACAGTAAAAACCGTCCCTTGCAGTACGGGTAAAACTGAGTTCCTCCAATTTATTAAAATTGATATAAGCTTGAATTGCTCAAAAATTCAAAGTAAAAATTGATTTTGTCTTAGTAGATAATACAATCTGGCTATTGCTTTTTCAATGAATGGAA
This sequence comes from Pleurocapsa sp., assembly GCA_050330335.1. Taxonomy (GTDB): domain Bacteria; phylum Cyanobacteriota; class Cyanobacteriia; order Cyanobacteriales; family Xenococcaceae; genus Waterburya. Next base: position 2,871 of record JBHJNX010000062.1, on the reverse strand, counting down.
ATTATCAGAAAAAGAAGCGATTATAGAAGATGAAGTATTATTAATGGTGCAAAATTGTTGTTATTCAACATTGACAAACAGCCTTGGTTAGCAGTAAATTTATCTCTTTTCTTTCCTGGGTTAGGACAAATTTATGGGAGAAAATACTTAAGAGGATTAAGTTTAATTATCATTCAATCTGGATTGTTAACTATTGCTTTCTGGTCGATTTACAATCCTCAGGGAAATACAATCATTGCCTTGTTGTTGATTTTTATTTTAATTATTATTTACTTTGCTAATTTATTTGATGCTTATTATTGTATTCCTAAATCCTCTCAATCGTGGTGTTACTTAAACCGCAGTCTCAATAAAGATCCTTGGTATGCTTTATTTTTATCGAGAATTATACCTGGTTTGGGACATCTATATATTCAAAAAAACTTTTTGGCTCTGGTTTTATTGACGATTACTATTGTTATTTCTTTATACAATCGCTTTTCTAATTATTTGCTAGTAGCTCTTCCTTTACTTACTGCTTTTTCTACATATAATGTTTATTTTTCTACTCCCAGAAATTTATCAGAAAAGAGACAACAAAAATATAATACTAAGCCCTTGTTGAAAGTTATAACTTTATTAATTCTTGTTTCTGGAATTGTTAATAGTTATTTACCCAATCTCATTGAAACTAAAATTGAGCCTTTTATTATTCCCAGCACCTCAATGCTACCTACCTTACAGGTAAAAGATCGAGTTTTAGTTGATAAACATCAAAAATATCAACCTCAATCTGGAGATATTATTGTTTTTCGGGGTACAGAATCAGCCAGACAATTAGAAATAGCCGCGAATACTAAGCCAGCAGAATTTTACATCAAACGAGTTATTGCCATTCCCCATCAAACTGTCAGAATCGAAGATGGCATAGTTTATCTTGACAATCAACCAATTATGGAAAACTACATCAGCGAACCAACAAATTACTATTTACCCACAATTACAGTTCCCAAGGATAGTTATTTTGTTTTGGGAGACAACCGCAATAATAGTTTTGATTCCCACATTTGGGGATTTCTACCTCAAGAAAAAATTGTCGGTAAAGCTTATAAAATATACTGGCCCGGAAATCGCATCCGACAATTAACCACTAACAGTTAAACAGACTTCAAGCAATACATATGTATTGTTTATTGGGCGATCGCTAATTCCTAAAGAAATTTTAATAAAGTGTTTTTTGTATAATAGCTAAACTGCAAACAGACAAAGCGATCGAACAATAGTAATTTTAGAGCGATCGTGGAATAATATTAGCTGTAAATCTACAAGCTAATTTTATAGATAAACCTAGCTCAACTTATACATAAACGTAGAGGAGATGAAACGTTGAAAAAAATAGAAGCAATTATCCGACCCTTTAAACTAGATGAAGTTAAAATTGCTCTGGTTAACGCTGGAGTTGTAGGAATGACAGTTTCCGAAGTGAGAGGTTTTGGTCGTCAAAAAGGTCAAACCGAACGCTATAGAGGTTCTGAATATACTGTCGAATTTTTACAAAAACTCAAAATTGAAATCGTAATTGAAGATTCTCAGGTAGATATGGTAGTTGATAAAATCATCGCTGCTGCTCGAACTGGTGAAATCGGGGATGGTAAAATTTTCATTCATCCCGTAGATCAAATTATTCGTATTCGTACGGGAGAGAAAAATTTAGAAGCAGTCTAGTTTGAGAAAATAATTCTAATTCTGTAGAAGGTTGAGGACAAATGTCTTAGTTCCTTAACCTTTTAGCTTTTTTTGGTGTTTGCTAACAAAATAGTCAAAAACCTAGACTTTATGATTTAGGTGTGCTATTCTAGAAAAAGTGACGCGGGATAGAGCAGTCTGGTAGCTCGTCGGGCTCATAACCCGAAGGTCGGTGGTTCAAATCCGCCTCCCGCCATTTGTATCGCGCTAATATGATTAGGGGCTTTTAACCTATAGTTCGGTTGGGTAAGATATCTTTCCGACTCGATCAAGCATAATTATTTATTACTATTCTTTACGCCCACATCCACTAGATAGATTTTTTTGTATTTGTCAACGATCGCGATCGCAGCGAAATCTTTTTTTTTAAGCCACACTAGAATTTGCATCTTGATGTCTTTATATGTATAAGTCTGTAGATGAAATTCTTATTATTCAAAATATTATTACAACGTCGCGTTAGAGATGAAGGGTTTACTCTACCCTTGGTTGTGGCACTGGGTTTAATAATGATCTTACTCAGTGCAGTTCATGTACTTCAATCTAGTGACGAAAATCTGACATCTCTTAGTAGCAAGAGTTCTTCTCAAGCACTAGCAATGGCAGAAGTAGGCATCGCTCAGTATCGCGAGCTAATTAACAGAAATCGCGTTTTAGCTGTCTACAATAGTGATGATTGGTCAACTGTAGATGATACTGCTACTCAACCGCAAGTTTGTGATAGTGATGTCAGTACCAAAAGTGATACTACTCAATGGCATCCTATTAACGATGGTAGCGGTAATATTGGAGATTATCGATTAGTCAGCTATGTATATGATAATGATGGCGACCTAACTACTGATGAAAACGGTCAACTAGATTTAACCAGTGATGCAAATAATAACGCTAGAGGCATTCTAACCGTTGAAGGAAAAATTAGTAACGATAGCATTGCTCGAGTACAAGTAGAAATACCCATTGGTATAAATGCTAGCGATCCAGCTAGTGGGGTTATTGGAGATTTAGAAAGTCTTGTTCCTGCTCTTTGGTTACAACAGGGCAATATTACCGCATCTGACATTGGCGATCTCACTATTAATAATGGCAACCTTGTGCTTTACCGACCGGCTGGCGCGGGTGGATGCGATGATCCTGCGGATTTAG